>CAYWZC010000006.1:0-55557 GCA_964462745.1 uncultured Rhodanobacteraceae bacterium
AGCGCATCGTCACCGTCGAGGACGCGAAGGAGCTCCAGCTCCACCAGGACCACGTCCTCCCGATGGAGGCCCGCCCGCCCAACATCGAAGGGCGGGGCGAGGTGAAGATCGGCCACACGGTGCAACTCGCCTACGTCGACCAGTCACGCGACAATCTCGACGCGAAGAACAACGTCTGGCAGGAAGTCTCCGGCGGAGCCGACATCATCACGATCGGCAAGTACGAGTTGCAGTCGCGCGCCTACATCGGCCGCTTCAACTTCAAGGGCAGCGACCAGCAGAAGATCGTCGGCAGCCTGTCCGGCGGCGAGCGCGGACGCCTGCACCTCGCCAAGACCCTGATGCAGGGCGCCAACGTGCTGCTGCTCGACGAACCGTCCAACGATCTCGATGTCGAAACGTTGCGCGCGCTCGAAGACGCGATGCTGGAATTCCCCGGTTGCGTCATGGTGATCTCGCATGACCGCTGGTTCCTAGACCGCGTCGCGACCCATATCCTCGCGTTCGAAGGCGACTCGCACGTCGAGTTCTTCCCCGGCAACTACAACGAGTACGAGGCCGACAAGAAGCGCCGCCTCGGCGACGAGGCTGCGCGGCCGCATCGAGTGAAGTACAAGAAGCTGGCTTAGGGGCCGGGATTCGGGAAGCGGGAAAATTATCGCTGACGCGATCCTCGCGTGGTCGCCCGTCTCGACAGGGTTCGAATTCACGACGCAGCATCATGGGGCTGCGCAGCGAAAACCGATTCCCCGGGTGCGCTTCGCTTACCCGGGCTACGTGCTGGGCGAAGCGGCGGAGTCGGGTGCGGAGTCGGGAATCAAGAAGAGCGCCCCGCAACCCGCTATGCTTTCCCGGCTTCCGGCTTCCTCTTCCCCGCTCACCGCTCACCGCTCACCGCTCACCGCTCACCGGAACGTAACCATGGACTTCATGCAAACCCTGCGGCAAGCGTGGCAACGCAACGACTCGCTGGTTTGCGTCGGGCTCGATCCGGAACCGGCGCGGTTTCCGGCGCAATTGCGCGGCGACCCGGACGCGGTGTTCACGTTCTGTCGCGCCATCGTCGATGCGACTGCGGATCTCGTGTGCTGCTTCAAGCCGCAGATCGCGCACTTCGCGGCGCTCGGCGCGGAGGAGACGCTGGAGCGGCTGATCGCGCACATCCACGACGCGCATCCGGGCGTGCCGGTGATCCTCGATGCGAAGCGCGGCGACATCGGCTCCACCGCGCGACACTATGCGAGCGAGGCGTTCGATCGCCATCGCGCGGATGCGGTCACGGTCAACCCGTATCTCGGTCGCGACGCGGTGCAGCCGTTCCTCGACCGGGCCGACAAGGGCGTCGTGATCCTGTGCCGCACGTCCAACCCGGGCGCGGGCGATGTGCAGGATCTTCGCGTGCGATCGGCGTCCGGTGAACTCGCGCTCTACCAGCATATCGCCGAGACGGTCGCACGCGACTGGAACGCGAACGGGAATTGCCTGCTCGTGGTCGGCGCGACGTACCCCGCGGAACTGGCCGACGTGCGCTCGCGCGTCGGCGACCTGCCGCTGCTGGTACCCGGCGTCGGCGCGCAGGGCGGCGACGTCGCCGCCGTGATCGCGAACGGCTGCACGACGGACGGAACCGGCCTCGTCGTGAGCTCCTCGCGCGCGATCCTGTATGCGGGCGACGGTGCCGATTTCGCCGAAGTCGCACGCGCGGCGGCCGCGCAATTGCGCGACACGATCAACCGCCATCGAACGCAATCTTCGTAGGAACCGGCTTCAGCCGTGACCGAGGTTGCGATGCGGTTGAATGTGGTACACACGAAAAGCATCACGGCTGAAGCCGGTTCCTACCGGCCACGTGTCTTGTCGTACCAGCCCGTAGGTCGGCTCAAGGCCGAAGGCCGGAGCCGACACGCCCGAAGTCCGACAGCCTCCGTGCAAGGCAATCGCCCATCTGCGCGCCGTCGTTCCGCGGCTGCGCCGGTTGAACCGACCTACGCTGCTACGTCTCCGGATGTACGCGGTCGTACCAGCGCTGGATCAGATGATCGAGCGAGATCGCGCCCGCTCCCGCGATCGCGAGCCAGAGGAAGATCGCAAGGTAGGCCATCTCCTCGAAACCGAGCAGGGTCGCGAGCGAATCGACGAATGCCGATTTCGCCGCGATGGTCGCGACGATCATGACGATGCCGAGCGCACCGGCGGAGATCCGCGTCAGCAGGCCGACCAGCAGCAGGATGCCGCCTACGAACTCCACGCCGGACACGAAAGGCGTCAGGATCTGCGGCGCCGGAATGTTCCAGTTGACGAAGTTCTCGGTGACCAGCGGCAGGTTTTGCAGCTTGCCCCAACCGCTCCACAGGAACACCCATCCGACCACGATGCGCGCAAACAGCGGCGCGATCGCATGCAATGACCGCGCGACGCGCGCGGGCCAGTCGATGAACCAGCGAACCAGGAATCGCATCGGAACCTCCCCCGCCCGGCGCGGAATGCGCACGCCGATTCTCGCATGAACCGCGGACCGCCACCGCATCCGTGGCAGCCGCGATGCCTGCGGCGCCGAGGTCGCGGATCGACGCGACCCGGCGCTCCCACCGGGACGATCAGCCGCGGAACCTTGCCCGAAGCCACAAATACGGCGCGGTGGCGAGGAAATGCGCGCCGATGGCCACGCCAACGAGAAGTCGCAGCAGCGGATTGCGCGCAGCCGGATCGTGGCGCACGAACCAGCGCCACATGCCGCGGTGCTTGTGGCGGCTGACGAACACCGGACGATGCCGGCTCGAACTACCCTGCACGTGGCGGACCCGCGCCGAATGCACGACCGCCACGAGCGCGCCCGCATCGCGCACGCGGCGACACAGGTCGAGGTCCTCGCAATGCAGGAAATAGCCCTCGTCGAAACCGCCGACGCGTTCGAACAGCGCGCGCGGCAGGTACATGCAGGCACCGGATACGGCTTCGACCGGTTCCGTCCGCACGTCATCGGGCACGCGCGGCGACATTTCGATTCCCTCGAGGGCCGGCCAGCGTTCCTGCCAACGAGCCAGACCACTCAGGCTCATCAACGCGCGGCGCAAGGTCGGATCGCGGCGCCGGCTGCCGCGCGCGGGATTGCCGTCCGGATCGCGGACATCGGCGCCGAGCAGGCACGCGTTTGCCCGATCGGCGGCCGCTTCGCGCAACTTCCGGATCGTGTCGGCCTCGACCAGGCCGTCGGGATTCAGGAACAACAACGCATCACCGCGGGCTCGTGCGGCGCCAAGGTTGCAGGCGCGGCCGAAGCCGAGGTTGGTCGCATTGCGAACGGAACGCACACGCGGATCGTCGCGATGGGCATCCAGTGTCTTCTGCGGCTCTCCGTCGCGGGAATCGTTGTCGACGAGCACGACTTCGACCGGCGCGGACGAGGCCAGCACCGCCGAGACGCATTCGCGCAACAGCGGACCGCTGTCGGCCGCGACCACGACGACGCTGGTCAGGCCGTTCGCGCCCGTGGTCATCGCGGATCTCAGAGTTCGTCGAGCAACGCCGCACCGCGCTGGCGCGCGTGTTCCCACAGCGCCGGCCAGGCTTCCCAGGCACCGGCGAGCGCATTGGTCTCGTCGCGCAATGCATCGGCGCAGTCGCGGTCGTTGGCGGATTCGTCCCAGTCGTCGAGCCGCGGTGGCGCACTGCCGACCAGCGCACGGCCGTTCGCCTCGATGATGGTCCGCACGTCGGCCTGCCAGTAGATCGGTGCGTCGCGTGCGGCCTCGTAATTCTGCTGCATGCGCTCGATGACGTCGGCGCGCACGAAGCCGAGGTATTCGCGCAGCAGGTTGATCCGGGATGTTTCGCTCGCTGCCGCGACATCGCGCAGGTTGGCAGCGAGCAGGTCGAGGCGCCGGGCCGGGGCTTCGGCGAGGAACTCGGGCAGCTGGCGCTGCACGAAGTTCGCGACGAAGTGGTTGAACCGCGGCGTATGCGGTCCGAGGGTGCGCGGCGAACGCTTGCGCGGAGATTCCTGCACATGCCCCATGGCCACCGGCAGTTCGAGGAACAGCGCATCGGGACGGATCAGCCGGGTCACCGCGGAGAACAGCAAGTCCTCGCCGCGGCCCTGCGCGTTCGTGCACGGCAGCAGTTCACTGTTGTCGAGCGCGAACGGCGTGAAGCCGACCGACATGCTCGCACGAGCCTGGGGCCGGCCATGCCAGACGCTGCCCGCCTCGACGTTGCGCAGGTAGCTGTCGCGATCCGCGCACAGTTCCGCGCGCGAGGCCGCGTCGAGCTGGTACAGCCAGATACCGGATTCCGTGCGCGCGCTGCCGAGGCTGCCATTCAGGGTGCCGAGCACCACGGCTTCGCCGCGCAAATGGTCGATGCGGCTCAGGCTGAGATCGCGCAACGCCTCGCGCCCGATCGCGTAGCGCTCGCCCGCGGCCAACGCACCGAGCGACTGACCGGCGGCTTCCAGGTGCAGATCGAAGGGATCCTCGGTGATCGCGTGGCCGGCGCCGAGCGCTTCCTCGATGTTGCGATGGAAATGCGCGCTGCCGATCGCAGCCGGGTCCGGGTCGAGACCCGGCCGCGCCTCATCGAGGCGTCGCAAGGGCAGGCACTGGTCGTCGTCCAGCAGGACCAGGCGTGCGCCGGCCGACAGCAACAGCGCGATGTTCCACGCGCGGCCGCCGCCGAAACGCTGCGCCGCTTCCGGACGCAGCAGAAGGTCGGGCAGGATCGCTGCCGCGCCGGGAACGGCCTTGGCGAGGTTCTGCACGAGCCGTTCCTGTTCGGCCCGGCCGACATAGGTCAGCTTGCAACCGGTCGCGCGCGCGAATTCGCGCAACAGGTCGCGGTGGCGGTCGACCGCCGCGACCGTCACCGAGTCGTCGATGAGCACGTAGTGCCGATTCGCCTGGAACTGGCGCTCGTAGTCGGTCAACGAACCGAGCAGGCGTTCGAGTTGGTCCGGCCGGTCGCAGGCGCGGATGAACACCGCGCGCAGCGGTGCGGATTCCCGCGCGGGCGCCGAAACGAGTCGCTGGAGCCACGCACCGTCGCCAACCAGCAGTTCGCGTTCGACGAGGTTGTCGAGCACCCGGCGGACCCCTTCACGCTGCGCACCGAGCGCCGGCAGGGTCGTCATGATGCGCGCGGCATGCTCGTCCAGCGTGCGGAATTCGCGACACTGGTCCATCGCCTGCAGCACCTGGTAGGTCATGACGTGGGTTTCGGCGCTGCGCTTCACCTGGAAGACGCATTCGTTGTTCGACAGCGAGGCGACCAGGCCATCCTGCGAGGCATAGCGCGGCGCGTCGGGATCGATGCGCGGCATGGCCGGTGCCCCGACCCCGTTGATCTGGTACTGGAAATTCGCGTTCATTCGGGAATTATCGCTTGTTCAAGGATGTCCTGACCAACCCCACGCGGGCGGCATGATGTCCACAAGGTTCTCATGTTGGTGTGCGCGTCTTGCCCAGACAGGCCGTCTGGGCAAGACGCGCGCGACGATATGCGGGCCTTGTGGCCATCACCCCGTCATTTGACTCAACAAGTTGGGGCCGGTCTGTCTGTCCGCATCTCTTCGGCTCGCCGTCTCGACGGACGGCCAGTCTGCCTTCGCCGACGGTCCTGCGATCTGCGGGCAGACAGGCCGATGACGCCCGCGTGGGGTTGGTCAGGGCATCCTTAGCTTTTGCAGGCGCTCGACCTCGGCCTCGAGTTCGGCGATGCGCGCACCGGCGCTCATGTTCTTGCGGATTTCATGGGTGTAGTGTGCGTACACCGATTCCTCCGCGTCGCCGAACACGGACAGGTCGGGCAGGTCCGGCAACGCACGCCGCGAACAGACCGCGACGAAATACAGGGGCGCATAGCCCGGGCCTGAACGGATCGCGCCATCCGGCGCCGCGGTCCGGACTTCCGCGCGTGCCGCCTCGGGGAGCCGCGCCTCGCCGTCGTCATCGAGCGTCCACAACGCAGACTGGAACAGCAGTTTCTGCCCGTACAGGCGCCGGTGCGGGAAATGCGGCGCGAGCAGGGCAAGCAGTTCCTCGCGGTACAGCTCGCGGACGTGGAACTCGTTGCGGAACCCGGTTTCATCGCTGTACGTGCGCTTGTCCGGCGAGGAGATGACCAATACGCCATCATCGGTGAGCACGCGCGCGAAGCCGGCGACCAGTTCCTGCTGCGCGGCGAGATGTTCGAGCGTCTCGAACGACACGACGAGATCGAACGCCGCGTCCGCGAATCCGAGCGCCGCCGCGTCGGCGCATTCGAATCGCAGCCGCGGGCGTCCCGCGTAGCGGGTTCGCGCGTGCTCGATCGCCGCGGTCGAGATGTCGACACCGACGACCTCGGCCGCGACCTCGGCCAGCAACGCGCTGCCGTAGCCTTCCCCGCACGCCGCGTCGAGTACGCGGCGCCCGTGGGCGAGCCTGCGGGCGAACGCATACCGGTGCCAGTGTTCGTACCAGATTTCCCGTTCGCATTCGGGCGTGAAACGCTCGCCGGTGAACGGCAGGGGTGAGGTTTCGTCGCTCATGCGTGCCGCTCCACGGAACCGACCGACGCCGCGACGGCATCCGGTTCCAGCCAGCGATGGCGCAACCGGACCAGGCCGAGTTCGCGGGTCGCGCCGCGCACGGTGAACAGGCGTTCGGCGGTATCGAACAGGCGCACGCCTTCCGGATCGAGCGGATGCACGCGCACGCTGTAGCTGCCGGGCAACAGCGGGAGGTCGGGGAACTCGACCGCGACGAGGTATTCCTCATCGGCGGCGCGCCGCAAGCACACGCCATCCATGTCGCTGCCGAAGCCGTACACCGGCGTGCCGTCCGCGCGCACGATGCCGACCATCACGATCGGAGCGCGACCTTCGCGCGAGCGGATTCGCGCACGCACGCAGAGCGTCGCCGATTCTTCGAGCAGCAACGGTTGCCGGCCGCTGTCGCCGTTGACCTCGAGGCTGCCGACCGTGAACTCGACACCGACCTTGTCCACCGCGACCTCGTCCGACTGCGGGGCGGACTTGCGCTCATGCCATGCGAGATAAGCCTGGGTCACGTCGAACACGTCGCCATAGCGCTCGATCGCACCCTCGTGCAGCCAGCACGCGCGGTGGCACAGCTTCTGCACGTGGTACATGCTGTGAGAGACGAGGATCAGGGTACCGCCATCGGCGAGGTAGCCTTCGATCCATTTCACGCACTTCTTCTGGAACGACTCGTCGCCAACCGCGAGCACTTCGTCGGTGATCAGCAGGTCCGGCTTCATCGCGGCGATGACCGCGAAGCCGAGGCGCACGACCATGCCCGAGGAATAATGCTTGACCGGTTCGTCGATGTAATCGCCGATGTCGGCGAACGCGATGATTTCGGGAAGGCGCTCGCGCAGTTCGTCGCGACCGAGACCGTACAGTGCGGCGGACATCGCGACATTGTCGCGACCGCTGTAGTCGGGATGGAATCCCGCGCCGAGCTCGAGCAGCGCGCCGACGCTTCCGTCGATCGAAACGCTGCCGCTGCTCGGCGTGAGTACACCGGTCAGGAGCTTCAGCAGGGTCGACTTGCCTGCGCCGTTCTCGCCGATCAACCCGAGCGATTCTCCGCGGCGTACCTCGAGGTCGATATCGCGCAGGACCGTCACGCCGTCGGGATCACCGCGGCCGAACAGCAGGCGCCGCAACGCACGCAGACGATCCGCGTTGCGATGCACCTTCGGGAAGTTCTTGCCGAGGTGGGTCGCGCGGGCGAGGACGTCGGCGCTCACAGGAAGTCCTCGAAATGCGGGTCGAGGCGGCGGAACGCGCGTCGACCGAGGACCAGGACGAGCAGGGCGAGGACCAGCGCGATCGCAAGCTTCATGAAATCGAAATGGCCGTGCGCGAGCAGCAGGCTGCGGAACGATTCCGCGTAGAACGTGAACGGATTCCAGTCGAGCAAACCGCGAAAGCGCTCGGGCATGATCGACCGGTCATAGAACACCGGCGCAGCGAACATGACCAGCGGCAACACCTGGGCGAGTGCCTGGACCAGGTCACGCACGAATACCTGGATGGCCGCGCACAACAACCCGAGACCGAGAGCGAGCGCGAACAACGGCACGTACAGCAACAGCGCCGGAGCGAGGCCCCACAGGTGGACACCCTGCCCGGTCGCGGCGAGGATCAGCACGATTGCGACGAAGCCGGCCATGTGGATCAGGAAGCTCGTCGCTGCGCTCGAGAAGACCAGCAGTTCGCGCGGAATCGCGACCTTGCCGATCAACGCGGCATTGCTCTCGATTGCAGTGGTCGAACGCAACACCGCCTCGGCAAACGCAGTCCACGGCCACAACGCGAGCGCGAGGAACGCGACGTAACCCGGCGCATCCGCGCCCGGCAATCGCGCCTTGAAGATGTGCACGAACACGAAACTGTAAACGGCCAGCTGCAACAGCGGCTGGAACAGCGCCCACAGGCTGCCGGAAAAGCTGCCGGCGAAACGGCTGTGCAATTCGCGCCGCATGAATTGCGCGACGAGGCTGTAACGGCGTGCGAACAGGATCGTGGCCCTGATGTGGAAAGGGAGCGCCATTATCGACGAATTCACCGTGTCGCCGTTTCTGCCGGCAAGCGGCATCCTGCGGTTAGTCAGGGGTACGGAGACGGCCATCCCGGACTACGCCAATCCTCGACACTCCCGCGTTCCGGCGAATTCCCACGCCATCACTCGTTCACAGCGACGAAGGGAACGGCTGGATCCCCGCGTTCACCGAGACAACCGGCGGAATGCACTCGGAATTTTCGGCATGAACGGGGTTGCGCCGCGATTCAGCTTCCCGGATGGGCGGGCTCCCCGGCATACCGGGTTTGCAGCGACAGCAGCAAGTCCTCGTCCACGTCGTGGACCGGCATGCTGCGCAATTCGTCGATGTGGTTCTGCTTCTGACGCGCAAGCCATTCCTCGCGCATCTTCGCCGTCATTTCCTCGCGAACCTCGTCGAAGGAGCGCGGGCGCTCCGGCGTTCGCTGGATCAACTGCAAGATATGGAAACCGCTTGCACTGCGTACCGGTTCGGAAATGTCGCCCGGTTCGGCCAGCGCGAGTGCCGCGTCGCGCAGGGCCGGCGTGTACTTCGGATCCTCCATGTCTTCCATGACGCCGTGCGTATCGGCCTTGTTCGGGTCATCCGAATGTTTCGCGATCATGGCTTCGAACGCATCCGGATTCGCGATCGCTTCGGCACGCACGGTTTCTGCGAGATCCCGCGCCACGCTTTCCTCGCGCCCATTGGTCGAGATCACGATCTGGCGGATGTCGGTGCTCGCGGGAACCGCGTAGTGGCCGGGATCGAGACTGTAGCGCTCGCGGGCCAGCTCAGTGAAATCGGGCACTTCGAGCGTGCTCGTGTAGCGTTCCATGCGGACTTTCGCCAGCACCGCATCGTCGTCACCCTTGCCGAGCTGGTCGGCGACCATCGGATCGCGATCGATGCCGAGCTCGCGCGCCTCAGCGGCGAGCTGCTTGTCGAGCAACAGGTTGCCGACGATCGCAAGGATGCGCTCACCGCTGCGCAGCAAGCCGGCGCGCTTGTCCGCCGGGACCTTGCGTTCGACGTATGCGTCAAAGTCGGCCAAGGTAACCGACACTTGATCCCGGCTTGCGATCACGGCCGCAGCTGCGGCCGGATCTCCGGGTTCCGGCGACGCGGCCGTCGCACCCCATGTCACCAAGGCCAGAACAAGCCCGACGACCAATTTCATTCCGGCCATGTTCGACTCAATTGATCTGGTTCTTGATGTTCACTCGGCAAGTACCCGGTGGATCGTCGCATTCGAGTACGCGAATGTTGAGGTACCAGATCTTGTTCGGATCATTCACTCCCGCGGAATTCAGCAATTCGCAGTAGTTGTTACTCGGAGCTGCCACCCAGTTGAAGAACTGGCTCTTTGGAGTCACTTCCTGGACACACTTGGGATTCTGTGACAGGAACGGCCCTTGCACATCGAAGTCCCCGCATCGATCGCTTATGGTGAACTGATCTTGTGAGTACACCATGTTCGAGGTACTCACCGTGAACTTGCCGCTGAGCTGACCCGGCGCCAATCCTGCGGTGGTAAATGCCAAGGATATGTACTTCGAGGTTTCGGCGGTCACGATCGGCACCGTGCCATTCAAACCCGGGAACGGAAGTACGTTTTCACAAACCCCGCCCGCTGCAGGCACGCAATTCGTGAAGAAGCCGAACAGGTCACCGAACTTGAGCATCGGCTGATGGTAGACGAATGGATTCGTCAGGAACTTGACGTCCGCGACCATCTGTCGCTGAGTTCCCGCCGGCAAGCCGTAGCCGCAGCTTTCGCCGGGCGGTGTAACCACGAACACCGGCGCGGCCACCTCGACCGCCGGATCCACTCCGTTCGTGCAGGTCAGGCCAAACTCATAGGAACCAGCCGACAATTGCACCGATTTGGTCCCCGAAGCTCCCTGCGGATTGCAAGCCGGCTGGGTGCCGCCGCAAGCGTCGCCGCTCCAGCCGGTGCCCGTGAACGTGCAAGCGACCGCATTCTGCGCGGTCCAGTTGACATTGAATGGCACATCTGCCACCGGTGTGGTCCCGGGCGGCAGGGCCACGGTACCCGTCGGCGCGGGCGTCGGGCCGCCGCCGGAAATGCACGGATCGCCCGGCGAGAACGTACCGCGGACCATGAGGTCACCCGGCGCACCGTTCGGATCGAGCTGCAATGCATCCCCGGGTTCGGTACCCATGTGCAGGCGACACGGAGTCGCGGGATCGTCCTTGTTGGTGATCTTGATGTCGATCGCGTCGGCACCGGTCGGGACGAACAGCAACGGCGCGACGAACGCGGCCAGGAGCGTCAGCGGAAGGATTCGGTTCATTGCGGTGGCCCGGATAATCGAATGGCTCGGCGAGTGTAGCCGAACCGGCATGTGTTGGCGAGAAAGCCGATGAAGCACAAAAAGAGGGGGCCTTGCGGCCCCCTCTCGCGGACTTGCGTCCGATACTGCCTTGCTACGTCACACGGAAGCGATCAGGAGCACGCGCCCGTGGCGTTCCGGCAATCGCGGCTGATGCGATGACGGAACAGGCCCGAGTAGTTCGACAGGGTGCCGGAACCACCGATGCTCGAGTTCACCAGGTTCTGCGCAGCGAAGCCGGTAGCCGGCAGGCCGTAGAACACATTGCCGTTGCCGGCCGCACGCAGGGCGTGCGCACCGCCGTCGCCCGACGCGAGATCGAGGATGACGTGGCCGTCATTGCCGAACGGACGGATCGACTTGACCAGCTTGGAACCCAGCACGACCGAATCGGCGACCGTCGTGTCGGAATAGCTGATCACGTTGGTCTCGTAGCAGATCTGGTTCGGCGCGGGGCCCGGAGGACACGGCGAGATGTCGCAGGTGCTCGGCGTGCGCGAACCTTCCTCGCGATCGAACACGGTGACACCGACTTCGACGCAGGACTCGCCCGCGAACACCTCGACGAACGGCGGAATCGCCGCGCCACCGACGATGGCCGTGTCGACGTAGTAACGCTTGGTCGGGAACGTGACCACCCAATCGGTGTTGGCGCCGATACCGGCATTCACCGTGTACTCGTTGTACACGTTGTCGGCCATGAACACGGCGCTGACCGCGTCGATACCGTTGACATAGTTGGACGTGATCAGGCCGCCACTCTGGAACACATACGCGGTGGCCGAACCGTCAATCTCGGTCTGCGCGTCGCCCAGCGACGGGAACACACTGCCCGACTCGGTGTACAGATTGCTGGTTGCGCTGACGAAGAAGCCTTCGACCGCATCGGCGTTGTAGCCGTAGAACGTGCCTTCGCCGACGTTGATGATCTGGCCCGAACCGTAGATACCGCTGGTCGGCGGATCGAGGTCGGCCGCCACCGCAACGAAGTTCGCGTTGCTGACGTAGTCGCCGCAGGACGGAGCGCCCGCTCCCGGCGTGCTCGAGGTGCTGTGGGTGATCTCGCCGTCGAGCGCGCTGCCCGGGATGACGTCGCCCATCGTGATGATCTCGAAGTGGCCTTCACGGCAACGCGAGATACCGTCCGGACCACCGTCGTTGTCCCCGCCCGCGAACAGCGAGCCACGGAACGCGACGTAGTTGTCGCCGTCGAACGTGCCGTCATTGCCGTTGCCGGCCATGAAGTACGGGATCGTGCAGCTGTTGTCGCGGGTGTACAGGGCCGGGCCGATTTCCGCGGCATACGGATCGTAGTCCGGCGTGCCGAAGCCCGAAGCCGGATCGGTACGGCCGAGATCGAACACGGTCGCGGTCCACACGTCATACGGCGACAGGAACAGGTTGAAGTCGAGACACTCGCGGCTGTTGTAGCCCTCGAGGAAGCGAACCTTGACCGCCTTGCCGATGTCCGTCGTGTTGACGACCGACAGCATGGTGTCCTGGCTCTTGTTGACCGTGTAGTACGGGAACACGAGAACCTGGCCCAGACCATCCGGATTCAGATTTACGGCGCTGGCCAGACCCGCGAAGCCCGCCACGCCAGCGATGCCGGCGACGACGGCAGTCGTCAAGCTGTTTTTCTTCATCACAAACACTCCTAATTTGACCACAGGGCTTTTTGCTTTCCGCCAACCTCACTCCGACTGCATTCACCATGCGCGAGGCGCTGGCAAGGTTAGGCAACAGCGCCGCCATGTTAAGACAAAGGAAACAGGCGCGCAATCCCTGATTCCAAGCCTCGGCGGGTCCAGCAAAATCAATCGCTTGGCAGAAAATACCACGCGCCGCGGGTGCGAATCCAGGTCTCCGTCTGCGGGCTGGCGGACTCCACGGGGCTGCCGACGCCCGCCATCTTCAACGAGTACCGAACGTTCAGGGTCACCGAACAGCGGTCCGCCTCGCAGTGACGGTCGACATAGTTCACCGACGTCCACTGCACGGGCCGGTGGTTCATCGCCGCTGCGTAGTCTTCCCGCGTGATCGTCGCGCGGTAGCCCGGCGTGAGGTAATCCCAGGCCTTCTCCGCCTCGTGCGCGATGAGGAAGTTCCAGCGCTCGACCGCACGCTGTTCGACTTCGGCGGTCGAATCCTTTTTCGTGCCACCGGCGCTGCACGCGGCGAGCACGACGAGCACCGCGCCGAACGCAAGCGCTCGCACGAGCCGCGCGGGGCCGGCCACGGTACGGAAGGTGGATTGGGTCATGGTTGGCTCGCCTCGCTGGCTGGTTGATTCGTTTCGCCGGAAGATCGAGTGGACTCGACCTCGAGCGGCTTGAGGCCCTGGAACTGGCGCATGTACTGCTGGGTGATCTCGCGCGCTTCCTCGGTGTTGGTGATGACGCGCGGGGTGATCAGGACGATGAGTTCGGTGCGGTCGTTGTTGTTTCGCGTCGAGCCGAACAACTTGCCGAGGACCGGGATCTTGCTGAGCCCCGGCACACCCGTTTCCGTGTTGGTCGTGTTGTCCTGGATGAGACCGCCGAGCAGGATCGTTTCGCCGCTCTGCACCGCGACCTGGGTCTGCAACTGGCGCTGGTTGATCGGCGGATTCGCTCCCTCTGGCGCCGCGCCGGGATTGCTGACTTCCTGCGAGATGTCGAGGTACACGAGGCCACCCGGATTCACGCGCGGCGTCACCGACATGACCACGCCGGTGTTGAGGTACTGGACACTGCCGGTCGTGCCCAGGCCCGTATTGCCGCCAAGCCCACCGAGGCCGTTGTAGAAGGTCTGGATGACCGGAATCTGGGTGCCGACGTTGATCTGTGCTTCCTGGTTGTTCGCGACCACGAGGGAAGGCGCCGCGAGTGCCTTTGCCAGCCCCTCCGTTTCCAGTGCACTGATCGCCACCTCGTAGTTGCTGTTGAGGTACGACCAGAAGATCGAACCCGCCTGGCCGGGCCCCGCACTGCCGAGCAGGCTGCGCTGCCGATCGTTCGGACGGATATACGGATAGCCGTTCTCGTAGCGGTTGACACCCTGCAAGCCTTCGAACCACCACTGCACGCCGTAGCGAAGCTCGCCGCGCAGCGTAACCTCGAGCACGCGCGCCTCGATCTGCACCTGCAACGGCGCGATGTCGAGCTGGCGGATCGCGCTCTGCATGTTGTTCCATTCCACCGGCGTGGCCATGATCAGGAGCTGGTTGCTCTCCTCGACCGCGGTGATGCGGATGTCGCTGTCCGGGTTGACCGAACTGCTGCTGCCGGAGGAGCTCGATGCGGCGCGTTCCTCGGTCGATTGCGGTCGTGGCGCGGTGTCCTTGTTCAGGCCGCCGCTGGCGCCGAGGCCGCCGATCGTGACCGGCTTCAGGCCCTGGCCGACCGAACCCGAGCTGCTGCGCCGGCTGCCGCCGCTCGAGGAACCAAGGAAGATCTGGCTGAGGTAATCGCCGAGGTCGACTGCACGGATGTTCTTGACGTTGTACACGAACAACTGGGTCGCGTTTTCCGAACCGCCGCGATCGAGCCGCTCGATCCATTCGCGCGCGCGCTCGAGGTATTCCTCCTGCGGCGTGATCGCGATGACCGCATTGACCCGTTCGAGCGGCAGGAAGCGGAACATGCCGGCGAGCGGTGATTCGCCGGTGGTGCCGAACACCTTGTCGAGCTCCGGCATCAGGGTGCCGACTTCGACATGCTGCAGGTTGAACACACCGACCGACATGCCCTTGAGCCAGTCCACGTCGAAGGTGTTGATCGTGCGCTGGTAGTTTTCCAGTTCCGATGCGGTGCCGGCGAGGATCAGCAAGCTGCGGCCCGGATCGATGTTGATGAACGCCTCGGGTTTCGCATACGGCTTCAGCACCTTGACCATCTCGCTCGGCGAGATGTATTCGAGCGGGAAGATGCGTACCTCGTAACCGCGCGCCTGGCTCGGCGGCGTGGTGAGCGGGGTCAGGTTGCCCGGGATCGCATCCTTGATCTGCAGCACGGTGTAACGGCCGTCTTCGTGGATCAGCGTGTTGCCGGTCCACGACAGCAACATCTCCAGCACCGACATCGCCTGGTCGGGATCGATCGGGTTCGCGGTGGAGAACGTGACATTGCCGCCGACATTCGGCGCGATCGCATAGTTCTCGTGCAGCAGGTCGCCGAGGATCGCCTTGACCGCGGCCTGGATCGGCTGGTTCTCGAAATTGAACGTGACCTTGCCGTCGCTGGACGCACCGGCCTTGCCGCCCTGGGTGAAGCGCTTGTCGAAGAACTTGCCGGTGCCGACCTCGATCTCCGGCGGCGCAGGCTCGAAGTCCGCCTGTTCACCCGGCGTGATGATGATCGGCTGGTCGCTGGGCGGAGGCGTCTGGAGCGGGCGCGCGACGTTGTCGGCGGTCAGCACGCCCGACGCGGCATCGGAACGCGTCTGGCGCTCGGGCGAGCTGGCGCAGCCCGCCAGGGCCACCAGCACGAGCACGATGGCCAGCGATGCGATATTCGCAGGTGCGAATCGCCACGCAGCGATCCGGCGGGTCGGGAACCTCGGTTTCGACAGCACGTGCTTCACTCCATCAATTCTCTTTCGGTTTGCGCTGCCCGGCTTCGCGCTGCTCGCGCAGCTGCTCGGCTCGTTCGCGCATCTGCTGGCGGCGTTGCTCGATGCGTTCGGCCAGGTCGGACTTCTCGTCGTTTGCCTGGTTGCGGTTCGCATTGTTGCGGGATCCACGGGGAGGCGGACGCTGCGCGGGCGCCGGCCCGGTTTCCAGTTCGACCTCGCTGACTTCGTCGGCGAGGCTGGTGAACTCCACGCTGCGTTCGTGGATTTCGGTCAGCGTCCAGGCTCCCTGCTGCCCTTCCAGCGGCATTCCGACCTTCAAGGCAAGCGACTGGTTCCGCGAATTGTCGCGGATCAGCGCGATCCGCGTCGGCGGATCGGTTTCGCTGGAGATGATGATGCCGGTCAGGGCGACGTTGAGCGGGCTCGGTGGTGGCGCTTCCTCGGCGGCGGCGTCCTCGCCCTCGGCCTGGTCCAGCGGCGTGGGTTTGCGGTCGGTATTGAACAGCGGCCGCCGTTCGACTTCGGCAAACGTCGCCGCCGGCGGCATCTTGAACGGCTCGCGATCGACCTGGCCGAGCGCAAGCCGCTCCGGCGCTTCCGGTTCGGGCAGCCAGTGATGACCGCGGCCGACCCCTGCGTATTGCAGGATCGCGAGCAGCAGCAAACCTGCGCAGATGCCGGCCAGGGTGCGTGTCGTCAGGCGGGCGGCGCGGATGTTCACTTGGCCTTGCCCGCCTTGCGCAGGTATCCGGACAGGTTGAAACGCACGTCCAGCGGACGCGAGGGCGCCGTGCGGCCGCGAGCCGCGTACACCCGCTGCTGGTAGATCATCAGGCTGTCGATGAACAGGTACGGCTTGCCGTTCTCGAGGTCGTAGATGATGGCCGAAAGAGGCTCCATGTTGCAGCGCATGCGCACCTGGATCGTGGCGCGCTGGTACAGCTCCTCCTCGCCACCATTGTAACTTTGCGAACTCACGACCTGGCACTGCTTCTCGTCCTTGGCGTGCTCGGTCACGGTCTGCTTGAGGCGCTGGATCAGGCCCGCGGAGGCGGCATTCGAATCGGTTTCCGCAAGGAATCCCTGGTTGCTCTGTTCATAGGCGCGGACTTCGGCCATGCGTTTGGCGATGGCCGGCTGTTCGGCGATGGTGCGCTGGTACCGCGCGTGCTGATCGCGCAGGTCGCCCATGTCGCGCGACAACTGCATCTGTGGCGCGACGAACCAGAAGTGCACGAACACCAGATACGCGACCAGCAGCACGATCAGCAGCAGCACGACCGCGAGCAGGCGGCCATCCCTGGGCAGGAAATCAGCGCGCATCGCGAGCCTCCCCGCCCGGCTTGGCCGCCTTCGGTTGGGTGACGGGCTTCGCCGCCGGAGCCGGTTTCGTCGCGCCTCCGGCGGGAGCGACGCTCTTTCCTTCCGCAGGCTTCCCTTCCACGGGCTTCCCGTCGGCAGGTTTCCTGTCCGCGGGTTTTGCCGCAGCACCCGCAGCCGGCGCGGACGCTTCGGTCTTCGTATCCTTGCCGGAATCCGGCTTCGCTTTTCCGTCGATCGGTTCGGCGGCGTCCTTCTCCGCTTCGGCGTTCGTTGCGGCGGAGGGCACCTTCGCACTCGGCGCGGCGGCTTCCCCCGGTGCTGCCGCGGCAGGCGCAGTCGACGCGGCTTCCGGGATCAGGGGAACGTCGCTGTTCAGGTCCGCATTGATCGTGAAGCGGTCCTTGCCGGTGCGCGGATCGGGCTGCACCTGGCCCTGGAAGCCCGGATTGGAAAGATACGGCGAATCGACCAGCAGGCCGATCAGCTTGGCCGCCTCGTCGGCCTCGCCCTGCATCTGCACCTGGCCGTCGTTCTCGCTGAGCCGTTCGAGATACGCATCGTCGGGCAGGCGCCGGGTGATGTCGTCGAGCAGCGCGATCATCAAGGGTTCCTTGCGCTTCTTCTCGGTCAGGAAGTTGGCGCCGTCGATGAGTTCGGTGAGCTGGTTCTTCTGCTCGGCGACCTTGCGCGCCTCGACCTTGGCGGCTTCGACCTCGGCCTCCATCGCCGCCTTGGCCGCGGCCCGGTTGGACAGTGATTCGGCCATGTTGACCGCGAGCAGCACGATCGCCAGCGCGGCGAGGCCGAGATTCAGCGGCAGGCGCATGTCGCGGTTGCGCGCGCGACGCTCCGGCGGCAACAGGTTGGTGCGTCGGCGGCTGCCGCCGGATTCGGACGTCCAGCTGTCGACCGCGGCGAGCGCGAGATCGGCGCCGGCCACGCGCGCGAGTTCCGCATCCAGTTGCGCGCGCGGGATGACGACCAGATCGACGCGCAGGCTGCGCCCGGTCGCGTCGCGGCCGAGCACGCGGCTGTCGAAATACACCTGGTCCGCCTTGAACGGGGTCTGCCGGTCCATCTCGAACGCGAGCACCTGGCGCAGGTTGTCCTCGGCCGCGGCGGGCAGGTTCAGGATTCGCTGCAGCACGCGGTCGGACGGCATGCAGTACACCGTGCGCGCCGCCGGATCCTCGACCGCCGCTCGCAAGCGCTGGAATGCGGCGGCCTGCGCGTCGGCAGCGAGACTCAGGCTGATGCGACCGTACTCGTTGGTGGTGCCGTCACCGTGCTCGCGCCAGACGAGCAACTCCTCGCCCTCGACCTGGACCAGCAGGTTGTCCGATCGCGCGCCGACGATCGCGCGCAGGCGCGGCGGCAGCCAGGCCAGCAGGTTGCTTCCCCACCATGCGAAAAACCCCGGCAACGGGGTCTTGGCAAGGCGGGTCCGCAGACGCGCGAGTTGTCTGTCCAGGGATTCGTTCACGATGTGTCAGGAGGCTTCCCCGTCCCGCCAGCGAAGAATCGTATACGGTCTGCCCGCCGCATTGACTCCACCCAGCCGGATCGTGGCTTCGAGGACCGTGTGCGCCCCGCTCGGCAGCGTCGCACGCGACTCGACACTATACGTGAGCCCGCCGCCACTCGCCATCGGGATTGGCGTGCCGTCGGGCAGGGTCAGCGGCGGCCCGTCCACGCCGGGCTGGTAGCCTGGCGGCAGGGCCTGGCGCTGGGCGATGATCTGCGCAGCGACTTCCGGCGTGATGCCCGGAATCGACTCGAGCGCCTCCAGCGGCGCATAGGCGAGATTCGGATCGCCACGCCCCGAATACAGGGTGATCGCCGGCTCGACCTTTTCATACAGCGCGTAGCTCATGCCGAGGACCTGTTGCAGTTCCGACACGGTGTTGAACGGCTCGTTGGCCGGTTCGTAGGAAAGATCCGCCGCCCTGTATGCGTCGGCTTCAGCACCGTTCGGAGTTTCCAGGTCGTCGGGGTCGCGCCAGTCCTCGATCGCGGCCGCCAGCGCGACCGCCTGTTCCTCTTCCACGCCCGAGCGCATGAACAGGCTCGCGAGGATCTCGTCCTTCGCCGTATTGATGTCGATCTTGCCGGAGTCGTCGGTCAGGCGCACTTCGACCTGCGCTTCGTCGAACTGGAACGCGTACGCGCGTCCGTCCGCGATCCAGCGCTGCAACTGGTCGTTCTTGCGCAGCTCGTAGACGGCGAGATTCAACCCGGCCTCCGCCGCGTAGCGCGCGCGGGTGGTGTCGAAAAGATGGCGCGCCTGGAGGTTCTCGGTGCGCGTGATCATCGCGAAGCTGCCGAGCAGGATCGAAAGCGTCGCGATCACCCACAGCACGAGGACGAACGCGACGCCACGATGGCGCGCGATGGGTCGTGGCGCGTTCACCGCTCGCTTCCCCTTCGAGTGCCTTCGCCGATCACCGGCGCTGCACCGCCATTCGAGGGCACGCTGCGCAAACTGCGGTTTGCACGCAAGGTGCCGCGCGAACGCGCCGACACGTCGATGAGCAGGGGCACGTCGAGATCGGGGAACGTGACCTGGGCCTCCTCGCGCATCTCCAGGTGGATGCGCACCATGACCGGCGTCGTGGCCGGGTCGTCCCACTGGTCCGACCAGTCGGTGAGTTCGCCGTCCTCGTCGAGCGTGCGGTACTCGAACTTGCCGCTGCGGATCTGGTCGAGCAGCACGACGGGCTCGTTCTCGGGCGGCCTGCCCTCTTCCAGGTCGAAGCCGTTGAGCATCTCGTTGCCGAACTGCAACTGGCGCCCACCCGAGCCGCCGCCGACCAGTTCCAGGGTCTGGACATACGGGCCGCCTTTCGACAGGTAACCCGGCATCGCGGCGACGAAACGCATCGAAGTGGCGTCGCCTTCGAACACGATGCGCGCACCGGTGGTGTCCTCGCCATAGGCGAGCGGCAGGATGCGACTGATCTGGCGACGCATGAATTCCTGGGCGACGCGCACGCGACTGGTCCGGTCGATCGCGGCCTCGCCGGAATGCATGCCACGCACGGTCGTGCGGATCGCGCCGAACGTGCCGGCCAGCAGCAAAGCCAGCAGGGTGATTGCGAGCATGACCTCGATCAGCGTGAAGCCGCCGGTCGTACTCCGGATCGGGGTACGCCCGGCCACGCGGGATCGGCGATTGCGCGGACTCATTCCTTCCCGCCCCGACCGCCATCGAGGTTCGGCGGCGCATCCATGCCGGGCAGGTCGATACCCTCGTTCGGATCCGGATTGGCCGCGCGCAGGGTTGCGAAGCGCGCCTGGCGTTCGCGTCCGCGCGTGCCCCAGTACATCGTCAATGCGACTTCGTAGAGCTCGACCGGCGAGATCTGCGCCACGGTCGCATTCGCGCCCGGATCGTACGCATTCTGCTGCTGCTTCTGCTGCAATTCCTGCTGGGCGAGCAGGCGCGATTCGGACACCGTGGCCGGTGGCGGCTCGACGGCCTGCGGGTCGATCTTCGCGATGTCCATTTCCCAACGGAAGCCGTCGTCGAAGCGGCCATCGGAGTGACCCTCTTCGATGCGTTCGCCGACCCCGACCGTGTCGAGCACCGATTGCGCGCGCAGTGCGGCCTGGGTGTAGTCGGCCGATTGGCGCGTGTGCTGCAGGGACGAGGTCAGGATCTGCATGAGGATGCCGAGGCCGATCGCGAACACGAGGAACGCCGCGACCATCTCGATCAGGCTGAAGCCTCGGTTGCGCCGCGGCGCGAACGGGAAGGGTCGGCGATGCATGGAGGAAAAGACCGCACGAACCGTGCCGAGTTTCATTCGTCCTGCTCTTCGAGCGCGATTTCGCCGGTCAGCCATGCGACGTTGATGCGCCACTCGCGCTCACCGAGGATCACGGCGATGTTTCCGCCCGTGGAACTGCCATCCGGAAAGAAGCGGATGCCGCCGGTACTCTCGCCAGTCTGCTCCTGCGCGGCCGTGGTCAGGCGCAGGACCATGTTCTCGGGCAACCGGACCGGCGACTTGTCCGGCGCCGTGTAGGAATTGTTTTCCAGATCGAGCGACAGAACCTTCTGCTCGCCCTTGACGATCGCCTGCCCGCGCGTATAGCGCAGCGCCGCGACCAGATCCCGGCTCGCGGCGCGCACGCGCGTGCTTTCGAGGCTCTTGGAGAACGAGAACGTGACGATCGACATCACGATCGCGAGCAGGACGACGACCGCGATCAGTTCGACGAGGGTGAAGCCGCGCGCGCGCGGCCGGGATTCGGGAATGGGGAATCGGGAATGGGAAAAGCGGGGTCGCGGACGGCCCTGCTCCATCGATTCCCCATTCCCGAGTCCCGATTCCCGGCTCCTCATTGCCAGTTGCCGAAGTCCGCGTTGACGCCGTCGCCGCCGGCCTGGCCGTCCTTGCCGAGGAACACGATGTCGAAATTGCCGTGCTCGCCCGGAGCCCGGTACTGGAAATCATGGCCGAACGGATCCTTGAGATCCGATTCCTTCGCATACGGCCCCATCCAGTTGGAAGCGCCGCCACCGCCGGAAACCAGCGCCGAAAGCTCGGACGGCGGGGAACCGTTGTCGAGCGAATAGCTCTCGATCGCGCCGGCCAGCTTGCCGACCTGGGCCTTGCCTGCACCCCACTTGCCCTTGTCCACGTTCTTGCCGACCTGGGTCACGACGATGCCCGCGACGATGCCGATCAGCACGATCACGGCGAGCATCTCGATGAGACTGAAGCCCGCCGCACGCGGCAGGTTGCGAATGTTGCGATGTGAAATATTCATGTCGTGGTCTGATCCTCTTTCAATTGCGATTCCCGCTTGCCACGCGATCCAGCGATCGTGGATCGCATGGCAGAGGCCGGATTCCGGCTTGCGCCGGGATGACGAACGCTCGGCTCCGTCCGCTTCCCGTCTCCCGTTCTGCTTCTTCCGTTCCCGATTCCCTACTCCCGATTCCCGGCTCCTAATGCACCGCCCCGGCAATGTTCATGATCGGCAACACGATCGCCAACATGATCATCGCGACGACCACCGTCATCACGATCGTGGTGGCCGGCACGAGGGCCGCGAGCAGGCGATCCAGCGTGTTCTTGACCTCGATGTCGAAGGTCTCGGCGACCTTCATCAGCATGGTATCGAGTTCGCCCGACTCCTCGCCGACGCTGATCATCTGCAATGCGAGCTTCGGGAAACGCTTGGACTGACTCAGCGCATAGCCGAGCCCGCTGCCGGTCTTGACCTCCTCGGCCGCCTGCTCCACCGACTCGGCGAGCACCGTATTGCCGATCACGTTGCGCCCGATCGACAGCGCGGCGAGCAAGGGTACGCCGTTCTTGAGCAGGGTGCCGAGCGTGCGCGCGAGGCGCGCGGTCTCGATCTTGCGGATGACCTCGCCGGCGACGCGCATCTTCAGCAGGCGCGCGTCGATGCGCAAGCGCGCGGGCGGATTCGCCATCTGTCGGCGGAACCAGCCGAAACCGAGGACCGCGACGATGATGATGCCCCACCAGAAGTTCTGCAGCACCGAACCGACCGCGAGCACGACCTTGGTGATGAGCGGCATCTCGATGTCCATGTCCGCGAACATCGGCGCGAACTGCGGCACGACGTACACGAGCAGCACCAGCAGCGACAGGATCACCATGCCGACGAGGAACGCCGGGTAGATCATCGCGTTGACCACGCTGCTCTTGAGTTCGCGGCTGCGCTCGAGGTAATCGGCGAGACGCTTCAGGGTATCGTCGAGCGAACCGCCCGCTTCGCCGGCGCGCACCATGTTGATGTACAGGCGCGAGAAGCTGTTGTGTTCGGCCTCGAGCGCATCGGACAGCGGCGTGCCGCCACGCACCTGGTCACGGATGCGTTCGAGCAGGCGTTTCGCCTTGTCGCTCTCGGGCAGGTCGAGCAGGATCTGCAACGCACGGTCGAGCGGCTGGCCCGCGCCGAGCAGGGTCGAAAGCTGCTGGGTGAACTGGACGATCTGCGCCTCGCTCAGGGTCGCGCGCTTGAACATCGCGGTGAACAGGCTGCCCGACCCGCTCGCATCCGCTTCGTGCACTTCCAGCGGAATGTTCCCCGCGTCCTGCAACTTGCCGATCGCCTCGTCGTGGGAACCCACGTCGATCTGGCCTTCGAGCGTTTCGCCGGAGGGGGTTACGGCTTTGTAGTAATAGAGGGTCATTTGGGTGGTGAGCGGTGAGCAGTGAGCAGTGAGCGGGAAGGAGCATGACCGCGCACGTTGGACGAGATGCGTGGCACGTCGGCCGCCTTTGCATTGGCCGCCGAGCGCGAACCGTGCGATACAAGGTGCGACCGGTGAGCGGTGGGAAGTACCCGCCCGCGAATCCGCCGACCGGCATGTTTTATCGAGGCGCGTTCGGCCAACCGCCGACCGCTCGCCGCTGACCGCTGACCGCTCACGCTCAGCCCTCCTGCGTCACGCGCAGCACTTCCTCGAGCGTCGTGCTGCCATCGAGGGACTTGACGATGCCGTCCTCGTACATCGTGCGCATGCCTTCGTTGCGCGCGAGTTGTTCGAGTTCGCCCATGCCGCCGTGCTGCATGACGAGGCGCCGCAGCGGTTCGGACATGACGAGGAACTCCATGATCGTGGTACGGCCGTAATAGCCGCTCGGATTGGCCGCGGTCGGTACCGGCTTGTACAGGTGGATCGGATGTTCCTTTGCGAAGCGTTCGAGTTCGAACTGGCGGATGACCTCGGGCGAGGCTTCGTATCGTTCCGCGGCGGCCGAATCGAGGCGTCGCACGAGGCGCTGCGCGAGAATGCCGTTCACGGTCGAGGTCAGCAGGTAATCCTCGACGCCCATGTCGAGCATGCGCGTGATGCCGCCGGCCGAGTTGTTGGTGTGCAGGGTGGACAACACCAGGTGGCCGGTCAGCGCGGACTGGATCGCGATGCGCGCGGTTTCGAGGTCGCGCATCTCGCCGATCATGATGACGTCCGGATCCTGGCGCACGATCGAGCGCAGCGCCTGCGAGAAGTCGAGGCCGATCTGCGGCTTGGCCTGGATCTGGTTGATGCCCTCGATCTGGTATTCGACCGGATCCTCGACCGTGATGATCTTCACGTCCGGCGTATTGAGTTGCGACAGCGCGGTGTACAGCGTCGTCGTCTTGCCCGAACCGGTAGGGCCGGTCACCAGCAGGATGCCGTGCGGCTGCTCTAGCACGTGGATGAACTTGGGCAGGAACTCGTCGGTGAAGCCGAGCTTGTGGAAATCGAACACGATCGCCTCGCGATCGAGGATACGCATGACCACCGATTCGCCGTGCGCGGTCGGCACGGTGGACACGCGCAGGTCCAGGGTCTTGCCCTGCACGCTGATCATGATGCGCCCGTCCTGCGGCAGGCGGCGCTCGGCGATGTTGAGCTTGGCCATGATCTTGACGCGCGAGATGACCGCCGCGGTCGATGCGGCCGGCGGCGATTCGACCTCGTGCAACACGCCGTCGATGCGGTAGCGGACCTTGAGGCGGTTCTCGAACGGCTCGATGTGGATATCCGACGCGCGCTGCTCGACCGCGCGCTGGATCACGAGGTTGACGAGGCGGATGACCGGCGCTTCGGAAGCGAGATCGCGCAGATGCTCGATGTCGTCCTCGCTGCGCGAATTCTCGTCGGTCAGGTTCTCGACGATCGTGCCCATCGCCGAACGGCCCGAGCCGTAGTAGCGCTCGATCAGGTCGTCGATTTCCGCGCGCAGGCCGACCTTGATCGCGACGCGCCGGCCGGTCGCGAACTCGACCGAGCGCGCCGAGAACGCGTCGGACGGATCGGCGACGACGAGCACGACCTCCTCCTCGGTCTCGGCGATCGGGCACACGTGTTGCTGCTTCAGGAAGCGCACCGACAACTGCACGTTGGTCGGCGGCGCATCGGGGAAGTCGCGCACGGAAAGCAGCGGCAGGTCGAGCAGTTCCGACATCGCTTCGGCCATGTCGCGTTCGGACACGAGGCCGAGCCGGGTCAGCAGCGAGGTCAGGCGCGTACCGCCCGCGTCCTCGGCGTGAAGGCGACGGCCGCGCGCGAGGTCGGTTTCCTTGAGGCGACCGCGCTCGACCAGGAACTGGCAGACGCGCTCGTCCAGGGTCTGGGTGGCGAGCGGCGCGTCGGCGGCGCCGGGTGGAACGAGGTCGATGGCTGCGGACATGGGTCTCACTCCCCCTGTTTCGACGCCCTGGGTTCAGAACGGTGTACGGATTGCTTCGAATGTAACGGAAATCGCGCGCAAGTCGCGCGAGCGAGGCGCATGCAGTCCCTGCTGGGACCACATCAGGCCCCGGCCGGTTCCCTTCCGCGAGCGACCAGGCGCACGATGAAGTCGCGATTGAGGCCGATCCACAACGCGATGGGCAGCACCGCCGGCAGGATCAGGTACCCGAACTGGTACGCGAGCGCAACCGCTTCCGGCGGGATCTGCGCCCGTGCGATCGCCGCGGAACCGGCCGAACCCGAGTTGAACGCGAGGATTTTCAGCGCCTCTGCGGCGATGCCGAACGCCTGCGCCAGCCAGATCAGGACGAACGCCAGCGCGATCTGCGCCGTGCGCCGCAATCCGGTCAACGGGGTCGCCATCGCGAGTCCGGAAAACAGCGGCAATGCGTAACCGTACACCATCGGGTTGACCACCGGCTGCAGGACGCCGACCCCGCCGCCCGACGCACCCTGCTGCGCTACCACCACGACATTCGTCGTCAGGTGCATGAGGTAGCCTGCATGCGCGGTCACGCGACCGCTCGCATCCAGGATGTCCGCGCCCTGCCGGAACCCCGCAAACAGGTCCGGCCAGCAGCCGGTCAGGATCGCGCCACCGATGCGGATCGGCGGCCACGCGAGTGGCGCGGCGAACCAGAACCACAGCACGAAACCGAGTGGCAGCCACAACAGCGCCTTGAGCGCGAACTCGCGGATCGGCGTCAGGGTCATCGCACGATCCGGGCGCGGCTCAGGCGAGCCATGTGCGCGCGTTGCGGAACAGGCGCATCCAGGGCGAATCCTCGCCCCACTCGCGCGGCCGCCAGCTCATCTGCACGCTGCGGAACACGCGCTCCGGATGTGGCATCAGCACGGTGACGCGGCCGTCCGCCGCGGTAAATCCGGTCAGGCCATCCGGGGTACCGTTCGGGTTGAGCGGGAATTGCGCGGTCGGCTTGCCGCGCGCATCGACGAAGCGCAGGCACGGATTCGATTTCCTCGCATCGCCGGATTGCGCGAACCGGGCGCGGCCCTCGCCGTGCGCGACGACCACCGGAATCCGCGACCCGGCCATGCCGTGCAGCAGGATCGACGGCGACTCCATGACCTCGAGGGTGACCAGGCGCGCCTCGTACTGCTCGCTCGCGTTGCGCACGAACTCCGGCCAGTGCGCGGCACCGGGGATCAATTCCTTGAGCTGCGAGAGCATCTGGCAACCGTTGCATGCGCCGAGCGCGAATCGGTCCGGATCGGCGAAGAACGCCGCGAACTGTTCGCGCAGCGACGGATTGTGCAGGATCGCTGCGGCCCAGCCGCGACCCGCACCCAGCACGTCGCCGTAGCTGAACCCGCCGCCCGCTGCGAGGCCCGCGAAATCGGCGAGGCGTACGCGCCCCTGCTGCAGGTCGGTCATGTGCACGTCGATCGCGTCGAAACCGGCGCGCGTGAACGCGGCTGCCATCTCGACCTGGCCGTTGACGCCCTGGTCGCGCAGGATCGCGACCCGCGGCCGTGCCCCGCGCGCGACGAACGGCGCGGTGACGTCATCGTCCGGATCGAACGTGAGTTTCGCGACGATGCCGCGATCTTCGGTATCGCAACGCCACGCGTGTTCGGCATCCGCCGTCGCGGGATTGTCGCGGCGACGCTGCATCGCGTGGCTGGTTTCCGACCACGCGGCCATGAGGTCGGCCCAGTTCCATTTCGCGAGCAACGCACCGCCGCTGTGCAGCTTGATGCACGGCTTCCCGACCGGGCGCGCGACGGCGAAGGCGCAACCCTCGAGTCCGTGTTCCGCGAGCAGGGCGGAAAATGCCGCCCGATCTTCCTCGCGCACCTGCAACAACAGGCCGAGCTCCTCGTTGAACAACGCGCGCAGCGCATTGTCGGCCCAGTCGTCCAGCGTGATATCCAGCCCGCAATGTCCGGCCAGCGCCATCTCGACCAGGGCCGTGATCGCGCCACCGTCCGACCGGTCGTGGCAGGCCAGCACGAGGTCCGCGCCGCGCGCGGCTTCGACGAGCGCGAACAACCGCCGCACCCGGTCGGGATCGTCGATGTCGGGCGGCTGGCCGCCGCCGCGGTCGAATGCCTGCATCAACGCCGAGCCGCCGAGGCGGTTCTTGCCGGCACCGAGGTCGACAAGCCAGATCTCGCTGGCTCCCGCATCGAGGCGAAGCTGCGGAGTCAGCGCGTCGCGCGCATCGGCAACGCGCGCGAACGCGGTGACGACCGGCGACACCGGCGACACCGTGCGATGCAGTGTTTCACCGTCGCGCCACTCGACCTGCATCGACAACGAATCCTTGCCGACCGGGATCGAGATGCCGAGCGCCGGACACAATTCCATGCCGATCGCACGCACCGCGTCGTACAACGCGGCATCCTCGCCCGGATGGGCGACCGCGGCCATCCAGTTCGCGGAAAGCCGCACCTCGTCGAGGCGCACCCGCGCCGAAACGAGGTTGGTCAACGCCTCGCCGACCGCCATGCGTGCGGCGGCCGCGGGATCCAGCAAGGCCAGCGGGGTGCGCTCGCCGATCGCCATCGCCTCGCCCGCGTAGCCTTCGAAATCGGCGAGCGTCACGGCGCAGTCGGCCACCGGGACCTGCCACGGCCCGACCATCGGATCGCGCGCGCACAAGCCGCCAACGCTGCGATCGCCGATGGTGACGAGGAACGCCTTGCTGCCGACCGACGGAAGGCGCAACACGCGGCCGATCGCATCGTCGAGCCCGATGCCCGCCACATCCGGCACGAGTTCGATACGGCGCGCGGCGCGCCGGGTGTCGCGATGCATGCGCGGCGGCTTGCCGAACAGGACGTCGAGCGGGAGGTCGATCGGAAAATGTCGGGAGTCGGGAGTCGGGAATCGGGAATCTGCAAGGCGAAGGCGACGCTCTTCGGTGGCGCGGCCGACGACAGCGAACGGGCAGCGTTCGCGTGCGCACAGCGCCTCGAAGCGCGCGATATCGGATTCGCGCACGCCGAGCACGTAACGCTCCTGCGCCTCGTTGCACCAGATCTGCATCGGCGAGAGCTGCGGGTCGTCGCACGGGATCGCACGCAGGTCGATGCACCCGCCCACGCCCGAGTCGTTGAGCAGTTCCGGGATTGCGTTGGACAGGCCACCCGCGCCGACATCATGGATCGAAACCAGCGGATTGTCCCCACCGAGGGCCATGCAGGCGTCGATGACTTCCTGGCAGCGGCGCTGCATCTCGGGGTTGTCCCGCTGCACGGACGCGAAATCGAGCGCGGCCGAACTCGCGCCGCCGGTCATCGACGACGCCGCGCCGCCACCGAGGCCGATCAGCATCGCGGGTCCGCCGAGCACGATGACCGCGTCGCCGGGTTGCAACCGGCGCTTCTCGACGTGTTCGCGGCGCAGGTTCGCGAGGCCGCCGGCGAGCATGATCGGCTTGTCGTAGCCACGCACGAGGCCGCCGTCCTCGACCTGTTCGAAGCTGCGGAAATACCCGCCGAGGCACGCGCGGCCGAACTCGTTGTTGAACGACGCCGCACCGATCGGACCGTCGCGCATGATCTCGAACGCGCTCGCGAAACGTGGCGGCAACTCGCGTGCCGCCTCCCACGGCCGCGGCAGGCCCGGGATGCGCAGGTGCGACACGCAGAACCCGGTCAGGCCGGCCTTCGGCTTGCCGCCGCGGCCGGTCGCGCCCTCGTCGCGGATCTCGCCGCCGGATCCGGTCGCGGCGCCCGCGAACGGGGAGATCGCGGTCGGATGGTTGTGCGTCTCGACCTTGATCGCGTATGCGATGTCACCCGCTTGCGCCGCATACACGGCCGAATCGGGGGTCGGGAAAAAGCGCCGCGCCACGCCACCGTCGATCACCGCCGCGTTGTCGCTGTAGGCCGACAAGGTGTGCGCGGGCGACACCGCATGCGTGTTGCGGATCATCGCGAACAGGGATTTCGGCTGCGCTTCGCCGTCGATCGTGAAATCGGCATTGAAGACCTTGTGCCGACAATGCTCGGAATTGGCCTGCGCAAACATGACCAGTTCGGCGTCGCTCGGATCGCGACCGAGCGCCGCATAACCGGCCGCGAGGTACTCGATCTCGTCCGCGGCGAGGGCCAGGCCGAGGCGCGTGTTCGCCGCGGCCAGCGCAGCGCGCGCGTCCTCGCCGAGCGCGACGCGTTCGAGCGGGGCGGGTGGGCCGGCGTCGAACAGGTTGTCGATGTTTTCCAGCGTGTCGAGCACCGACTGGGTCATCGGGTCGTGCAACACGTCCATGATCTCGCGCCACGCGGCGCAATGGCATTCCGGCGCGGCATCGAGGACCACGGCGAGACCGCGCTCGACGCGGGTCACCGCCAGGTCGCAGCCGCGCAGGATGTCGGTCGCCTTGCTGGACCACGGGGAAATCGTGCCGATGCGCGGCACGATCCATGCGGACGCGTCACCCGGCTTCCCCGCTTGCGCCTGCAGGATCGCGCAGAGCTCGGCAACGGGGACCGACGCGTCGGCCGCGACGAAATAGATGTGGCGCGTGTCCGCGAGTCGGCACGCGAGCGAACGCCGTTCGAGTTCGGCGTTCAGGCGTTCGATTCGGAAGGCGGAAAGCGCGGGCTGGCCGTCGAGGACGAGCATGACCTGGCGGGTGGGAAACGGAGCCGCCCATGATACCAGCGCGCGCCCGCGGAAGGTCGCGGGCGAGCGCATCGGCGGCCCGCCGGCCCCGGAAATCCGTTACCGGCGGCCCGGTGGATTGGCATGGAAATACGCTGGCCCGCGAACGCGAACCCGGCGCTGCCGGGCGACGCGCGTCCGCGCGCTCCCGCGCCCCGGTCGGGCGCGGGGACGAGGCGGGTTCAGCCCGCCGTCGGCGCCGCCGTGGCCGCGACCGGCGTAACCGGATCGCCGTTCAGGCTTTGCAGCTTGCGCAGCATCGCCTGCGGCGGCAGGTACCCACCGATCTTGGTGCCATCGGCGGCGAGGATCGTCGGCGTGCCATTGACGCCGACCTCGTGGCCGAGCCGGTATTCGTCCGCCACCGGGTTGTCGCACTGTGCCGGCGCCGGGTCCTTGCCTTCCTTCGCGGCCGTGAACGCGGCCTTGCGATCGTCCGCGCACCATACCGACACCGCCTTCTTCCAGGACGGGGAGTTCTCGCCGGTACGCGGGAAGAACAGGTAATCGACCTGGATGCCGAGCGCGTTGTATTCGTCGATCTGCGAGTGCAGCTTGCGGCAATAGCCGCAATCGATGTCGGTGAACACGGTGACCTTGTACTTGGCCTTCTTGTCCGGCGCGAACACGATGCGCTCGGATTCGGGCACCGCGTCGACCTTCTGCCGGGCGCTGACCGCGAGGCGCGCGCCGGTCAGGTCACGCTTGGCATCGACGTCGTACAACGAGCCTTGCAGCACGTACTGGCCGTCATTGCTGACGTAGACGAGTTGGCCACCGAGCAGGACCTGGTGGAAGCCGGGCAGCGGCGCCGGCTCGACCGCATCGATCTTCGCGTTCGGCGCCATGGCGGTGATGGCCTTGCGCACGGCCGCGTCGGCGGCACCGGCCGCATGGGCGCTGCCGATGGACGCGACCAGCGTGATCGTGGCCGCGCCGAGGAAAGCCGGGGAAAAACGGATTGAACGGATCATGATGGGTCCTGTGGGTTGCGTCAGTTGGCGGCCGCAGTGGCGTCGGCCATGCGGGCGAGGGCCGCGACGAGCTGGTCCGGCGACATCGCGATCTGGCCCGGAATCTGGGTACCGTCGGCGGCCAGCATGGTCGGCGTGCTGTTGATGCCGAGCGAACGGCCGAGGTCGGCCAGTTCCGCGACCGGATTCGGGCAGGTCGCGTCGCCGACGTCGCCACCGGCCATGGCCGTGTTGAACGCGGCGCGCCGATCGTCGGCGCACCACACGGCCTGGGATTTCTTGTCCGCGCCCGGATGGATCGACAACGGATAGAAGAGATAATCCACCGCGATGCCACGCGCGTTGTATTCGGCGATCTGCTCGTGGAAGCGCCGGCAGAACGGGCAATCGGGATCGGTGAACACGGTGACATGGTACTTCGGCTTGTCCGGCGCGAAGCTGATGCGTTCGTCGGGGCCGACCTTGGCCAGCGCCGCCCGGCGCACCTTCGCACGCGATGCGGCGGTCAGGTCCGTCTTGCTGCTCACTTCGTAGGCGTTGCCGTCGAGCACGTAACGTCCGTCCTTGCTCACGTAGACGAATTCCGGACCGACGATCGCCTCGTAGAATCCGGGCAGGGCCGACTCTTGGACCACATCGACCTTCACGTTCGGGGCGAGCACCGCCATCGCCTTGGCGACCGTTTCCTCGGGTGTCGCGGCGCTGGCCTGGCCGAGCAGCAGCAGGCCTGTGACGAACAGGAAAATACGCATGGGGACCTCGCAAACCGGAAAGGGGGCGCGTATCGCGAAGGGCAACGAAGCGCCGGCACCATCTAAGGACAAATCGGGAACCGCGTTGGTTCCCGCGCAGCGGGTGATTGTCGCATGGGCCCGGAACTCGCGAAAGTGACCTGTTTTTCGCGACCGGCGCCACCCCGCGGGAGGCGCGGCGAGCCGGTCATCCGCGCGGATGATGGCGTTCGTGCAGGCGTTTCAGGGTCTGCTTCGCGACCAGGGTGTAGATCTGGGTCGTCGACAGCGAACTGTGCCCGAGCATGAGCTGGAGCGCGCGCAGGTCGGCGCCGTGGTTCAGCAGGTGGGTCGCGAACGAGTGCCGCAGCACGTGCGGCGACACCCGCGCAGGGTCGATGCCGGCCGCGATCGCACGACGCTTGATCAGCACCCAGAACATCTGCCGGGTCATGCCGGTGCGGCGTGCGGTCACGAACAGCGCGTCGCAGCGTCCGCCGCGCAGCAGGGCTGGACGCGCGTTGGCCACGTAGCGCGCGAGCCAGTCTGCCGCTTCCTCGCCGAGCGGCACGAGGCGCTCCTTGCCGCCCTTGCCGGTCACGCGCAGCACGCCCTGGCGGAGGTTGACCTGGGCCGCCACGAGGCCGACCAGTTCGCTGACGCGCAGGCCGCAGGCGTACATGAGTTCGATCATCGCGCGATCGCGCAGGCCGAGCGGCGTATCGGCTTCGACGCGCAGCAACGCCTCGACATCGGCCTCGGACAGGGCCTTCGGCAGGCCGCGCGGCAGCTTCGGCGCGTCGACCAGCAAGGTCGGATCGACCGCGATGCCGCCGCTCGCGAGCAGATCCCGGTAGAACGCGCGCAGGCACGACAGCAATCGCGCATCCGAACGCGCGGAATAACCCTTGCCGTGGCGCCCGCCTTCTCGGCGCGCCTGCAGATAGCGGAAGATCGTCTCGCGCGTCGCGTCCGCGAGGCCGGCATCCTGCGCCGCGCGCCAGCGCGCGAACCCTTCGAGGTCGCGCCGATAGCTGGCGAGCGTGTTCGCGGCGAGTCCGCGCTCGGACCACGCCCGATCGAGGAAACGCTCGATGAGCGCACGATCGGCGGCGCCGATGTCCGATCCCATAGCGCGCGGTGCAGGGGTCTTTGCGCGTACCATGCCGCGATGATGCCAGCATCCCCGACCGATGCGCGGGTTCCCGCGCGCCTGCGCGTGCGCCTCGCGGCCGCGATCTACGACCTCCTGCCACTGGTCGGCCTTTGGTTCGCGACGGCCGCGGCCGTGATGTTCGCGTTCCACGGCAACATCGACGTGGCGCACCCGTCACCGAGCTACCGCGCGAGCCTCCGAATCGCCCTGCTCGCGGTCACTGCCGCGTATTTCGTCGCATCCTGGGTGCGTGGTGGCCAGACCATCGGCATGCGCGCGTGGCGGCTGCGCGTCGTCGCGACCGAAGGCGGCGCCCTGCCCTGGCCGCGCGCAACCGTACGCTTCGCAGTCGCGATCGTGTCGCTCGCCGCACTCGGCCTCGGCTTCGCGTGGTGCCTGGTCGACCCCGCGCACCGCACCTGGCACGACATCGCGGCGCGCAGCCGGGTCGTGAGGATCACGCCCTGAATACCAGGCATGGCAGGACCGGGAAGGTTGGACTGCGAAGGCCATGAAGCACACGAAGCGGACAAGACCCAGGTAGTCCTTCCTGGCGGGATGCACTCAACGAATTCATTCCATCGCCACGGCGTCCGTGGTCATCGGAAGGCCGGCCTTCCTGCAAAACGCGGCGAAGCGAGGGTCGTGCCGGTAGCGCAGGATCAGGGGATCCGACAACAGCATGCTGATACCCGAATCACGATGCGCCCAGGCCGCATCCAGCCACTGGAACAAGTTGTCGGGATCGCGTCGCAGGGCGTAGGCCTGGGCGATCTGATAGCTGACCTGCTGTCCGTGATCGGCAACCAGTTTTTCCAGCGCGGTATCGGCAACCGTGCGATCGGCGCCGACCTGCAGGGCCAGGGTCTCGGCTATGGCGCGCCATAGCCCGGCCGGTTCCTGGCGCGCCGCCACCAATGCGGCATCGGCGTTGCCGTCGAGAATCTCGACAATCGCCAATTGCGCCGCGAAACCGGTGGCGGCCGGCTGCAGGGACCTGGCAGTGAGCACGGCCTCGCGTGCCTCGTCCAGCCGCCCCATTCCGGCGAGGTAAAAGGCATGCCAGCGGTACCAGTTCGCGTTGCGTGGATCGCTCTGCAATGCTTCGCTGACCAGCGCGACGGATTGCCGCGTCTTGCCGAGCGAAGCGAGCACGCCGCCATAGGCGTAGCGTGCGATCGGATCGTTCGGGGCCAGCTGCCACGCACGCCGGGCTTCGACGACGCTGCCTTCCCAGTCCATCTCGACCCAACGCAGGATCGTGGCCAGCGCCAGGTGCGCCAGCGCCGATTGCGGGTCCAGTTGCAGGGCCGTATCCGCAGCCTGGCGCGCCTCGGCATTCACTGCAGCGGCCTGCTCACCGCCAAGAAAATGCGATGCAAGGAAACTCCGGGCACGCGACAACTGCGCAAAGGCGGCCGCATAGTGCGGATCGAGTCGGGTGGCCTGGGTGAACGCTTCGATCGCCTTGCGTGTTCCGGGCTCGGTGCGGAGCACGAAAAACGCCGTACCCTGCTGGTACGCATTCCAGGCTTCCAGTTTGCCGCTCGGCGGCCGCGCGGTTTGCACCACCGCCCCCGGCGGGGTCTGCAATTTCGCCCGGAACACATGGGCGACATCCAGGGCGATGGCGTCCTGCATGGCAAACAGATCCTCGTCCCGCCGATCGTAATGCCGTGACCAGACGACACTGCCATCGACGGCGTCGATCAAGGTAGCCGTCACGCGCACGCTTGCGCCGGCGCGCCGCACGCTACCTTTGAGCAGGTGCGCAACACCCAGTTTCTCGCCGATCGACTGGTCCGATTCCGGGCTGTCGCGGAACTGGAACGCCGAGTTGCGGTTGATGACACGCAGGCCCGCGAACTGCGACAGTGCGGTGATCAGGCTTACCGCAAGGCCATCGGAAACATAGCGCTCACCGGATGCGGCGTTCTCGTTGACGAATGGCAGCACCGCGATGGAATCCGCCGGCGGACTACCGGTCACGGGATGGGCGAGCTGCGCGTGACGGCTTCCGACCACGAAGGTTGTCGCACCGACGGCGACGAGCAGCGCAAGGATCGCCAATGCGCCTCGATGCCGGTACGCACCCTTGCGCAGGCGGTACGACAAGCCGCGCGGCGAGGCGAGCACCGGTTCGCCATTGCGATGCCGGCGCAGGTCGGCGGCCAGATCGCTGGCCGTGGCATAGCGACGGGCGCGATCCTTTTCCAGCGCCTTCATGGCGATCCGATCCAGATCGCCACGCAGATGGCCGGACCACCGTCGAGCGTTCATCAGCCGCCGACCGTCTTCGTTGGTCCGGGACCGTGCGAGTTGCATCACGCGCCGGCTCGGCAGCACCGGCTCCACGTCGCGGATGATGCGCAGCAGTTCGTCGCGGCCGACCCCGCGCAGCGAATCGCGATCCAGCGGCGTTGCGTCGGTCAGCAACTCGTACAGGATCGCACCCAGCCCGTAGACATCCGCGCGCGCATCGATGTCCACGCGGCCCTCGGCCTGCTCGGTGCTCATGTACAGCGGCGTGCCCATCATCAGGTTCTGATCGGTGAGCAGGGTGTGGTCGGTCAGGCGCCCATGCGTGACCTTGGCGATACCGAAGTCGATGATGCGGGCAAACGGCTCACCATCGTGTTCGCTGACCAGCACATTGTTCGGTTTGAGGTCGCGATGCAGCACCCCCTTGTCGTGCGCATGCTGCACGGCCGCGCAAACCTGCGCGAACAACGCCAGGCGCGCGGCGATCGACAGGTTCCTGGTCCTGCAAAAGCTGTTGATCGGCTCGCCGTATACCCGTTCCATGACGAAGAACGGGCGTCCGGACGCGGTGGTACCGGCATCGTATACGTGCGCGATGTGCGGATGATCCATCCATGCCAACGCCTGGCGTTCGGCTTCGAAGCGGGCGATGACCTGGTGCGTATCCATCCCCGGCTTGATGACCTTCAGCGCCACGCGCCGACGCACCGGGTGCAGCTGGCGGGCCTCGTAAACCACGCCGAAGCCCCCTTCGCCGAGCAAGCCGAGAATCTCGTAGCCGGGAATCTCCGGGGCCGGTGGCACAGGCGACACCAGGGCCTCGATGGCATCTCCGAACCGGGGCCCGGTTTCGGCATCGACGCGGTCCAGGAAGCGGGCGTCCGCGGCAAGCAGCTCGCGCACCGCCTGCTTGATGCGCGCTTCCCCACCCTGGGCTTCGATCCACGCCAGGCGTCGTTCGGCAGGCTGGTCGAGTACCGCGTCCAGCAGCGCATCGATCGCCGGCCAGTCGCGTTCAGTCCAGCCGGCCATCGCCGATCCCATCCCCGAGCAGCAGCATCCGCGTCTTGCTCCCGTCGCACCCGGCAGTCCGCCTGCGGGCATCGGTAGTGCCACGGTTGACGTCCAACTCCGGCACTACGCGATCCTTGCGGGTCCGCGCGCAGTATAGGTCAGTACGCAGCCTTCAGTGCTTCCATGGGCGGTGGGCAGAGGGCGAACCCCGACCTGCCTCCGTCATCGTTGAAAGCGGGGGTCCGGTGTCGGACATTGCGCACAAGCGGTATCCCAGCCCCGGATCGGGGTCCGGGGTGACGTTCTTTCGCCGGGATGACGAATACGGCACACCGCGTCGCTCGCCCCTGCCGTTTCCCGCTTACCGATTACCGCTTTCCGGCTCCCGGCGTCCCACATCCCCAGCTCCGTGCGACGACGGCAATTCAGGCCGTGTTCGCGTCCCGACGGGATTCCGCTATTGCACTTGACAGCAAACGCCGCACCCACAACAGCGAATGGCGCCGCAACACGTCACCGTGTTACCACTCCCATCGTTACAACGACGGCTGCAACATGAACTTTGCGGGTCCGTCACGCCTGCCAGAAGGTCAGATGATCCTTCGTCCTCGCATTCGACTGGGGATGCACCGATCAAATCAGAACTGAGTGCGTCCTTCGACACCGCGGTGATCGTGACTTCAAGCATGCCCTGCTGACCCGGCTTCTTCGCATCGTTGAATGGCAAGGAGATCGATGCTTCGGTGCCAAGATACACATCCGCGGACGGCTCTGCGCGCAAGATCCAGTTTCCGTCCACCTGCTCGAAAATTTGCGTATGGAAAGACGCAATTGGTTCGCCCTCGCCGCTCACGGATACCTTGTCCAAGGTAAAGTCGAGCCGGGTTCCGGTCCGATCGTTGCCTATAACGACCTCCGCGCGCCGCCCTTCTTCGACGATAATCATGGGGCTTGCGATCAGACGTCCATCCTTGAAAAGTTGAATATTGGCTTGGAACCAGGTTGAGTTCCCCGACTCGTGAGCGCCTGCTGACATCGTCAGAAGGGCTGCGAAAATTGCCAACAAGAGACAACCCACTAAGCGACGCATATTCATCACCAAACTCCTTATCGATGGAATCATTGCCGAACAGCGTCGCTTACATAGCACAACGTCTCGCGCGCTTCAAAATTTCCTCCGAGGCGACGCAGCGTGCGCCTGCACACGACGAAAACCGTCATGGCACCCCGCCGCCAAATCGTGCACAAGTGCACGCTACGTGCGAGGCTTCTTTGATGTCGCGCGAGACGCAAGGCATCACGGCTGAAGCCTGTTCCTACAGACTATCCCGATTCCCGATTCCCGATTCCCGAATCCCGAATCAGGCATTCCGCCGGAAATACGCCGTCGCCATGACGATCAGCAGCGCCGGCGGAATCAGGTTCGCGGCCAGCGGATGCAGTTCGTAGACGATGCCGAGGTTGACGATCGCGCGCTGCAGGAAATAGAAGCCGATCACCAGCAGCATGCCGATGAACAGGCGCTTGGACAGGCCGCCGCTGCGCAGCGCACCAAACGCGAACGGCACCGCGCAGAACACCAGCACGAGCAGGTTGACCGGATAGAACACGCGCGCCCACCACGCGTTGCGGTACACCGACGCATCCTGGTGGTTGCGGTCGAGATACGCGATGTTGCGCGCGAGATCGCGCATCGCGAGGTACTTCGGGCGCACGATGCTGAGCGCGAGCACGCGTGGATCGAGGCCGGACAGCCAGCTCGTCTGCGCGAACTCGGTGCTGCGCGCGCTTTCCTTGCCGAACTCGGTGCGGCGCACGTCCTTCAGGGTCCACTCGCCGGCCGCATGGATCGCGGTCGCGGCGAGCGACAAGGCAGTCAGGCGGCCTTCGCGGTCGAACTCGAATACGCGCACGCCGGACAGTTCAATCTCGCGGCCGTCCGTGCCGGGCAGCGCGCGACCACGACGTGCGTTGATCACCGCGTCGCCATCGCGCGCCCACAGGCTGCCGCCGCTGGCGAGGGTCACGCCGTCCGATTTCGCGGCTATGACGAGTGCCTGGGCCTTCTGTTCGCCGAACGGGCCGATCGTCTCGCCGAGTACCGCAACCGCGGCGGTCAGCACCACCAGCGACAACGCAACCGATGCGCAGATGCGCAGCTTGGAAAGCCCCGCCGCGCGCAACGCGGTCAGCTCGCCGCTGCCCGCGAGCTGGCCGAGCCCGACCAGGCTGCCGAGCAGGGCCGCGTAGCCGTACATCTCCCACGCGCGGCGCGGCAGGGTCATCAACACGAAACTCGCGGCCGTGGCGAGACGGTAATTGCCACGCCCGATCTCGTCGAGTTGGCCGACGAAGGTCGTGAACGCGTCGAAACCGACCAGCACCAGCCACACCAGCCCGACCGCCGACAGCACCGCGAGCATGACGAGGCGATCGACCTGGCCGAGCCAGGCGCGCGGCCGCAGGCGGATCGCACGGATGCGCTGCCACACGCGGGCGCCGATACGGCGAGCGGCGGCGAAACCAGCCGCCAGCAACGGTCCCACCCGCCGCGATTCATCGCGGGAGCGGTGCAAGCCGCGAGGTTCCTCCCCGTTCTCCCCGGCCGGTCCCGCAGCGATCGGTTGCTGCGGCTCCGGCGCGGCCGCTTCGGCGGCGGATGGCTCCCGCTTCGACGGCGCGGCGATGCGATCGGCCGCCTGCTCCCCGACCCGTTCCGTTTCGGCGGTTTCGGCGGTTTCGGCGGTTTTGGCGGTTTCGGCCGCTGCGTCGCGTTTGCGCGGCGTGGACTTGCGCGGCGCAGCCGACCTCGGCGTGGCGGGTTTGCGCGGCTTCTTCGCCATCATGCCGCTCCACGCGCGACGCGGGGGCCGCGCAACTGCTGGCTGCGCCAGATCAGCCACAGCGCGATCGCGAAGGTCGGCACGTACACCCACCACAGGCCCGGCAAGGCCGCGATGCGTTCCTGGCCGATCGCGTTGCGGCCGATCGCGAGGCAGTTCGCATACACGAGGTACACCAGCACCGCGATCAGCAGGCGCGCGTAGCGCGGCTCGCGCGGGTCGGACTTCGCGAGTGGCAGGCCGAGCAGGACCAGCAACAGGACCGACACCGGCGCCGCGAACCGCCATTGCAGTTCCGCGCGCTGGATCGGATCGTCGCTGCCCCACAGCGCCGAGGTCGGCACCGCGCGCCGGGCCCCGGTGTCGCTGGTTTCCGCGCGGTTGTCCGGCAGGCGCACGTCGTTGCGCTGGAAGCGCATCAGGCGCCAGTCGTCGTTGCCGAGCCGGCCCTCGACGCGGAAGCCGTCGTTCAGGGCGAGATAGCGCCCGCTGCCGTCGGCATCGTGGTACAGGAAACCGTCGGTCGCGGTCGTGACGTCGATCTGGATCGCGCCGCTTTCCGCGTCCTCGCGCTCGGTCTGCACGAACATGCGCCGGAAACGGGTGCCGTCGGCCGACATCTCGCCGACGTAGATCACGCCGTCGCGACCCGGCAACTCGACGAACCGGCCCGGCTCCAGCCCGGCCACGATCAGCGACCGGTTCGCCTCCTCGAGCAGGTGCTGCGAGGTGCGCACCGCCTTCGGCGCGAGCCAGAACGTGACCGTGCCGAGCGCGATCATCAGCGGCACCGCGAGCAGCAGCAACGGCCGCAGCATGCCGGCGAGGTCCAGGCCCGAGGACTGGAACACCGCCATCTCGCTTTCCCGCCACAGCCGGCCGTACGCGAGCAGCACCGCGAGGAACGCCGCGAGCGGGAACACCACCGCGAGCAGGTCGATGCTGCGCAGGCCGATCACGCTGAACAGGAGGTCCGCCGGGATGCTGCCGCGCGCGATGCTCGCGATCACGTCGGCGACCGTCATGCCGAGCATGATCAGCAGCAGGATCGCGGTCACGCCGAGGAAGCTCGCCAGCAACTCGCGCAGCAGGTAGCGATCGACGATGCGCAGGCGCAACGGAGTTTGTTCTAGAATTGGCGTTTCCATCGATGCCCGGTCACACGTGCCACAGGCACCAGTGTAGTGCCTGCGCGACGCGGGCAGGTCATTGGCGTTGCGCGGTCGCCGGTATCCGACCGAGCGGGCCGCTCACTCCATGCCCCTCGAAGCGCACACGATTCGCGTGACGGTGTCGTCGATCAAGACGCCGTCCCCCAACCCCTTCGGAACCCCAGATGACCCTCGAATTCAGCGTGACCCGCGACACCCCGGAAGCCGCCAGCACCGATGCGATCGTCGTCGGCCTGTACCAGGACAAGGTGCTCGGCGCCGCCGCCGCGCGCATCGACGAGCGCTGCGGCGGCGCGATCGCGCGTCTCGCGCAAAGCGGCGATGCACGCGGCAAGGCAGGTTGCAGCACCGTGCTGTTCGGGCTCGACGGCGTCGCGGCCGCGCGGGTCGTGGTGGTCGGGCTCGGCGAGCGCGGCAAGTTCGACGGCGCGGCGTTCCGGCGCGCGGTCACGGAGGCCGCGGTCGCGCTCGGCAAGCTGCCGGTCGCGAACGCGAGCGTGTACCTGACCGAACTCGACGTGCCGGGCAAGGACACGGCCTGGAAGCTGCGCTGCGCGGCGCTCGCGATGGATGCGAAGGCGTACCGCTACACGCGCACCATCAAGCCGAAGGACAAACCGGCCGATCCCGAACTCACCAGCGTCGCGTTCGCCGCGGAAGGCGACCACGCACGCGCGCTCGCCGAAGCCGCCGCGATCGCGAGCGGCGTGCGCTTCGCGCGCGAACTCGGCAACCTGCCGCCGAACATCTGCAACCCGGCCTGGATCGCGGCGCAGGCGAAGGACATCGCGGACCAGCACGAAGGCGTCAGCCTCGAAGTCCTGGAACGCGAGGACATGGCGAAACTCGGCATGGGCTCCCTGCTCGGCGTCGCGCGCGGCTCGGCGAATCCACCCAAGCTCGTCGTGCTGCGCTGGCAGGGCGCGGCCGAATCGGACAAGCCGTACGCATTCGTCGGCAAGGGCATCACCTTCGATACCGGCGGCATCTCGCTGAAACCCGGCGCCGGCATGGAGGAAATGAAGTTCGACATGTGCGGCGCGGCCGGCGTGCTCGGCGCGTTCCTCGCCGCGGTCGAACTGAAGCTGCCGCTCAACCTCGTGTGCGTCGTGCCTGCGGTCGAGAACATGCCGGACGGCGATGCGTACCGGCCGAGCGACATCCTGACCAGCCTGTCCGGCCTCACCATCGAGGTGCTCAACACCGACGCCGAAGGCCGCCTGATCCTGTGCGACGCGCTGACCTATGCGCAGCAATTCGACCCGCAGGTCATCATCGACGCGGCGACCCTGACCGGCGCCTGCGTGGTCGCGCTCGGCAAGCACGCGAGCGGCCTCATGACCCAGGACGAGGAACTCGCCGCGCAACTCGTCGCCGCGGGCGAGGCGACCCTCGACCGCGCGTGGCGCCTGCCGCTGTGGGACGACTACCAGCAGCAGCTCGAATCCGCGTTCGCCGACGTCGCCAACATCGGCGGCAAGTACGCGGGCGCGATCACCGCCGGCTGCTTCCTGTCGCGCTTCACCAAGGGCCGCCGCTGGGCGCACCTCGACATCGCCGGCACCGCATGGGACGAAGGTCGCAAGGGCATGGCCACCGGCCGCCCGGTGTCGCTGCTGACCCAGTACCTCATCGATCGTTGCGCGTGAGCCCGGATCCGTCCCCGCCGCCGCCCGAGGAACGCCCGTCGGAGCGCCCCGATCCGACCGGCGCCGGCCCCGATGGCCGCGGCCCCGCACGGCCCGACCACACCCAGCGCAAGCAGAACACGCTGTGGACCCTGATCGGCGTGTCGCTGGTGTTCGGCGTGGTCGATGTCGGCCTCGGCACGGGCCTCTCCGAATCCGCGCGTTTCGGCATCGCCCTGCTCGGCAACCTCGCCCTGCTCGTGATCGCGTTCCACTGGCTGAACCTCGATTCACACGAACTCGACATCCGCCGCCCGACCTGGCTCAACCTCGGCATCATCCTGCTGCTCATCGTGTTCGTGCCGTACTACCTCTACAAGACGCGGCCGGCGGGCAAGCGCGCGCCGGTGCTGCTCGGCTTCGTCGCGGTATTGCTCGCGTGCATTTTCGCGTCCGCGATCGGCAGCACGCTGGCCGCCGCCGTCACCGGCGCGCCGATCGGCGCCGCGGGTTGACGCGATGCCGCGCGCGGACTTCTACCTGATCGACAAGCCGCGCTTCCGCGACGACCCGCTGCTGCTGGTCTGCGAACTCGCGCGGCGCGCGTTCGCGGCCGAACAGCCGACCCTGATCCTCGCGCGCTCGCAGGAGCAGGCCGAGGAACTCGATGCAAAGCTCTGGGAATTCGACGAAGACGCATTCCTGCCCCACCAGCTCGCCGGCGACGAGGACGACGCGCTGACGCCGATCCTGATCGTCGCGCCCGGTGTCGAAACCGACCCGCGCGCGCTCGTCATCAACCTGCGCGACGACTGCGCCCCCGGCCCGTTCGACCGAGTCCTCGAAGTCGTGCCCGCCGCCGACGCCGAGCGCCTCGGCTCGCGGGAGCGCTGGAAGCGGTATCGTGAGGCGGGATTCGAGCTTGCGAAGCACGATATGTGAGGAGAGCCGGGATTCGGGAAGTGGTAAGCGGTAAGCGGTAAGCGGTAAGCGGGGACGCTACACCCTGACGTCACCCCCGCGAAGGCGGGGGTCCATTTTGCTCCTGTTCTCCTGCGTAGCACGTAGCGTGCACTTGTGCACGATTTGGCGGTCGGCGTGCCATGACGGTTTTCGTCGTGCGCAAGCGCACGCTACGTCTTGCTCCGCTGACCCCGGCCCGGAATCCCCGCCTCTCGCACCGGAGTCACGTCAGCCGAGCAAGCTCGGCTCTACGAGGGCCGCGATGCGGCGGTGATTTCGGGTCGAAGCCCCGAGCGGCGGCGTTCGCGGCTTTCTCGCAACCGTGACCATGCGATGTTCCGGGGTCGCGGAGTTGCATCGTCGCCGGATGCGTGCTACCCCTGATACCCGATCAGGCAATTACCCACATCTCGGGGGAACAGCGATGAAGGTTGGCAGGATGATCCGGGCACTTTGTTGCATGGTTCTGCTGTGCGCGATCTCGAGCGGGACGGTACACGCGGGCGACAACACCGACCTGATCCACAGCTACGAACTCGTTCCGGCCAATCCTGCGCCGAACATGCCGTTCGAGCTACATGTCGTTTATGAAAATGGGTTACTGATTGATGATGATCAGACCTCGGTGACAATCGACGGCAGCGATATTGCCGTAGCAGTAGGGTTTGTTTTCAACATATGTCCACCGCTGCAGCCGTGTCCGCCGGAATTGACGGGAGAAATCGCCATCCCGGGACTCCCATCCGGCACGTATCACATGCACATCGTGGATTCCGATGGCAATCCTCCCTTCGATGCGTCGATCGACTTCACCGTCGGAAATCCACCGGCGGCCGCCATCCCGACGCTTGGCCACGCGAAGATGGCAATCCTCGCCCTGTTGCTGGTCCTCGCGGGCGCCATTGCCGCTCGCCCGAAGCGCCGGGTGATCCACCGCTAGCGCCGCAAACAGCTCGACGCCGCGGGCCGTCGTCGCTCGGCCGGTCGCCCGCCCCCTTCGGCTTTCTCATTGAAGTCCGTAGAGCGCAGCTTGCTGCGCTCGATGCGCTGCAACGTGCGGCAAGCGCAGCAGGCTGCGCTCTACGAGAGCCGCGATGCGGCGGTGGATTCGGGTTGAAGCCGTGGAGCGGCGGCGTTCGCGGCTTTCTCGCAACCGTGACCATGCGATGTTCCGGGGGCGCGGATTTGCGTCGGCGCCGGATGCGTGCTACCCCTGATACCCGATCAGGCGATTACCCGCATCTCGGGGGAACAGCGATGAAGGTTGGCAGGATGATCCGGGCACTTTGTTGCATGGTTCTGCTGTGCGCGATCTTGAGCGGGACGGTACACGCCGGTGAAATTGGCGATGTGATACATGGTTACCGTCTCGTTCCGGCCAACCCGGCTCCGAATACGCCGTTCGAGCTGCGTGTAGTCCATGACAATTCGTTGGCACTGGATAGCAACGATACGACGGTAGTCATCGACGGCAACGACATTGATGTGACGGCAGGATTCATCTTCGGCAGTTGTCCTCCTCTGATGCCGTGCCCACCGGAGTTGGAATCGGTCATACCTATCCCAGCCCTTCCATCCGGCGCATATCACATGCACATCGTGGATTCCGACGGCAATCCTCCCTTCGATGCGTCGATCGACTTCACCGTCGGAAATCCACCGGCGGCCGCCATCCCGACGCTTGGCCACGCGAAGATGGCAATCCTCGCCCTGTTGCTGGTCCTCGCAGGCGCCATTGCCGCTCGCCCGAAGCGCCGGGTGATCCACCGCTAGCGCCGCAAGCAGCTCGACGCCGCGGGCCGTCGTCGCTCGGCCGGTCGCCGCCCCCTTCGGCTCGCTCATCGAAGTCCGTAGAGCGCAGCTTGCTGCGCTCGATGCGCTGCGGCTTGCGGCAAGCGCAGCAAGCTGCGCTCTACGAGAGCCGCGATGCGGCGGTGATTTCGGGTCACGCCCGACCATCGCTCGGCCACTCGCTCCGAACCGCCAACTCGGCTCGCCTGCCGAAGCCCGCGCGTCGACATCCGTGGCGCCGTTGCGCCACAATCGCGGGTCGCGTTCGCGCGACGCGGCGCCGCCGGAGTCCGGACTTCCCGATGCTTGCGATACACGAGCGCCCCGAGCGGTGATCCGGAGCCGTTGCATCGCGCGGCGCCGAAAGCACCCATAACGCATCCAGACCCGCACCCTGCCCGACACGCCCATGGAAAAAAGTTTCGAACCCGCCCTGATCGAATCGAAGTGGTACGCCGAATGGGAGCGGCTCGGCTGCTTCGCGCCTGAGGGCGACGGCGAGCCGTACTGCATCCTGCTGCCGCCGCCGAACGTGACCGGCACCCTGCACATGGGCCACGCGTTCCAGCAGACGGTCATGGACGCGCTGATCCGCTACCACCGCATGCGCGGCTTCCGCACCTTGTGGCAGGGCGGCAGCGACCACGCCGGCATCGCGACGCAGAAGATCGTCGAGAACCGGCTCGCCGCGGAAGGCACGGATCGCCACGCGCTCGGCCGCGACGCGTTCGTCGAACGCGTTTGGGAATGGAAGGAACAATCCGGCTCGACGATCGGCAACCAGATGCGCCGACTCGGCGCGTCGGTCGACTGGTCGCGCGAGCGCTTCACGATGGACGAGGGCCTGTCCGCCGCGGTGCGCCGCGTGTTCGTGACCTGGTACCGCGACGGCCTGATCTACCGCGGCAAGCGCCTCGTGCACTGGGATCCGGTGCTGATGACCGCGGTGTCCGACCTCGAGGTGAACAACGAGGAGCGCGACGGCTCGCTGTGGTCGATCCGCTATCCAGCCAGCGACGGCGGCGACGGCCTCGTGGTCGCGACCACGCGCCCGGAAACCATGCTCGGCGATGTCGCGGTGGCGGTGCATCCGGACGACGAGCGCTACCAGGCGCTGATCGGCAAGACGCTCACGCTACCGCTGACCGGGCGCGAGATCCCGGTCATCGCGGACGACTATGTCGATCGCGAGTTCGGCACCGGCTGCGTGAAGATCACGCCCGCGCACGATTTCAACGATGCGCAGATCGGCGCACGGCACCGGCTTGCGCCGATCGTGATCCTGACTCTCGACGCGAAGATCGTCGATGACGCGCCAGAAGCCTACCGCGGCCTCGATCGCTTCGACGCGCGCAAGAAAATCCTCGCCGACCTCGACGCACTCGGTCTGCTGGTCGAAACGAAGAAACACAAGCTCCAGGTCCCGATCAGCCAGCGCAGCGACGCGGTCATCGAGCCGATGCTGACCGACCAGTGGTTCCTCGATCTCACCTCGGACACGCGCGTGGACGGCAAGCCCGGCCCGGGTGGCCGCAAGGCGATCACCGAACCCGCGCTCGACGCGGTGCGCAGCGGCGCGATCCGTTTCGTGCCGGAGAACTGGTCGACGACCTACACGCAATGGCTCGACAACATCCAGGACTGGTGCGTGAGCCGCCAGCTCTGGTGGGGCCATCGCATCCCGGCGTGGTACGACGAGGAAGGCAACCTCTTCGTCGGCGAGGACGAGGCCGACGCGATCGCGCATGCCGACGCCGCGCCGGTCGGCGCGCTGCGCCGGGACGAGGACGTGCTCGACACCTGGTTCTCGTCCGCGTTGTGGCCGTTCTCGACCATGGGCTGGCCGGCCGACGAGCCGGTGCGCGGCGCCGACGGCGCGATCGTCGCGAACTGGGCCGAGGACCAGGCGTACCTGCCGAGCGCGGTGCTCGTCACCGGCTTCGACATCATCTTCTTCTGGGTCGCGCGCATGGTCATGGCGACGCGCTACTTCACCGGCCGGCTGCCGTTCCGCGACGTGTACATCAACGCGATCGTGCGCGATGCGGAAGGCCAGAAGATGTCCAAATCCAAGGGCAACACGATCGACCCGCTCGACCTCATCGACGGCATCGGACTGGAAGCGCTGGTCGAGAAATCGACCGCGTCGCTGCTGATCCCGCAGGTCCGCGCCAAGGTCGAGAAGCGCATCCGCAAGGAATATCCGAACGGCATCGCCGCGGTCGGTGCCGACGCGCTGCGCTTCACGTTCGCGGCGCAGGCGACGTACGGGCGCACGATCAACTTCGACCTCAAGCGCGCCGAAGGCTACAAGAACTTCTGCAACAAGCTGTGGAACGCGGCGCGGTTTGTGTTGATGAACTGCGAAGAGCCGGGAATCGGGAATCGGGAATCGGGAATCGGAACGGCAACGACGACCGAGGCTGAACAATGGATCCTCGCGCGGCTTGCGGCGACACTCGCCGAGGTCGAGGAACAATTCGCGTTGTACCGCTTCGACCTGGTCGCGCAGGCGTTGTACGAGTTCGTCTGGAACGATTATTGCGATTGGTTCCTGGAACTCGCCAAGCCTGCCCTGAGCCAGGTCGAAGGGCCCGCATTGCAGGGCGAGGATGCGGCAGCCGCGAATTCGACGCGCGCCACCCTGCTCACCGTGCTCGACGCGATCCTGCGCGCCTTGCACCCGTTGATCCCGTTCGTGACCGAGGAAATCTGGCACGAGGTCGCGCCAAGGCTCGGAGTCGGCGCCGACACGATCCTGCAACGCCCGTATCCGCGCGCCGCGGATTTCGCCGCGGCGACGACGCCCGGCGGCGCGATCGCGGACATCGAATGGCTGCAATCGGTGCTGACCGGCATCCGCCGCATCCGCAGCGAGATGAACATCGCACCCGGCAAGGCGATCCCGCTGCTGTACGCGAACGGCGGCACGGGCGATCGCGATCGCACCGCGAAGTTCGATGCGCAAATCGCATTCCTCGCGCGCGTCGAATCGCAGCGCTGGCTCGACTCCGGCGAAACCGAACCACCGAGCGCGGCCGCGATCGTCGGCGAACTGCGCGTGCTGATCCCGCTCGCCGGCCTCATCGACCTCGGCGCCGAGAAGCAGCGCCTCGCACGCGAAGCCACGCGCATCGAAACCGAGATCGCGAAATGCAACGCCAAGCTCGGCAACGCGAACTTCGTCGCCAACGCGCCAGCCGCCGTGGTCGAGCAGGAAAAACAGCGCCTCGCGGACTTCGGTGCGACGTTGGAGGGTTTGCGCGAACAGGCGCGGCGGCTGGAATCCGAGTGATACCGTTTATCAAGGCGGAGGTATGCAATGAAATTTGTACTGGTTGCCACGTTGGGCGCCGCGCTTGTCGGCTGTGCGGGCACGCCACCCTCTGTACCGGAAGCAGAGGTCATATCCCCTCCGTACGTTGCAAAGGAATTGCCCGATGGAACGATCGAAATCCTTGTCGTGCAGCGGGCCGACATCACGGAGCGTCCCACCCGCGTGCAGTTTCCCCTGAGCGACGCGCTGGAGGCGGCTGCCGATCAGGAATGTCCGCTCGGCCACGAACTTTCGCCGGACAAAGCCCCGGTCGTGGCGCGAACCGAGCGTGAAATCGTGACGACATATCGCGGAATCGTCAGATGCAAGTAAGCGAATCCGTTACTCCGCCGGCAACAACTCCATCGCCATGATGATCGCATCCTCGCGGCCGCGCGGCGCAGGGTAGTAGCCCGGCCGGCGGCCGATCTCGTTGAAGCCGAGCGCGTCGTACAACGCGACGGCCGCGGTGTTGGACGGTCGCACTTCGAGGAACACGCGCTCGACGCGATGCCAGCGTGCGAGGTCGAGCATGCGCAGCACGAGGCGCCGGCCGTGGCCGTGGCGCTGTTCGGCGGGCGCGACGCAGACGTTCAGGAGGTGCGCCTCGCCGGCTGCGGCGGACAGCACGCCGTAGCCGATCACGCGATCGTCGCGCACCAGCACGCGGCATTCGTAGCCGGCCGCGAGGCAGTCGCGGAAGATGCCGCGCGTCCACGGGAACGGGTACGCGCTGTGTTCGATCGCGAGGACCGCATCGAGGTCGCCCGCACGCATCGTGCGGAACGCGGGCGGCGGCGACGACGGGGCGAGGACCGCGACCATCGATTCAATCCTTGCGCGCGATCGTCGCGAGCGCACGCAGCAGGCGCGCGACATCGCGCCACAGCGCGCGCTTCGCCGCGGGATCGCGGCGCAACTGCGACCAGTCGGCCGCTTGGACCCGCGCAACCTGCGTATCGATCGATCCGGCTGGCGAAACGGGCGACGCGCCGAACACGATCGCCGGGCCGCCGACAGCCGCCGCATCCCGCGCGTCCACGGTGGGGGTGACGCCGGCCATGCGCAGCGCACGACGCAGATCGGCGAGGAAGCGCTGGTCGGCGTCCCGCTCGAGGTCGCCGACGATCGCGATCGACGGCATGCCCGGAGCCGCGCGTCCGCCGGATTCCAACCCACCCCGCGCGGGCTCCGCCGATGCAACCGGCGCATCCGCACGCGCGACGACCCGGCTGCGCAGCACCCAGGTGTCGATACCCATTTCGGCAAGGCGCGACGCCGCCCTCTCATCGAGCACGTTCGACCTCCGCGCGCGCGACGAGATCGGCCTGGAACCCGGCCAGCAGGCGATCGATCGCGACCCCGTACGCATCGACCGTGCCGGCGAGGCGCGCATCGGCAGCCGTCTCGCGCGTCGCATACAGTTCGTCGATCAACGGCGTGCCGTCGGCGCGATCCGCGCGCAACTTGAGCGCCACCGCGACCTCGTAACCCCCACCCGCGAGCGGCACGCGATCGAGGCGCAGGATCACGCCGCGAATGCGCAACGCCGGCCGGCTCGCGGGCAGCGAATCGGTGACCAGCGCAGCCAGCTTCGCGTGGCGCAATTGCACGATGAGTCGTCGCTGCAACAGGCGGGTCGGCGGGTCGACCCACAATTGGTAGTGATACTGGCGCAACTCGTGCGCCGAGGCGTCCGTTGCGTACACCAGCGACTGGTCCGCATACAGCCCATCGGCCGCGAACGTATCGACCACCACCGGCACGTCGAACACCGGCGCCGGCGCGACGACCGGTTCGGCGGGACGCGGCAGGCGGAAATACGAGAAATCGGGTGCGCGCGTGACGTGGCAGCCCGCCAGCAGCAAGGCGGCAGCGAGCCACGCGGTGCGCCGACCGGCACGCCTTGCGGGACAGACTCGCACCTCGGTGCCTCGTCCCGGCGGATGGCGCCGGGACCGAAGCCCCTCCCATCGAAGTTCTTCCGACATCGTCATTGCGGATTCTCCCCGGATTCACCGGCATCGATGTCATCGGCCGGCGGCGACAGCAGCAGCCGGTTCGGATTGCGGCGAATCTCGCGGCTGAACTGGTCGAGATTGCGGCTCGCCGAATCGAGATGGTGGGTGATCGCGTCCATGCGGCTCGACAGGGACGCGAGGATCTTGCTGAGATCGGTGACCGCGTGGCGTACATCGGGCCGGTTTTCCTTCGCGATCGCGCCAAGTTCGGCGATGGCCGCATCGAGCACCGCGCGCGTTTCGCGCAGCTCCCCGCTGAGCACCTGCGCATTGCCGAGCACCGTGTCGAGCGCCGCGCGGTTTTCCGGCTTGAGCACGTCGTTGAGGCCGTCCGACGCGCGCGTCATGCGTTCGAGCAGGCCGCTCGCCTGGCGGATGAGTTCGGGCGTGCCGCGGTCGATCGTGCCGGTGATCGAATCGACACGCTGCGCGAGCAGGTTGACCAGCGGCGTCAGTTGCGTGCGCGTCAGGTTCGTGACTTCGGCCGCGAGTTCGTTCATCGCCGCGAACACGTCGCTGCCCTCGACGCCCTGCAACTCGGCGCCCGGCGCGAGCATGTCGCGGCTCGTGCCCTCGCGGATGCCGATCGACACGTCCGCGAGCAGGCCGCTCGATTGCAGGCGCGCGACGCTGTCCTTCGGGATCGGCCAGTCGCGACGCAGTGCTAGGGTCACGCGATAGACCGTACCGGTCGCGCGCCGTTCGGGCGCGATCGCACCGACCGCGCCGATCCGGTAGCCCTGGTAGAACACCGGCGCGCCTTCGCGCAGACCCGCGACGCTGCGGTAGCGCACGAGGTAATCGGTGCTCGCGCCGCTGCGTCCGGTGATCGCGACGAGGCCGGCCAGCAGCAGCACGAGCGCGGCCGCCACCACGACGCCGACCAGCACATAGTTCACGTTGTCGCGCTTCATGCCTCTTCCTCGGTCAGCCGGCGCAGGTACGCATCCACGTCGACCTGGATTTCACGCGGGCGCCGGTTCAGCAGACCCTGGATGCGTTCGTTGTCCGATGCGCGCACCTCGGCCGTGGTGCCGGTCATCAACACCTCGCCCGCATCGAGCACGGTGATCGTGTCGGCGATGCGGAACGCGCTTTCGAGTTCGTGCGTCACCACCACGATGGTCATGCGCAGCGCATCGCGCAGGCGCAGGATCAATTCGTCGAGCTCGGCCGACACGACCGGGTCGAGCCCGGCGGACGGTTCGTCGAAGAACAGCAGTTTCGGGTCCATGACGATCGCGCGTGCCAAGGCTGCGCGCTTGATCATGCCACCGGAAAGCTGGCTCGGCATCAGGTCCTGGAATCCGCCGAGGTTGACGACCTCGAGCTTGATCCGGCTCATGATGCGGATCGTCGCCTCGTCGAGCCGCGTGTGCTCGCGCAACGGCAGCGCGACATTGTCGCCGACGCTCAGCGAGGTGAGCAGCGCGCCGCCCTGGAACGACACGCCGATGCGCCGACGCAGCGCCTGCAACTCGGCCGCATCCGCACGCGCGAGGTCGGTGCCGAGCAGGCGCACGCGTCCGGCGCGCGGCTTCATCAATCCGAGCAGATGACGCAGCAAGGTGCTCTTGCCCGAGCCCGACCCGCCCATGATCACGCGGATCTCGCCCGCGTTCACGTTGAAATCGACACCGCGCAGGATCTGCCGGCGCCCGTACCAGGCGTCGAGCTTTTCGACTTCGATGAGTGGGGTGGGGGTGTTCATGGCACCGTCGTGCGCGGCGCGCGGCGACCCGTGAGCGGTGAGCGGCGAGCCGTTAGCGGAGAAAGCAGGAACCGCCGGGTCTCCCGTGGTCGCATTTGCTCTTGCCGCTCACGGCTCACCACCAGGCCGCTCACCGCCGTCCAGCCACCGCTCGCCGCTTGGCCGCTCACGATTCCCGTCTCACCGATTCAAGAAGAACGAAAACAACATGTCCGCGACGATGATCCAGCAGATCGACAACACGACCGCGCGCGTGGTCGCGCGACCGACACCCTCGGCGCCGCCGCTGACCGAGAAGCCGGTGCTGACGCCGATCAGGGTGATGAGGATCGCGAACACGACGCTTTTCGCGAGCCCCTGGCCGATGTCGGTGGGATCGACGAGATCGAGGGTTTGCGCGATGTACGCGAACGGGGTCACGTCGAGCGCCGGCGCGCAGTACAGCGCCGCACCGAGGATCGCGACCGCGTCGGCGAAGATGGTGAGCACCGGCATCATCACGAGCATCGCGAGCAGCGCCGGCGCGACCAGGTAGCGCACCGGATCGACGCCGATGACCGCGAGCGCATCGACTTCCTGCGACACCGTCATCGAGCCGATGCGCGCGGCGAGCGCGGAGCCGGACCGACCGGCGACGAGGATCGCGGTGATCAGCGCGCCGAACTCACGGGTCACCGATTTCGCGACCGCGATGACGACCTGCGATTCGGCGCCGAACTCGCCGAGCGCCGCGATGAACTGGATGCCGAGCATGAGGCCGATCGTGAGCGCGAGCAGGGTCACGATCGGCAGCGCGTCGACGCCGATCCGGCGCATCTGCGCGGCCACGGCGGCGATCCGCACCGGCTGGCCGCGGCGCCAGCCCGCGAACGTGTAGAACAGCGACTCAACCAGCAACATCGCGGCATAACCGATGCCCGCAATCGCTTCGACCGTGTTGCGGCCCAGGAACGCGAACGGGCGTGCGAGCGCGCTCACGACTGCGCCGTCTCCAGTGCCGAACGGTCGGCGACGATCGGAAACACGCGATCGAGGCGCGCGAGTTCGAGCACCGCGCGCACCGCATCGCTGACCGCCACCAGCACGAACCGACTGCCGCTGGTGCGCGCGTTCTGGAAGCCTTCCACGAGTGCGGCGATGCCGGAGGAATCGATGTATTCGACCGCGGACAGCTCGACGCCGACCGCGCGATGCTGGCGCAACGCATCGAGGATCGCACGGCGCACGTCCGCCGACCACGACAGGTCCACCTCGCCGGCCAGGCGGATCAGCATGCCCTCGCCGATCGGTTCGCTTTGAATGCTGTTCATGTAACGCTCCGTGGTGCGAGCCGCTTGTGCAGGATCAGGCGATTGCCGCGCCCCCCCGGTTGCGCCTCGATATGCCAGTCGTCCATGACCGAATCGATGAATGCGACGCCGAGACCGCCCGCGCGGCATTCGCCGAGCGGCTTGGGCCGCACCTTGTCCGGATCGATCGGCGGCGCGTCGTCGCTCAACTCGAACGCGAGCACGCCCGCGTCATGGCAAAGGCGCAGGTGGATGGTACCGCTGGACTGCGCGCCATAGGCGTGCCGGATGATGTTGGTGCAGGCTTCGTCGACCGCGAGCACGAGTTTGTCGCGCAGGTCCGCGGCGACACCGAACTCGTCCAGCGCGCGACGCAGGCCCGCGCGCAGGTCGCACAGGCAACCGGCTTCGGCCGGGATGCGAGCGTCGAACAGCATCTCGGGCGCACCCGCACGCGGCGTCTCGATGACGAGGAAGGTGGTGTCGTCGACGAGTTTCAGGTGGCGCAATTCGGCGAGGATCGCAGCGAGCCGTGGTTCCGGCGCGAGCGCCGCGTGCCGACGCACGAATTCGCGCAGGCCGGCCACGCCGATCGGCCGGCCCGCCGCGTCGCGCACGTCGCTCGCGCCGTCCGAGTAGGCATACAGGGTCGCGCCGTCGAGTGCGATGTCGCGTGCCTCGAACCGTGCATCGACGAGAATGCCGAGCGGCGGCCCTCCGGACAGGAACTCCTCGAAATGGCCGTCGCGGTCGACCAGCACCGGCGGGAATCCCGCGCCCGCGAGATGCACGCGCCGGGCCTCGCGATCGCAGTAGCCGACCAGCGCGCAAACGAAGCGCCCGTCCCGGCTGGTCGCACACAGTTCCTCGTTGGCGCGCGCGAGCCAGACATCGGGTGCGAGGCCGTCCTTGCCGGCCCAGCGCAACAGGCTCGCCGCCCGCACCATGAGCAGCGCCGCGTCGAGCCCCTTGCCCGACACGTCGCCGACCACGAAAGCGATGCGGCCATCGGGCAAGGTGAAATGATCGTAGAAGTCGCCGGAAATCTCGAACGCGGGCAGGTTGATCCCGGTGACCGGAAAGCCCGCGCCGCCGGCTGCGGGCAGCAACGATTCCTGCATGCGCCGCGCCAGCTCGAACTCGCGGCGCAGGCGCTGCTGCGCGACGAGGTCGGCGGCCATGCGCGCGTTGTTGATCGCGAGCGCGGTCGGCGCGGCCAGCAGGCGCAGGGCTTCGGCATCGTCGGCGTCGAACACGCCGCCATCGTCGCGATTGATGATCTCGAGCGCACCGATCGGGCCGCTCGCGGTGCGCAGCGGCACGCACAGCAGCGAGCGCGTGACGAAACCGCTCTGCTCGTCGCCGCCGCGCCACACGCGCGGATCGGTCGCCGCATCGGTGACGATCTGGCATTCGTCCTCGACGACCGCGCGTCCGACGATGCCCTCGCCGAGCGCGATCCGCAGGCCGGTCATCTCGACCGGCCCGACGCACACGCGGCATTCGAGCATGCCCCGGTTCGCGTCGAGCAGGAACAGCGACGCCGCCTGCGAATGCATGAAACCCGCGATGCGGCGCACCGCCGCGGACAGGGTCCGGTCGAGGTCGATCGATACCGCGAGCGCCTGCGAGAGATCGGCGAGGAACGCGAGCGTCCGCGCATCGTCGCGTGCGCTCCCGGCGACGGGCGGCGGCGACGATGCGAGCGGACCGGCGCTCATTCCTCGCTGCGCTCGGCGCTGCGCCCGGCGCGCGCGCCACGATGGCGTCGCAGTCCCCACAGGGTCATGACCGGCCCGGACAGGACGTACAACACCGCGATCGCGAACAGCACCCGCGCGGTATCGATCGCGAGCGCGACGAGGACCAGGACGGTCGCCGGGATCCAGATGAACGGCACGCGGTCGGATAACGGCCACGCCTTGAAGCTGAAATAGCGCACCCGGCTGACCATCAGCAGCCCGGCCACGACCGCGATGACCGGCGCCGCGAACTGGACGTCGATGCCGGTCAGGTCGGTCTTCTCGACGGTCCACACGAAGGACATGCACAGGCCCGCCGCGGCCGGACTCGCGAGGCCCTGGAAATAGCGCTTGTCGGCGACCCCGACCTGGGTATTGAAGCGCGCGAGGCGCAGCGCCGCGCAGGCCGCGTAGATGAACGCCGCGCTCCATCCGATCTTGCCCCACAGCGAGCCGTACTCGCGCAACGACGACAGCGACCAGGTGTAGAGGACCAGCGCGGGCGCAAGGCCGAAGCTGATCAGGTCCGACAGGCTGTCGTACTGCACGCCGAACTCGCTCTGCGTGCCGGTCATGCGCGCGACCCGGCCATCCATCGCGTCGAGCACGGCCGCGACGAACACCGCGATCGCCGCATCCGTGTAATGCGCGCCGATGCCCGCGATGATCGCGTAGAAACCCGCGAACATCGCACCGGTGGTGAACAGGTTGGGCAGCAGATAGATGCCGCGCGGCGGCTTGCGCGCGCCGTTCGAGTTTCCGTCCATGCGGTCAACCCGCCTCGGCCATGGGATGCCAGCCGCCAGTTTACCCGATAGCCGGGCGGACGCCGGTCCGGGTGCCCGCGCGCTGGCGCCGGCTTGTCTCCGTTCGCGAGTAATGCTATCCAGTACACCCTCAGGGGCAACAAGACGCGCGGCACCCCGCCGGCGTGGAGGTCGATCATGAAAGTCGGGCTTGTTGCACTCGCCCTCGTCATCGCCGCGGGCACCAGCGGCGCGTCCGCGTCCGAAGAGGTCTACAAGTGGACCGACGCGAACGGCGTGACCCACTTCGCGGATGCCCCGCCGCCGAAGAGCGTGGGCAACGTCGACCGCGTGATCGTGCGCGGCGGCGTCACGAGTTCCGTACCGAACAAGCCACCGGCCGACGCGGCGGAGGCAAGCGACGACGCGCAGGGCGCGGGCACGCTACCCGACAGCCCCGAGAATCGCGCGAAGGTCTGCCGCGAGGCGCGCGCGAACCTCGAACTGCTGCAGAGCAATTACCAGGTCAGCATGCCGGCCGGCGAGGACGGCAAGCC
>CAYWZC010000007.1:0-7175 GCA_964462745.1 uncultured Rhodanobacteraceae bacterium
GCGGCTTCCTTGCCGTCGCCGTACAGCATGCGCGTGTTGTCGGCGTAGAACAGCGCGTTCTCGATGCCCGCGAAGCCAGTGCCCTTGCCGCGCTTGATCACGATGACCTGGCGTGCATCGACCACGTCGAGGATCGGCATGCCGTAAATCGGCGATGACTTGTCGGTGCGCGCGGCGGGATTCACCACGTCGTTCGCGCCGATCACGATCGCGACGTCGCAGGTCTTGAACTCGGGGTTCACGTCGTCCATGTCGGCGATCAGATCGTACGGCACGCCGGCTTCGGCGAGCAGCACGTTCATGTGGCCCGGCATGCGGCCCGCGACCGGGTGGATCGCGAACTTCACGTCCTTGTCGGCCTTGATCAGCGCCTGGGTCAGCTCCCAGATCTTGTGCTGCGCCTGGGCGACGGCCATGCCGTAGCCGGGCACGATGATGACCTTCTCGGCCATGTACAGCAGCGATGCGGCGTCGCTCGCCTCGATCGGCTTCTGCGAGCCGGCGATCTCGGCGGACGACTCCCCGCCACCGCCGAAGTTCGCGAACAGCACGTTGCTGAGCGGCCGGTTCATCGCCTTGGCCATGAGCTGGGTCAGGAACGTACCCGCCGCACCGACCACCATGCCCGCGATGATCAGCGCCTCGTTCTGCATCACGTAGCCTTCGAACGCGACCGCGAGGCCGGTCAGCGCGTTGTACAGCGAAATCACGACCGGCATGTCGGCGCCGCCGATCGGCAGGGTCATGAGCACGCCGAACGCAAGCGACAACGCAAAGAACGCGACGATCAGCCACGGTTCGAGTTTCCAGAACACGAGTGCGAGGCCGCAGGCGAGCGCCGCCACGAATACCAGCGTATTGACGAACTGCTGGCCGCCGAAGCGGAAGCGCCTGTCCATGCGCCCGTCGAGCTTGGCCCAGGCGATTACCGAGCCGGCCATCGAGATCGAGCCGATCAGCGCGCCGATCACGGCCAGCGCGACCGTCACCGTCGGCGGACGCAGCGCCTCGGCGCCGGTATCGCCGAACGCGAGGCTCGCCGCGCCCATCGCCATCGCGAACTTGAGCAGCTCGCCGGCACCGATCGCGGCCGCCGAACCGCCGCCCATGCCATTGAACAGTGCGACCATCTGCGGCATGTCGGTCATTGCGACCCGCTTGCCCCACAACCAGGTCGGGATCACGCCGATCGCGATGCCGGCGATGATCCATTCGATGTTGTGCATGCCGGTGATCGCGAATGTCGCGAGCGTCGCGACGACCATGCCGATGCCGGCCTGCACGATGCCGCGCCGTGCGGTGACCGGAGAAGCCATGCGCTTGATGCCGAGGATGAACAATACCGCGGCGACGAAGTAGCTCGCCTTGGCGACGAAACCCAGAATGCCCTGTACGTCCATCTCGACTCCCGACAGCATTGTGGACCGTCAAGTGACGGCAATCGAATTCTCGTTCACTGGCTCCCGGATCAACGCACATCCCTGTGCTGTCCGGGATGACGGCGTCCTGCCGTCACTTGCTCGACTTGAACATTTCGAGCATGCGTTCGGTGACGACGTACCCGCCGGCCGCGTTGCCCGCACCGAGCACCACGCCTATGAAGCCGATCGCGATGCCGAGCGGCGTGTCCGCATGCGCGAGCGCGACCATCGCGCCGACCAGCACGATGCCGTGCACGAAGTTCGAGCCCGACATCAGCGGCGTGTGCAGGATCACCGGCACGCGCGCGATGATTTCCTTGCCGGTGAATGCGGCAAGCATGAAGATGTACAGCGCGAGGAATCCGTCGATCATCTTTGTTTGCTCCCGATGCGAGATCGTTTGCTCGTTGTGCCAGGGATGGTCCGCCGATTCCGATTCGTCATCCCGGCGAAGGCGGGATCCGGTTCGTACCGCACGGCGCCGGGTGGACCAGGATTCCGGCTCCCACCGGAACGACGACCATGGTTGCTTCAGGCTCCCTCGCCGCCTTCCACCAGCAGCTTCGTCGCCTCGTGCCGGATCTCGCCGGCATGCGTCACGCAGGTCTTCGCGATCAGCTCGTCTTCCCAGTCCAGCGCCAGCGTGCCGTCCTTGAGGCTGAGTTCGAGGAAGTTGAACAGGTTGCGTGCATACATCTCGCTGGCGTTGACCGGCGCGCTCGAAGGCAGGTTGACCGGGCCGACCACGCTGACCCCGTTCGCGCTGACGATGGTCTTGCCAGCTTCCGTGAGTTCGCAGTTGCCGCCGGTCTCGGCCGCGATGTCGACGATCACCGCGCCGGGCTTCATGCCCGCGACCATGGCCGCGCTGATGATGCGCGGCGCCTTGCGGCCCGGCACCGCGGCGGTGGTGACGACCACGTCGATGCCCTTGAGGTGGTTCGCGAGTGCCTGTTGCTGTTGCTCGCGCTCCTCGGCCGTGAGTTCGCGCGCGTAACCGCCGCTGCCGGCCGCGCTGACCCCGAGGTCGAGGAATTTCGCGCCGAGCGATTCGATCTGTTCTTTCGTTTCCGGACGCACGTCGAAGCCCTCGACCTGGGCACCGAGCCGGCGCGCGGTTGCGATCGCCTGCAGGCCGGCGACACCGGCGCCGACGATCAGCACCTTGCTCGGCCGGATCGTGCCCGCCGCGGTGGTCAGCATCGGGAAGAACTTCGGCGCCGCTTCGGCCGCGATCAGGACCGCCTTGTAGCCGGAAACCGCAGCCTGCGAGGACAGCACGTCCATCGCCTGCGCGCGCGTGGTGCGCGGCAGGAGTTCCATCGCGAAGGCGGTGATCTTGCGGTCGCGCAACGCGCGCGTGCGTTCCGGGGCGAGATGCGGCTGCAGGTGACCGATCACGATCGCGCCTTCCTTGAGCGCGGCGATCTCGTCGAGTCCCGGCGGCTGCACCTTGAGCAACACGTCGGCGCGGGCCAGTGCCGCCTTCGCATCATCCGCGAACGTCGCGTCGGCGTAGGCCGCATCGGGAAAGTACGCCGAAGATCCCGCACCGTGCTCGAGCACGATGTCCGCGCCGCGCGCGCGAAGCTTCTTCGCGATTTCCGGGGTCAACGCGACACGGCGCTCGCCGTCCGCGGTCTCGCATGTCGCAACTACGGCCACCGCCATCAGAGGACTCCCCGACTGCCGAACCTGCGCATCCTAGCGGATGCGCGCGCGAACCGTAAGCTGCAGTGCGGCAAATCCGCGTGCCGGCTAGAATCCGGGAACCGCCCTGCCATTTTCGACATGACCGATCTGGACTTCCTCAATGCCCGGCGCTCGGTACCGGCCCGGCAACTGCGCGATCCCGGGCCGGACGACGCACAACTGGCCATGCTGCTCGATGCCGCGATCCGGGCGCCCGACCACGGCAAGCTCGTGCCGTGGCGATTGCTGTTGATCCGCGGTGCCGCGCGGGCACGACTCGGTGAACGACTCGCCGCGATCCAGGCTCGCAAGCAACCCGATGCGTCGCCCGCGGTCATCGACAAGAATCGGCAGCGGTTCGGCGGCGGTGCGCCGCTGGTCGTCGCGGTCGTCGCGCGCCTCGAACCCGGGCATCCGAAGATCCCCGGGCAGGAGCAACTGCTGTCGGCAGGTTGCGTCGCGTACAACCTGCTGCTCGGCGCCCAGGCGCTCGGGTTCGGCGCGCAATGGCTGACCGGGTGGGCCGCCTATGATCGGGACGTCGCCAACCTGCTGGGACTCGATGCGCACGAATCCGTCGTCGCCTTCGTCCACATCGGAACCGTCGCCGAACCCGCGCCGGAACGATCGCGACCGGCACGAACCGATGTCGTCTCGGATTGGCCTGCATGAGCGATGTACCGCCCCGCACCGTGCACCTCGTCGACGCGAGCATCTACATCTTCCGCGCGTGGTTCACCGAAGCGCCCGACATCACCGACGCCGACGGCGATCCGGTCAATGCAGTGCACGGCTTCGCGCGATTCCTGCTCGACCTCCTCGAACGCAGCACGCCGACCCATGTCGCGGTCGCGTTCGACGAATCGCTCGCGAGCTCGTTCCGCAACGAACTGTATCCCGCGTACAAGGCCAACCGCGAACCCGCGCCACCCGCACTCAAGCGCCAGTTCGAGCACTGCAAGCAGCTCGCCGCCGCGCTCGGCCTGACCGTACTCGCCGACACCCGCTACGAGGCCGACGACCTCATCGGCAGCGCCGCGGTCGCACTGCGCGCACACGGCTTCCGTGCGGTGATCGTCTCGGCCGACAAGGATTTCGGCCAGCTCATCGGCGATTCGGACGAACAATGGGATCCGTCGCGCAACCTGCGCTGGAACCACGCCGGAGTGAAGTCGCGGCTCGGCATCGCACCCGCGCAGGTCGCGGATTTCCTCGCCCTGTGCGGCGATGCGATCGACAACATCCCCGGCGTTCCCGGCATCGGTCGCAAGACCGCGGCGGTGCTGCTCGGCCATTTCGGGTCGCTCGAAGCGCTGCTCGCGCGCGCCGAGGAAGTCGCATTCCTGCGCCTGCGCGGCGCCGCGCGGCTCGCGGCACAACTGCGCGAACATGCGGAAAACGTGCGCCTGTTCCGCAGCCTCACCGCGATCGCGCTGGACGCGCCGGTGCCGCTCGATGAACCGGGCTACTGCCGCGGCTGCGCGGATGTCGAACGGCTGGAGGCGCTGGCCGAGCGGCTGCGGCTCGGCGCACTCACCCGCACACGACTGCGCGCGTTGGCCGCCAGCGGGTGAAGGCGGGATTCGGGAACTCCGTTCGAACCTACAGCGGCCGTGTAGCACCCGGCAAGGGCATCACGGCTGAAGCCGGTTCCTACCAGTGGATTCCTCGCGGCTCGCAGGAGATGGTCCCGCCGCCCGCGTCTGGGCGCCTTCGCGGAGCCCTGTACCGGGGATCCAGTCCTGACGTCATTGCTCCAGCCCCGGGTGCGGCCTGCGGCCTTACCCGGGCTACGTTTCGAGCGCGGGGCGGCGACAATGCACCACGACTGTAGCCACCCGGGATCGAAGACGCCGCCGAACCGCATCGACGGCGCGACGGCCCATCATTCCTTGCCGGAATCGTCCTTCGGGGTCGGGGCGGGCTTGCCCTTCAGGAACTCCTCGCGCTGCTCCGGAGTCGCGGTCGGCACGGCCTGGAGTTCGGTGGTGATGCCCTTCTCGTCCCACGCGAAACGCAGGTCGCTACGATAGATCTTCACTGCCTGCAGCTTGCTCGCATCACGCGGTGAACCGTAGGTTCCGTATTCGTTCTTCTGGCTGTTGGCGATGAAGTACAGCTTGTCGCCGCTCACCGTGCCGGTCGTCGGCAGGGTCAGTTCGGGCTTCGATGCTTCGAGCGGCATCGCCTTGGAGATCGTGCGCCCGTCGTCGCCGACCGTCAGGCGCATGACGCGCTTCGGCTGCATGTCGTTCTGGATCACGACCAGGGTGTGGTCGTACCAGTACATGCCCTCGATACCGCCGAGCACGAGGCTGTCGTGGTTGAACGCCATGTCGAACGCGACGCCCTTCGCCAGGTCGATGCCGAAAATGCCGAGTGCATGATCGGCGAAGTAGAGACGCTTGCCATCGTCGCTGAGCGCGAGGCCACGCACGCTGACCATGCGCGGGTCCTTCCACAGCGGTTCGAGCGCCTCGCCATCCAGTCGCCAGATCTCGTTGCGAACGCCGTCGGCGACGAATACCTGGCCATCCTTGCCGACCGTGATGCTGGACAACGTGTGCGGACTGCCTTCGGGCGGCAGCAGGTACTTGCCCAGCAGCTTGCCGTCCGACAGGCGGAACTTGAACACGCCGGCCTTGCCGAAATCGGTCTTGTCGAGATCCCTGAAATACACCGATGCAGTGCTCGCGACGTACAGGGCATCGTGTTTCGCGTCGACTCCGAGCGCGTACACGCTCCACAAGCCATTGTCCGCGTCGGGTGCGATGAAGTCGCGGACCTTGCCGTCCAGCCCGACGCGCGAGACCGTGCCGTCACGCACGCTGCCGACGAGGAAGTTCCCGCGCTTCGGATCCCACGCGATCGATTCGTACAAATGGTCGCCATCCGGCAACTCGAACGCGACCTTGCCCTCACCGAACGGATCGAGGTTGATCTGGAGGTTCTTGACGATGTAGGCCCAGACCGGCGTGTCGGCAACCTTCTCGAAGCGCGCGTCGTCGGCCAGATCGTAGCCGTAACCCTGGCCCTGCATCTTCACGAGGGTGTCGTAGGTCCTGGTTTTCTCGCCCTGCGCGGCATAGGCGAGGGCCAGATCGAACTTGAGCCTGCCGACGGCCGGGCGCAACGCGGACAGGCGTTCGAGCGCCCACAGCGCCCGCTCGGAATCGCCGGCCTGCCGGTACATGGCCAGCAACCGCTCCGCGACCGCCGGAACTTGCACGTTCGCGATCTGCTCACGGGTCAACTTGCTCATGTCGAGCCCGGAAGCAGCGGCGGCATCCTGCGGTTGCGCGGCGGTGTCGCCGGTCTGCGCTGCGGCGGTGCATACGCTGACCGCCAGCAATGCGCCGGCCAGGATGGTCTGCAAGTACAGGGGTTTGGTCTTCATCGGCTCTACCATGGGAGAATGTCTTGCCTGCGGGTGCGGGAACGTCCTAGACCGTGACCCGACCCGCAAGTTCAAGATCGGAGAGGCAGCCGCGCAAGATGACGGAAACCGAGACGCTTTGCAACGGCAAATGGCTGCGCCTCAAGCGCCGCGGTCGCTGGGAATTCGCCGAACGCACCAATCCGGCCGGCGGCGTGCTGATCATCGCGGTGACGGCCGCCGGGGAGCTCCTGCTGGTCGAACAATTCCGCGCCGCGATCGACGGCCCTACGATCGAATTGCCGGCCGGCCTGGTCGGCGACCTGCCCGGCAGCGCCGACGAGCAGGCGGTCGAAGCCGCGCATCGCGAGTTGCTCGAGGAAACCGGCTACCGCGCCGAGCGCATCGAATGGCTGACGGCCGGACCATCGTCCGCGGGCATGAGCAACGAAATCATCGCGTTCGTTCGCGCCCACGGACTGCGCCGCGAACACGACGGCGGTGGCGACGAAACCGAGCAGATCATCGTGCATCACGTTCCGCTGCGGGATGCGGCGCGCTGGATGCTCGCGAAGACCGACGACGGGTATGCACTGGACCCCAAGGTGTTCGCCGCGCTGTATTTCCTCGAGCACGGCGATGCGCTGTTCGGATCGGGACGAAGTGGCCCGCAACGCGCATCGACA
>CAYWZC010000007.1:7275-17790 GCA_964462745.1 uncultured Rhodanobacteraceae bacterium
GCGAGCGGCAGGTATTCGACCGCGTTCGCGTGCGCACGGATGCGCAGCGCGAGGTCAGCGTGGCCGCCGTCGCCGATGCCGGTGCGGTTCTTGCGCCGCGACATCGACACGCTGGCGGCGAGCACGAGGACCAGCAGGGCCGCGAGTGCGGCGTAGATTCCGGTGATGTGCATCGGGGTTCTCCGAGGTTGCGGCGGATCCGCTTCGGTCAGTCGGCGCTTCCGGGCTCCACGTCCGGCTCCGAGGTGCGCGGAAGCAACTGTCGGCCACGCTGGACACCGACCAGATGCGCCATGCCAGACGGCACGGCACGATAGCTCACGCGCAAATCCCCCACTCCGGGATGCTCGGGATCGGCGCCCGCATACAGCAATCCACCGGATTCGCGAAACGTCGCGGCAAGGTTCGGCGGCAACTCGTCGATGCCGACCGCAAGATCCGTCGTCGCGCGACCACGTGCCGCGAATCCCGCATCGACATCGAAATCGCCGAGACGTACCGCGCCCGCCTCGAAGCGCGCCGCGGCGAACGGGAAACGGCCGGGATTCGCATGCCCGGCGGTTTCCCGGAACGCGGTGGAATCAATCGGCTGCGCGGACCATTTGCGGTCGTACCTGCAACCGGCTGCGGCGCAATCCTCGTACCACTGGAACATCTCGACTTCGCGCACCAGCACCAGCGCGTTCGCACTGACGCCAAGCTCGGTGTCGCGCGCCGGTTGGCCGACGTCGAGCTGGCCGCTGACCGCGACGATCCGCCCTTCGTTCGACGCATCGATCGGTCGTGCAGGCACCGTCGTGGCCGTGACCGCCTGCGGGGATGATTCGCGATTCCGGGAGTGCCACGCGGCGACGACGATCGCGACGAGCACGATGAGCGCGAGTGGCCCGATCAGCACGCCGCGGCTGGAAGCACCTGCGTTCACGCGAACAGTGCCATGCCGGAGAGTTGCGCCGTTTCGTTCGTGGTGCCGTAACGACCTTTCGCATCGCGCGTCGCGTCTGCCATCGCGCATTCGACATCATGGGTGAAGTACAGGCGCACGCCGCGCGCGAGCTTGTCGTCGAGGAACGCGCGTTTCTCGTCGATCAGCAACTCCGCATTGCGGTCGTAGCCCATCGTGACCGGCAGGTGCACCCACGGCCGACCCGGGATCAGGTCCGCGCAGAACACCACGCCGCCGCCGGAATCCGGCGCCGGCATGATCTCGGCCAGCATGAGGCCGGGCGTATGGCCGTTGCTGAAGGTGAAACGCACCTGCGGGCCCAGCGTCGGCGAATGCGTGCCATCGACCACTTCGAGCCTTCCGGACGCCTCGAACAAACCGGGCAGTTCGGCGATGAACGATGCGCGGTCGCGCGGATGCGGGGCGCGCGCACGCTGCCACGCCTCGGCGCCGACGAGGAAACGCGCATTCGGAAACAACAGGCGCGACGGCTCGCCTTCGCGCCATGGCGCGAGCAGGCCGCCCGCGTGATCGAAGTGCAGGTGCGACAGCACGACCGCATCGATGTCCTCATGCGAAAAACCCGCTTCGGCGAGCGATTCGAGCAGGACGTGTTCGCTCTCGACCACACCGAAACGCTGCTTCAGCTTCGGCTCGAAGAACGCACCGATGCCGGTTTCGAACAGTACCGTCCTGCCGTCGAGATCATCGACGAGCAGTGCGCGGCACGCGAGCGGAATGCGGTTTTCGGCGTCGGGTGCGATCCATTGGGACCACATCGCGCGGGGCACGTTGCCGAACATCGCACCGCCGTCGAGTTTCTGCGAATTGCCGAGGATGGACCAGAGTTTCATGCGTGAGGGCCCCGCGAACCATCCCTCGTTCCGCGCACCGGCCTCGACATCCCTGTCGAGGCGCTCGCCGGCGCGGCTTGCGATTCAACGCAAGCCGCGAAAGCCCGGCTCGCCCACATCGCGCGGGGCACGTTGCCGAACATCGCACCGCCGTCGAGTTTCTGCGAATTGCCAAGGATGGACCAGAGTTTCATGTCGTGACCTCACGAACCGGCGAATGCGGCGTGGAGGCTCAGAATACCAGCCGGACGCTGTCGTCGCCGGTCAGCCAGGCTTCGTAACCACAGTCCACCGAAACGTCGGGCGTGCCGGTGTACCAGGTCGGATCCGGGGATTGGCCGCTGACGTCGGTGATCGCGATGTTGGTGAAATCCATGTAGCCGGTGGTCGACAACTCGTCACACGAGGCAACATTGTAGACTTCCAGCGCGCCGGCGAAGATCCAGTTGAATGCCTGCCCGTGCGAGGACGTGGCCAGCGTGACCGCGTTGCCCTGGGTCAGGTTGCGCGTTTCGATCGACCAGTTGCTGCAGATGCCGGTGGTGGCATTGCAGCCGCTGCCCTGCATCGTGCCGCGAATGTCGTCACCCGGCTCGACGATCAGGTAGTCGCTCGCATAGACCGTACCGTTGAGACAGCAGTTCCAGCTCGCGATCGTCCATTCGTGCAGGTTCGAATAACCATTCCAGCCGAGCACCGGCTGGATGATCGTGGAGAAATCGAGCCCCTGGTAAAGGTTCTGGCCGCCCGGAAAGAAGAAATTCGTCGAGCCGAGCGGCGATGCGGGTGGCTGCGGCACGAACATGTCGGCACGCATGAACGCAAGCGACTTGTCGACGTCGGTGATCGCGTAGATCGATTCGATCCAGCCAGTGAAGCGGTCGAACGTACCGACGAACAGCGTGTCGTCGGTGATCGGCGTCGACGGCGCGGGGCCGCCCCCGTCGAACCATGCGGGATCGGGATGCAGAACGACCGATTTGATCGTGTCGATGCGAACGCCATGCGTCGTGAAACGTGGCCACTCGCACACGGGCGTCGTGCGGGATGCGCCATCGGCACGCGAGATCGTTCCGGAGGCCATGTCGATGGTCTCGTCATCGGCAACCTCGACGACACAGAACGGGTGGAAGTACCCGCTCGGCGTGATCACGTAGCCGTCGGGCACATCGGCCGGCAACCCCGGATCACCCTCGTGCACGGCGACGAGCCGATCGCCGAGGGGCGCACGCTGCGCGTCGGCGGAATCGGCGTGGGCGGCATGCATGGTTGCGAGAAGTGGCACGAGCAGTGCCATGCGGATGATATTTGCGGCAATCCCGGTGCTGGATGTTCGCATCGGCGGAGTCTCCCTTTTCGAGTCGGTGCGGACGCACGCCGCCACTCCTGCCCCTCGGGGAACCGCGATGATGCGTGCACGCCGATCTTCGTGGCGCGCGTCTGAATACGTGCTGACACCCGTCGTCGGGACTACTTGACGACGCCGCTGCCCGAGTCGCCGCGCGGATCACTGGCCGCGTGCAGGGTGTTCGTCTTGCGGTCCCAACTCACCATGTTGAGGAAACCCCAGCGGCGTTCGGACTCGTTGACGATGTGGCCCATCGCCTGCAAGGCACGGATTTCTTCCTTGCTGAACGCGCCCGGCTCGGCGGACACCACGTCGGGCAGGTACTGGTGGTGGAAACGCGGCTTGGCGACGATGTCGGCCGGCAACTCGCCGTCCACGAACGCGAGGATGCCTTCCAGCACCATCGTGATGATGCGGCTGCCGCCCGGCGTGCCGAGCACGCCGATCCGATCCTTGCCGATCACGAAACTCGGGCTCATCGAGGACAGCGGCCGATGGCCGGGTTTCGGTGCGTTCGCGTCGTTGCCGACCAGGCCGAACGCGTTCGGCGTACCGGGTTTCAGCGCGAAATCGTCCATCTCGTTGTTCAACACGAAGCCGGTACCCGCGATGACGAGGCCCGAGCCGAACGAGAGGTTCACCGTCTGCGTGCCGGACGCGAGGTTGCCGTCCGCGTCGATGATCGAGAAATGCGTCGTGTGCATGCTTTCGTTCGGCGCCATGTAGCCCGGCAGCATGTCGCTCGGCGTGGCCTTTTCCGGGTGGATCGACGCGCGCAGCCCGGCCGCGTACAACGGGCTGGTGAGCTCCTTGATCGGCATGTCGATGTAATCGGGATCGCCGAGATAGGCGGCACGGTCACGATAGCCGCGACGCATCGCCTCGATGACCAGATGCGTGCGATGCACACGGTCGCGTTTGGAAAGATCGTAGCCGGACAGGATGTTGAGCATCTCGGCGAGCACGATGCCGCCCGAGGACGGCGGCGGCGCGGTCACGATGCGCCAGCCACGATAATCGAACGCAATCGGCTCGCGTTCCTTCGCCTCGTAACCGGCGAGGTCCGCGAGCGACCAGTTGCCGCCGGCTTCGCGCACGCCATCGACGAGGCGCTTCGCGAACTCGCCACGGTAGAAACCGTCGCGGCCCTGCGCGGCGAGCCGCTCCAGGGTTGCCGCGAGATCCGGATTGCGTGCGCTGGCGCCGACGTCCGGCACCTCGCCATCGACGAGATACAACGCCGCGGATGCGGGATAACGCCTGATCACCTCGACGCGCCGCTTGAGCCCGCCGAGATAACGCGGATCCGGGACGAAACCCTCGCGTGCAATGCGGATCGCCGGAGCGAGCGACTTCGCGAGTGGCAACTTGCCGTAGTGCTTCGCGATCCACGCAAGACCGGCCGCCTCGCCGGGAATGCCGGCGGACAGCGGCCCGTTGATCGACTTGTCGCGATCGAGGTTGCCGTTCGCGTCGAGGTACTGCTTCGCATCGACTGCGGCCGGAGCGGCCTCGCGCGCGTCGATCATGACTTCGTGGCCGTCCGCCGCGCGCTGCAACAGGAACAGGCCGCCGCCGCCGATACCCGAACTCTGCGGCTCGACCACCGACAGCGCGGCCGCGACCGCGACCGCCGCGTCGAACGCATTGCCGCCTTCGGCGAGCACCTCGAAACCCGCTTCGGTCGCGAGTTCGTGCGCACTCGCAATCGCGGCGTGGCCGGGTTTGTCGGCGATACCTGCGGCGGACGCAGGCACCGCGCCGAGCAGCGCCGCAAGCAACAGGGAAAACAGCAAGCGGCGCATCAGGCAATCTCCGGTTTGGTCAGCCGCGTGTATTTCGCAAGCAGCTGTTCATGCGACTCGGTGTGTCCGGGATCGAGTTCGATGCACTCGACCGGACACACCTCGACGCATTGCGGTTCGGCGTGGTGGCCGACGCACTCCGTGCACAGGTCGGCCGCTATTTCGTAGATGTCCGGACCCATGGAGATCGCCCGGTTCGGACACACCGGCTCGCAGACATCGCAATTGACGCACTGGTCGGTGATGCGGAGCGCCAAATCACTTCATCTCGACGAAGCGGTAATCGGCCGCCGACGGCGCAAGCGCTTCGCCGACCCGCTGCTGGTCCGCGAGCGCGCCGACGAACAACACGACCACGTCCTTGAACGAGCCCTCGTTCGCCGATGCGAACGCCTCGATGATGAGATCGGCGGTGATCGCCGAATCCGGGCCGCCGAACGCGAGCATGTTGCCCGGAACGACGCCGCGCGCGACCACGGTCTGCACGTTCGACAACTGGTTGTCGCGGTCGGCCAGGGCCGCCTCGTCGTCGCCCATCGGCACGAAGTAGACGTACGGTCGCGTGGTCTTCACGCCCTGCATGTTCTGCATGACGACGCTGACCAGGTAGTTCTTCCAGGCAGCCTTGTCGGTGCCGTTGGCCGGCATCGCGACGACTTCCGGCTGCGCATCCGCGGCCTCATCCTGGGCCTGCTCCTTGTTGCACCCGCCGAGCACGAACGTGGCGGCACACATGAATCCGATGACGACGAGAAACTTGCGCATGATGGTCTACCTTCAGTTGGCGGCGGGGACATGGTAACGCCCGGACAGGGCTTGCTGCACCGCCGGATGGACGAAATCGGAAACATCGCCGCCGAGTCGCGCGATTTCGCGGACCAGCGAGGAGGAAATGAAGCTGTACTGCTCGGCCGGGGTCAGGAACAGGGTCTCGGCGCTAGGGATCAAGTGGCGGTTCATGCTCGCGAGCTGGAACTCGTACTCGAAATCCGATACCGCGCGCAGGCCGCGCAGGATCACGCCCGCGCCGATCTCGGCGACGAAATGCGCGAGCAGGGTCGAGAAACCGCGCACCTCGACGTTGCGCAGGCCGCCCAGCGCGAGGCGCGCGAGCTCGATTCGCTCTTCGAGGCCGAAACAGGGCCCCTTGACCGGACTGTCGGCGACTGCGACGACGACGCGATCGAACAACGCCGCACCGCGCTCGACGAGGTCGATGTGGCCGTTCGTGATCGGGTCGAACGTACCCGGATACACCGCCACGCGCGCGCTGTTCGGATTGCTCATTCGCTGCCTGCGTGAATTCGTTCAAGAGGGGCGTCGGCCACGGTACTTCTCGATCGGGACGAGATCGAGGCTGGCGCCTCTCCCACGCCAGTCAAGGCTCATGCCGGTTAGCTTAACGGATCGCGAGGCAGCCGACGATACAGGCCGTAACGCACGCCGCCGGCGCGCGCTTCGCGATGCGCGGTCCAGTTCGCCGGCAGCACGATGTCGGCCGTTTCATCGGGGCGCTCCAGATAGATGCGCGCCGATTCCGCCAGCCAGCCGCGGGTCTCCAGGTCCCGTGCGGCCCGTTCCCACGATCCGGCGCGAAATGGCGGATCGAGGAACACCAGATCGAACGCCGTCGGCGCGCCGCCGAGGAACGCAAGCGCGTCGGCGCATTCGACGCGGCCGCGGTCCACTTTCAGCCGGTCGAGGTTGGCGCGGATCTCTCGCGCGAGTTCGCGGTCACGTTCGACGAAGGTGCACGCCGCGGCGCCACGCGACAACGCCTCGATGCCGAGCGCGCCGGTGCCTGCGTAGAGGTCCAGGCAGCGCGCACCGTCGATCGCGCCGGCCAACCAGTTGAACAGGGTCTCGCGCACGCGATCCGGCGTCGGACGCAGGTCCGCGCGATCCGGCACGGCAAGCTTCGAGCCGCGCAGCGATCCGCCGATGATGCGCAGCTTGCCCGGCGCGCCATGCGCGGCGGATCGGTGCCTGGGCCGGGATTGCGCCATGGGTCGTGGGTCCGGGAGAAACGCGAGCCGCCACCGGCGAATGAACGGCGCGGAATGGCGGGTGATAGCATGCAGCACGTCAATTCGCGAAATCCAGCACCATGCTCAAATTCTGGAAGAAGAAGCCGGTCACGGACGATGCCGGACCCGGCGATGCCGAGGTCGTATCCGAGCCGTCTCCCGGCGAAACGCCGGCCCCGCTCGTCGCGGATGCCGCAGCGGTCGATGCAGCTTCATCAGTCGATGAAGCGTCATCGGACCGCGCCGTGCCGCCCGCCGAACCCGAAACCGAACCGTCGCAAACCGCCACCGAAAGCGGCTCGTGGCGCCGACGACTCGCCGGCAGCGGCCTCGCACGCGGCCTGGCCGGCCTGTTTGCGCGCAATCCGGTACTCGACGACGCGCTGCTCGACGAGCTGGAGACGAGTCTGATCAGTGCGGATGTCGGGGTCGGCGCGTCGACCGAACTCGTCGCGGCGCTGCGCAAGCGCGTCGCGCGACGCGAATTCGCGGACGCGGATGCGCTGCTCGATGCGTTGCGCGCCGAACTCGTCGCGTTGCTGCAGCCGGTCGCGCAGCCGCTCGACGTGACCGGCCACCAACCGTTCGTGATCCTGACCGTCGGCGTCAACGGAGTCGGCAAGACGACCACGATCGGCAAGCTCGCGCGGCACTTCCAGGATGACGACCGTTCGGTCCTGCTCGCCGCGGGCGACACGTTTCGAGCGGCTGCGGTCGAGCAGTTGCGCACCTGGGGCGAGCGCAACGGCGTGCCGGTCGTCGCGCAGGGTTCGGGCGCCGATTCCGCGAGCGTGATCTTCGATGCCTTGCAGGCCGCGCGCGCACGCGCGAGCGACGTGCTCATCGCCGACACCGCGGGCCGCCTGCACACCCAGTCCGGGCTCATGGATGAACTCGCGAAGATCCGCCGCGTGCTCGGCAAGCTCGATCCTTCGGCGCCGCATGAGGTGCTGCTCGTCATCGACGGCACGACCGGCCAGAACGCGATCAGCCAGGTACGCCAGTTCCAGCAGGCGATCGGCGTCACCGGCCTCGTCGTGACCAAGCTCGACGGCACCGCGAAGGGCGGCGTGGTGTTCGCGCTCGCGCGCGAATTCGGCTTGCCGATCCGGCATGTCGGCCTCGGCGAAGGGGTCCGTGATCTCCGCGAGTTCGATCCGCGCGCGTTCGTCGACGGCTTGCTGCCGGCACGGATCGGCGCGACGCCGCGCATCTGACCCGCGTGCGCAGGGCGGCGGCCGACGACGACACGAGCCGCGCGGCAGCCGCAAGGCGGCGCTGGCCGTACGCGATCGCCGTGCTGCTGGTGTTGCTGGTCGCCGGCGCATTCGCGGTACGTGAATTCGTGCGACCGGAGCGACTTACCGCGATGCTGGTCGCCGAAACCGGAACGCGATTCGGCGCGACGCTCGAACTCGGCGACACCGCGCGCTTCGGCGTGTGGCCGAGCCTGCACGTCGAGCTGCCGCGCGCGACGTTGCGCGAAGTTTCCGCGACGACGCCGTTCCTCGCGAGCGAGGCCATCGACGTCATCGTGCCATGGCGCAGCCTGTGGAACGACACGCTGGAAATCGAACGCGTCGAACTCCACGCACCGCGACTCGATCTCGATGCGCTCGACGCATGGCTCGCGAGCCGGCCGCCCGGCGGCGACATCGCGGACTTCCGCGTACGCATCGTTGCGACGGACGCGGTGCTCACGCGCGGCGCGACGACGATCGCGAATGGCATCGACCTCGATGTCGCGAGTGCCGGCGACCTCGCGGCCTGGCTCGCGTCCGGCATGGACGATCCGGCACGCGCACTGGTCCCGCCACTCGCGGGAAGCATCGAAGCGGCCGAAGTGCAATTCGGCGAAACGCGACTGCGCGGCGTGCGCATCGACATCGGCACGGACGAACCCGCGCCGCCGGACGCGGAACGCGCGCGACCGTGAACGATTTCTCCGCGCGCCTGCTGGCCTGGTACGACCGGCACGGTCGCACCGACCTGCCGTGGCAACACCCGCGAACGCCGTACCGCGTATGGCTCAGCGAAGTCATGCTGCAACAGACTCGCGTCGCGACGGTGATCGCGTATTTCGAACGCTTTACCGCGGCGTTGCCGGATATCGCCGCGCTCGCCGACGCGCCGCTCGACGACGTGCTCGGTCTGTGGTCCGGTCTCGGTTACTACACGCGCGCACGCAACCTGCATCGCGCCGCACGCATCTGCGTCGAGCGTCACGCGGGCGAACTGCCGCGCGATCCCGACGCGCTTGCCGCCCTGCCCGGCATCGGCCGCTCGACCGCCGGTGCGATCCTCGCCCAGGCATTCGGCGAACGCGCAGCGATCCTCGACGGCAACGCGCGCCGCGTGCTCGCGCGCCATCACGGCGTCGCCGGCTGGCCAGGCCAGGCGACGGTGCAGCGCGAACTCTGGAAACACGCGGACGCGCATACTCCGGCGGTTCGCGTCGCCGATTACACTCAGGCGATCATGGATCTCGGCGCGACGCTGTGCACACGCGCGCAGCCGCGTTGCGCCGAATGTCCGGTCGCGGATACCTGCGTTGCGCGCCGCGATGGCCTGACCGCGCAATTGCCCACGCGCAAACCGACGCGCCGCGTTCCGACCCGCGCGACGACCATGCTCGTCGTGTGCGATGAAGCGGGACGCGTGTTGCTGCAGCGCCGCCCGCCAACCGGTGTCTGGGCGCAACTCTGGAGCCTGCCTGAGTGCACGACGCCGGACGACGCGGCGCGCGACCTGCAAGAACGCTGGGGCATCGTGGCGGGCACCGCGACCGTGCTACCCGCGTTCACCCACACCTTCAGCCACTACCGCCTCGATGTCGCACCACTCCTGCTGCGCACCACGGCGCGGGCCGCGCGCGTCGCGGACACGCCGGACCGGTCGTGGTTCGAACCGGGGCAGCTCGCCTCGCTGGGCCTGCCTGCGCCGGTGCGCAAACTGCTCGATAATGTGCTCGAGGATTCCGTGGAGAACACCCGATGACGCGCATGGTGCATTGCGTGAAGCTCGACCGCGAAGCCGAGGGCCTCGGTTTCGCGCCGTGGCCCGGCGAACTCGGTCGGCGCATCTACGAAAACGTATCGAAGCAGGCCTGGAGCGAATGGCTCGCGCACCAGACCATGTTGATCAACGAGAACCGCCTGAATCCGCTCGACCCCAAAACCCGCGCATTCCTCGCCACCGAGATGGAGAAGTATTTCTTCGCGGGCGGTTCGGAGAAGCCGCCGGGATATGTCGCGCCGGACCAGGCCTGAACCGTACCCGCCACTACCGAAGCTGCGCAGGTGCCTCGTTCGGGCGCGATGCTTCGCGACACATCGAGGCGAAGATCATCACGGCTGAAGCCGGTTCCTACCCATTTGCGGTTTCCCGCGAAGTCTGCCGAACCAATGTAGGAGCCGCCTTCAGGCGCGATGCTTCGCGAGACATCGAAGCGAAGGGCATCACGGCTGAAGCCGGTTCCTACCATTTGCGGTTTCCCGCGAAGTCTGCCGAACCAATGTAGGAGCCGCCTTCAGGC
>CAYWZC010000007.1:17890-45745 GCA_964462745.1 uncultured Rhodanobacteraceae bacterium
CCATTTGCGGTTTCCCGCGAAGTCTGCCGAACCAATGTAGGAGCCGCCTTCAGGCGCGATGCTTCGCGACGCATCGAGGTGAAGGGCATCACGGCTGAAGCCGGTTCCTACGCGTTCGCGGTTTCCCGCGGGGTCGCCCGTCCGTGCCGTCATTCCGAAGCGCGACGATCCTTCCTGTACTGCGCGTAGTCGATCGGGCGGATTTCCATGATGCGGCACCGCTCGCGGCCGACATCGACGAAATCGAAGCGTGCGCTGACCGTGTGTGCGCTCGAGGTGAGGCTGATCGCCTTCGCCCACTCGAGTTCGGTGCACGGTTGATCCACGGTCAACAGGTAAGCTTCCTTCAGGGTCGGCCACACGACGAGCTTCTGCGGCCCGACCAGTTCCCAGCTCGTCAGCCGCCAGAAACGGAAATGGTCGACGGGTTCGCCGGCGTACTCCATGTACTCGGCGAGATTCCGGTCCTGTACCTCGCGGGTTTGCGCGCAAGCGCTGACGGAAAGCGACAGCAATAACACACAGGAACTCAGGCAAATCGACATCCGGGGGCCGCGCATGGTCGGATCTCCGCAAACCGCTCGCGCACAGGATGCCGCGTTGGCCGCACGGAAGTCACCCGCCAACCTCGGATCCGGGGCCTGCCGGTCGACCGGCGTTCAGGCTGGGGTTCGTGCGGTTCGCTCGGCGCCGATCGCACGAAGCGAACGACCAAGGCTCGCAGCAAATCGATGATGGTGGCCGGGGACGGAATCGAACCGCCGACACGGGGATTTTCAATCCCCTGCTCTACCAACTGAGCTACCCGGCCAGGAGTCGTCGCGTTGGCGCTGATGGCCGCTGCGGAGGGCCGCGTATTAAAGCCGGGCGCCGGGCCCGCGTCAACCTCGGACCGGTGGCGAGTACGCGCCGTCGCGCGGATCCGGACTGGCATGAGAACCTGGGTGGCCCGTAGCGCGCCGGGGTAGCCGTCGATCCAGCGCTGCGGGGCCGCATCTGGATTCCCCGGCCTCCCGCTCTCTCGCGAGCGGAGCATCGACCCTACTTTTGCTACATTGACCAGTCGCCGCCACAGCGCCTCGAAGAGTACATTGCCAATGTCCGAATCCCATTCGTTCCGCGCCGGCCTGCTTGCCGCCTGCCTCGCCATCCCGGCACTTGCCTGCAACACCGCGCGCGGCACTGACGTCGATCCACATGCCCCGGTATTCGTCGTCACCGCGCAGGACACGTGGCAGGGCGTCAGCGGGCTTTTCGGTGACGCCGTTCCGCGCGTCGACCGGCAGGGCAACGCGCTGATGCTGATCGAAACGACCCAGGACCGGCTCGGTGCGCTCGCGCACCACGTGCACGAGACCGAGTTTCGCTGCGGCGGATTCTTTTCGTTCACGAGCCGCGACGAGGCCGATGCGTTCCTCGCCCGCGACGCCGCTCGGCTCGCATACGCATACGAGCCGCGCGGCGGCTACACCATCGACAACCAGGCCACGGTGATTCCGTGGCTTTCGCAGGTGAGCGAACCGGACATCTACGCGACGATCGCGCATCTGGAGTCGTATCACACGCGCCACTACGCCAGCGCGACCGGCGCCGAAGCGGCCGGCTGGATTCGCGATACCTGGCTCGCGCTCGGCGCGGGCCGCAGCGACGTCAGTGCGGAACTGTTCACCGATTGCAACACCTGCGGTGGCCAGCCGTCGGTGATCCTGACCATCGAGGGCACGACCTGGCCGGACGAGGTGGTCGTGCTCGGCGGGCACCTCGATTCGATCAACTGGAATGCAGGTGGCGGCTCGACTGCGCGCGCCCCCGGCGCCGACGACGACGGTTCCGGCATCGCCACGCTGACCGAGATCCTGCGCATCGCGATGGACAGCGGCTTCCATCCCGCGCGCACGGTCAAGTTCATGGGGTATGCAGCCGAGGAAGTCGGCCTCAACGGCTCACACGCGATTGCCGACTCGTTCCGGGCCGATGGCGTCGACGTGGTCGGCGCCCTGCAACTGGACATGACCAATTACCACGAAACCGGCCAGGTCGATATCGAGATCATCAACGACGACACGAATCCGGGCCTGAATGCCTTTCTCGGTGAACTGTTCGACGAATACCTGCAACCGCTCGGCCTGACCCGCGGCGCCAGTCCGTGCGGCTACGGCTGCTCGGACCACGCGTCATGGACCGCCGCGGGCTATCCCTCGACGTTCGCGTTCGAAGGTGGCGGAATCAACCACTCGTTCTGGCTGATCCACAGCGCCGACGACCTGCTCGTCAACATGGACGACACCGCCGAGCGCAGCATCCCGTTCGCGCAACTCGGCCTCGCGTTCCTCGGCGAAGTCGCGAAGGGCACGACCGCCCCGACGGACGTGATCTTCGAGGATGGCTTCGAGACGGATCCCGGGCGCCGCTGATCAGAGCCAGTTCTCGCAGCGCAGGCCGGGCACCCAACGGAACTCGCGCAGGTTGTCGGTGACGAGAACCAGATCGCGCGCGACGGCTTGCGCCGCGATCAAGAGATCCATCGGGCCGATGCTCGTGCCTGCACCTTCCAATGCCGCGCGGATGCGGGCATAAGCGATGGCGTCCACGGCTTCGAACGGCACCTCGCACATGCCCCGGGTCAGATCCTCGATGTCGGCCCTGCGTCTCGTCCGATCGCGACTCTTCTCGGCACCCGTGCCGAGTTCCGCGAGCACGATGCTGGAAAGATACAGTCGGTTCGGCGCAATACGCGCCAGCCGATTCAGCAGGGCACGCGGCTCACCCTTGATCGCGGCAATGAGGATGTTGCTGTCGAGCAGCCAGGACGCGGCCACGGGTCAATCCCATGGCGGCACGGGTTCGACCTTGTCCTGCTCGGGACGCTCCCAGTCGCCGTAATCGGCGCCGCGCTCGCGGATGCCCGCGAACAGATCGGCCGCGGTTCGCGTCCTGGGCCGCAACACGAGCTCCGTGCCCCGTTGGAACACCTCCACTTCGTCCACGTCGAACCGATAGCGCGCCGGGATGCGCACCGCCTGCGCATTGCCGAGCTTGAATACTTTCACGGTTTGCATGACCCACGCTTGCCTGTTGCGATTCGGCCAATGATATCACCATACAGATATCATTGCGCAAGCCGCCAGTCGCGCTTTGTTCATCCCGGTTGACACGCACCGCAGCGCACTGCATACCTGCGGTCGTGACTTCCGAGAACCTCAGCTTCGGTGAATACCGACTCGACACGGCGCGGCGCGAGCTTTGGCGCGGCGATGAACTGGTCGCGATGCCGGCCAAGGTGTTCGATTGCATAGTGTATCTGGCAGAGCACCGCGACCGCGCGGTAGGCCGCGATGAGCTGATTGCGGCGGTCTGGGGCCGCGCCGATGTCACCGACAACCTGCTCGATCAGATCATGCTGCGCGCACGCCGCGCGGTGGGCGATGTGAATGGCGAGCGCCATGTGATCCGCACGATTCCGCGCTTCGGATTCAGTTGGGTCGCGCCGACGGAGACGAGCGCGCCGCCTGTGGAACCCCCAAACGAGCCGGGCGAGGTCGTGACGGCCAGTGGTTCCAGCCGCAAGGACACGGATGTGGTGCCGGCTCGGGCAGACGCTTCATCGATGTCGGAACCCGCAACTTCACACGCGAGCCAGCGGCGCCATCGCTGGCTCGCGCCGATCGTGCTCGTGACGCTGCTCGCGGCGGTTGTTGGTGCGTACCGGCTTACAACAGCGCCCGTCGCGGTGGAATCGGACACGCCCATGGCAACCACGCAAGCGGGCGCTGCTCTGATCCTGCCCGTGACGGTGCGAGCAGGCAACGAATTTACTTGGGTGCGTCTCGGCGTCATGGACTTCATCGCGACACGCATGCGCATGGCCGGTCTCGCGGTCGTGCCGAGCGACACCGCCGTCGCGATTGCACAGGGCAGCGACCCACAAGAACTCGACGACGCCGGAATCGAAGCACTGGCCCGATCATCCGCCACGGCGCTGATTCTCGACGCGCAAGCGGAAACGACGGCGGCCGGCTGGCGCGTGCGCTTGCGCACCCGCCTTGGACACACGCCGGCGTTGACCAGCGAAGGCGAGGCGAAGACGGTACTCGATGCGGCGCGTCTGGCGGCGGATCGCATGTCGCTCGCACTGGATCTGGTTCCGCCCGTCGATCAGGAACACCATCCGGGGACCGACGATCTGATCCAGCAGGCCACCGCCGCGATGCTCGCGAACCATCTCGACGAGGCGCGTGTACTGCTGGAGAAGGTGTCGGCCAACCCGGAGACGCTGCCCGAGGTCGAGTACCTCAAGGGACGGCTCGAATTGATCGCGGGCAACTACACCGCGGCGCGCGAACTGTTTGCTGCACTGACCGATCACGTATCGGAAACCGACGATCCCGTGCTGCGCGGACGCGGTCTTTACGGGATTGCGTTCACCTATTTTCGCGATGGCGACGAAGAAGCGGCAGCACGATATTTCGATGCCTCCGTGGCCGTACTCGAACGCAGCCGGGCATCCGAGGCGGCAAGCGCGCTCGGTCGCGTGCTGACTCTGCGCGGCGCGAACCAGCACATGCTGCTCAAACCCGAAGCGGCGCAGCGCGACTTCGCGCGTGCGCGTGTGTTGCTTGAAGCAGCCGGCGATCAGATCGGACTCGTTGCCCTCGATAACAACGCCGGCATTTTCGCAGTTGATCAGGATCGATACACAGAAGCCATACCATTTCTCGAACGCGCCGTGCAGCGTGCGCTGGCTACACACGATGTCGCATCGGAACTGCGTGCACGCATCGGCATTGTCCGTGCACGCCTCGGCCTGCTCGAACCCGAAGCTGCACTTGTCGACGACGCGCGTCTGCGTGAACTCGCCGACCGGGTCGCGGAACCGGATCTCAGACGGTTCGTCGGCGCCTGGCGGGCCAATGCGCTTGCCGCGAGCGGGCAGTTGACCGCAGCGAACGATCTGCTTCGCGAAGTCCGCGATGAACCGGCCGAGTCATCCGGCGGCGCGACCAACCTTGCATACACGCTACAAGCGCGGCTCGCTCTTGAGGATGCCCGATTTGTCGAAGCAGCCGAATTGGCATCCCGCGTTTCCAGACTCGCATGGGACGACGGCGACCCGCGCCAGCGAGGGTTGGCCTGGATCACGCTGTTGCGCAGCCAGCTTGCGCTCGGCAAGCTGCCCGAAGCCGCAGCGACTGCTTCCGGCGCGCAAGCGTGGGCGAAGCAGGTTGGCGTGCCGCCGACACATCTGTATGCGAGGCTCGCTGAAGCGGAGCAGGCAGCTGCGCTGGGTGAAGCCGCGACCGCCAAGGAGGCGTTCCGGCAAGCGTGGAGCATCGCCGAGAGGCGCGGCGTACCGTTCGATCTGCTGCGCGCGGCCGAGTCCTACCTGGCCTGGCTCATTCGTACTGACGATCTGACCACCGCCAGCATCATCACTGCCCGCGTGACCGGCTGGGCCGCGCGCGACTACGGCGCAGCACTCGTACAACTGCGTTTGTACCACGCGCTCGGCGAGCCGACCGCGTGGGCGTCTGCGCTCGCCCAAGCGCGCCGGCTGGCCGGCGAGCGCAGAATCCCGGACGGTCTGCTGGCCGCTCCCGGCCTGCCGGTTAAGGAAACGCAAAGGCCCCCTTAAGCGCGCGCGAATGCGGATTACGCGGCACTGGGCAAGGCTTCCGGGCTGGATTGTCAACCGGCGGGGAGTGTCATGAACACGATGAAAACCATGGCGATGATCGGTGTGTTGCTGGCCGCAATCACGTCGAGCGCGGCGCGGGCCGATGTCTACGTTTCCCAAGTTCCGCCAGATGGATCGGCGCCTTCGATCCTGGTGTTCGCATCCGACGCGATCGGCGATGCAGCACCGATCCGGGTCATCTCGGGTCCCAGTACGCTGATGGTTGCGCCATACGCCATCACCGCGGACCCGGTCAACAAGGAGCTGTACGTCTCGGACTTCTTCGGCGAGGCAGTCCGTGTCTATCCGCTCGATGCGGACGGCGATGTGGCACCGTTGCGCAACCTGATCAACGGGCCGAATTCCCATCTGGTCTGGCCGCGCCAACTCGTCGTCGACACCGTCAACGACGAGATCATCGTACCGTCATTCAACATCTTCGATCCGCCACCGGCTCCCGCGTCGTCGATTCGTGTGTATCCGCGCACCGCGGACGGTGATGTCGCACCGTTGCGCAGCATCTTCGGCGACAACACGATGCTCGACAATCCCCTCAGCCTCGTCCTTGATGCAGCGCATGACGAACTGATCACCAATAGCTACTCCGCGGGGGGGCAGTTCGTACCGGGCATATTGACCTTCTCTCGGGCCGACAGCGGCGACACGATTCCATTACGCACCCTCGCGGGACCGGCCACGACGATCCTGAACTACACGAACTGGCTCGCCCACGACCCGGTGAACGACGAGATCTACGTCGATGCCGTATACAGCAATGAGTTCTTTGCAAATCTCGGTTATGCCGTGTTTCCACGTACCGCCAGTGGCGACGTCGCACCGATACGCACGGTGTCCGGCATCTCGACCGGCCTGTCCCAAATCGCCGGAATCGCATTCGACCCGGAAAGCGAGCGCGTGATCGTGAGCAACTGCGACGACGACGGCGGCGATATCTGCTCGCTCAATGTATTCGACAGTTCAGCGAGCGGCAATGTACCGCCGATTGTCTCGATCGCTGGGCCGAATACGCAGCTCGGAGCACCAGGTGGCATCGCGATTGACGGCATCGGCGGCTTCAACGCGAACGGCGCGCAGGTGTACAAGGTCGAGGACGATTTCGACGCCGCTGTCGGTAATCCGGCCAGCCTTGCGCTCGAGGATTTCGAAGCCGGCGCGACCGAGGCCGGCGACGTCGTGATTTGCGACGAGCCAGTCGGCGACCTGTCGAACGATGACTGCTTCACGCCGGGTCAACTCATCAGCGGCTTCGAGGTGGCTTCCAGTTCGGGAGCCGGGGTTGCCGCGATCGGCAGCGGTTTCTTCGGCAATCCGAGCACTGCAGTCGGCGCGGTCTTCATCGGCGACTCGACGATCGTGAACCTGACCCGCGCGAGCACGACCGTCGCGATGGACGTGTTCCTTTACAACGGCAGCGACACGGACTGGATAACGGTCGCAGTCTATGGCGAGGATGGGCGCTCGCTCGGTTACTCAAGTGTGCGACCATCGGCTGGCGACACGAAGACGTTCGTCGGCATCATCGCGCCGGCCGCGATCGCGCGCGTCGAGTTGAAGCCGACCAATGGCGGCGCGTTCATCGACAACCTGCGCTTCAACAGCGGCGACGGAATCTTCAGCGACGGGTTCGACGGCTAGCCGCCACTACGAACTGCGGCCCCGACCCCAGCCGGGCCGCATGCCGGGCGCCGCCTGCGAGGGCGGCGTTTTTTGAGCGCCGTCCGTCCGAGGCTCGCACAGGAATCGCACGTTTCTTGCGTGTTCTCCCGCAGGAGCCAGCTTCAGCTGCGATGCTTTTTGGCGCTGCGCTACACCGAAGCGAAGAGCATCACGGCTGAAGCCGGTTCCTACGGAAGCAGATCGATGATGTGCTGCGCTAGCCGCCACCCACCGCCGAATCCGGCACGCCGGGCGGCACATTGCATTCGGGGTGGCCGCAGCGGCAGGTCGCGCCGGGCGGCTGCTCCGTCGCGGCGGCTTGCTCGCAGTAGCTGCTGCAATACTGCTGGCCGGATTCGGCGAGGCAGTTGCATCCCTTGTGCCGGCATTCGTTCTGGTCGACTTGCATGGCATCCCTCGTCTCGCAGCGTCAGGGGGTTCGATTTGACGCCGCGGCGCCCGAATCTGCGCTGACTGCGGCCGCCGGACCGAACCGGTGCGGGCGTCGGTCAGTCGTCCGCGCGCGGGCGCACCGCGAAACCGATCAGGCGCGACACCACGAGTGCGAGGTACATGACGCCGACGAACATTTCGAGGCTCGCGAGCGCGCGCGTGTGCACGGTCACCGGGATCACGTCGCCGATGCCGGTGCTCGACAGCAACGCGAAGCTCAGGAACATGAGTTCGGTCCAGCTGCGCGGCAATTCCGGATTCACGACCGATGCGATGCAGCCCGGCTGCAATGCCTGGCACAGCACGAACAGGTAGGTGAAGCCCCACGCGAGCAGGGTGAACGTCGCGCCGGCGGCGAACAGTTCGTCGGTCGTCGCACGGTTGTCGTCGAGCATGTAGTCGATGAGGCATGCGGCGGCGTAGAAGTAGAACAACGCTTCGAGCAGCGCGGACCAGGGCAGGACTTCGCTCATGCCCCAGGCAAGATGCAGCACGTTGAGCAGCACCGCGGGCAACGCGAGGCCGGCACCGATCCAGACCCGTCCGTGGGTACGACTGACCATGCGGATCGCGAGCGCGAGCACGAGCACCGAGAACGCGCCGAGCAACGCACGCCCGGCCGGTTCGGTCTCGATGAACGGATACAGCAGCAAGCCCGCGAGCTGGACGATGAGCAGGACGCCGGACGGATGCCGGCGGATGCGCGCAAGCGTGCGCAGCACGGTGCGGTTGACGGGCCGCTCGTTCGGCGCCGCCGGATCGGTCGGCGTGGAATCGGCACCTTCGTTCATGCGGAAAGCCCTGCTGGAATGCGCCGCGCGCGTCTGCGGCAAGGCTACGGGCAAACGCTTTCCAATGCACGATCCGTTTCCCGCTTTCCAGGCCATGGGACGAGTAGGTCGGTTCAAGCGGCGCAGCCGTGGAACCTACGGCGCGCAGGAAGGTAGTTGCATTACATGGATGCCGTCGGACCTCGGGCAACGTCGGCTCCGGCGCTTCGCACCTCGAGCCGACCTACGCGGTTGCCCACGTCTGTCCGGCGTCGGGGATCGGTTGTGCGTCCGGCAAGTGGATATCCGCGACCAATGGCAGGTGATCGGATGCGATGCGCGAGCGCGGACTGCGATGCGCGTGGATGGATGCCAGCGCACCGACCGGGTGTACCCAGATGCGGTCGAGCGCGAGCCACGGCGCGAACGACGGGAACGTCGTCGCCATGCCGGTGCTGCCGAAATGGCGATCGAGCGGCCTCGACTCGTGCTTCGCGCGTCCCCAGACGTTCATGTCGCCGGCAAGGATGGTCGGCACGTCCGGCGGTTCCCGCGCGAGCGCAAGGAGGCGCGCGACCTGTTCGTGGCGCTCCCGGGTGCGCAGGCCGAGGTGGGTCACGATCACGCGCAACGGCACGGCGGAAGCGGCGAGCACGACCACCAGCGCGCCACGCGGCTCGCGGGCGCCGATGCGCAGGCAATGTCGTTCCGCGCTGACCACCGGCAGGTGGGTCAGCAGCGCATTGCCGAATTCGCCGCGGCGATCGGTCAGGGTCATGCCGGCCACCGCGCCGAAGCCGGTCTCCTCGGCAAGATGCTGGAGCATGTCGAAACCCGCGGCGCGCGATCCGACTTCCTGCAGCGCGATCACGTCCGCGCCGAGTTCGCCGATCACCGCCGCGATGCGCCCGGGCCGGAAGCGCCGGTCGATGCCGACGCCGCGATGGATGTTGTAGGAAGCGATCGTCAGCTTGCGGTTCATGCCGACCTCTTTATCGGACCGTGCGGCTGAATGGATGCTGCTACGGTCACTGCATGCGGGTTCCTGCCGGCCCCGGGTGCGTTTCGCTTACCCGGGCTACCTTCTTCCGCTTACCGCTTACCGCTTACCGCTTCCGGCTCCCCGCTCAAAGCAACCCCTCGACCGGCAACAGCCGCATGAGCAGGACCTGGACGCGTCGCCATGCCGAAACATCCGGGTCGTGCTCGTAACGCACGGTTTCGTCGCCGTCCTTCGCGATCCAGCGCAGTTCGCGGCGTTGCGAACCCGCGGCGAGGGGTTCGAGCACGACGTGGTACGCGTTGTGCGGGTCGCTCGCATCGTCGAAATACGCGACCATCGCGTCGGCGAGCGGTTTCGAATCGACGATCACGCCCATTTCCGTGTTGAGCAGCGCCGAGCGCGGATCCATGTTCATCGAGCCGACGAACACATGGCGGCGATCGACCACGAGCGCCTTCGCATGCAGGCTGACGCCCGACGACGCACCGCCCGCGGTCACCGGCTGCTCGCCCCTGGACGCGCGCAATTCGTAGATCTGCATGCCGTCTTCGAGCAGGTCGCGCCGGTAGCGCGAATACGCGGCATGCACCACGGCTTCGTCGTTCGCGGCCAGCGAGTTGGTCAGCAGCTTGACCGTGACGCCGTGCTCGTGGATTCGCGCGAAGTAACGCACGCCGCGGTCGCCCGGGATGAAGTACGGCGAGATCATCAGGATCTCGCCGGTCGCGGTGTCGAGCAACGCCTTGACCTGGCGCACGATGCGCAACGCGCGACCGTTGTCGTCCTCGGCCGGATCGGCCTTCTCCGGCACGTCGGCGACCAGCGATGCCTTGCCCCAGAACCAGCTGCCGCGCCGATCGCCGCTCGGGCCCAGCGGCAGTTCGTCGCTCAACGCCTGCGCGTAATCGGTCGCCGCGAACTCGCGCGCGTCGCGCGCCAGCGCCCGGCGCGCCTCGGCCAGCGCACCGGCCGGGGTCGGGTCGTTGCGGTAGGCGGTGACCGGATATGCGGCTTCGTTGTTCCAGTACGCGTCGAACATCGCCGAAGTCTGGGCCACGACCGGGCCGATCATCGTCACATCGAGGTCGTTGAAATTGAAGTCCCGTGCAAGATCGAAGTATTCATCCCCGATGTTGCGTCCACCGATGATCGCGATCGTGTTGTCGATGATGAACGACTTGTTGTGCATGCGCCGGTTCAGCCGCCGCCCTTCGAGCAGGAACTGGCCTCCCTTGGACAGCAGGGATCGGTTGCGGATGGAAAACGGATTGAACAGGCGCACCTCGATGTTGGCGTGCGCATCGAGCGCATCGAGCAGCGGATCCTCCTCGACGATGTCGAGGTCGTCGAGCAGGATGCGCACGCGCACGCCGCGGTCGGCCGCGGTGAGCAGGCGCTGCGCGATGAGTCGCCCGGTCGGATCGTTGCGGAAGATGTAGTACTGCAGGTCGATCGAACGCTGCGCATGGTCGGCCAGGACGACGCGGCTCATCAGCGCGTCGGTGTTGCTGATCAGCAGGCGGAAGCCGGATTGTCCCGGATGCGCGGCGACCTCCGACTCGATGTAGCGCGTGGTCGGCGTGCTCGCCGGTGGCGCGAGGGCGCGGCTTTCCGATTTCACGTAGTTCGTGCGCAAGGTCGCGCACGCGGCCAGCGTGCAGGCCAGTATGGATGCCACCAGCAGCCGGGCCAGCTGCCGATGCGGGAGTGCGTGGATCGTCATGCGCGCGCATACTCGCACATCGAAGCCTGCGCGCGGATAAACACATCGTTCCGTATTCCATGACCTGCCTGCCCGACGCACCTGCCACTCGGCGCAATCGAGAGCCGATCCTCGACGTGCTGCGTGGACACTTCGCGGACCGTCGCCGGGTGCTGGAGATCGGCAGCGGCACCGGCCAGCACGCGGCGCATTTCGCGGCCGCGCTGCCCCACTTGCTGTGGCAATGCTCGGACCGCAGCGAGAACCTGCCTGGCATCCGCGCCCGGCTTGCCGAAGCCGCACTCGCGAACACGCCGCCGCCGCTGCAACTCGACGTTGCCCGCGACGCATGGCCCGAAGCACGTTTCGATGCCGCGTTCAGCGCGAACACCCTGCACATCATGTCCTGGGCCGAGGTCGAGCGGATGTTCTCGGGACTCGATGCGGTGCTGGAGGACAACGCGACGCTCGCCGTGTACGGTCCGTTCAACATCGACGGGGCATTCACGTCCGCGAGCAACGCGGCATTCGACGCGGAACTGCGTGCCCGCGCACCGCACATGGGATTGCGCAACCTCGAATCCGTCGATGCCCTGGCGGGCAAATTCGGCTTTACGCAAATCGCCGACATCGCGATGCCGGCCAACAACCGCTGCGTGGTTTGGCGACGCGGGTTCGATACCTGACAGCTCGAATGCGAGAAGCATCACGGCTGAAGCCGGTTCCTACAAGCGCAACAAGCAGTAGGAGCAAGCTTCAGCTGCGATGCTCTTGCGCTACGCCACGCGTCTTCAGGGCATCACGGCGGAAGCCGGTTCCTGCGACGCCACCGGTAGCGATGCGCGTGCCGCGATGAGTTCCTCGCGCAGCGGATGTTGCGGATCGACCGTCGTCAACGCGGCCAGGGCTTCGTCGAGTCGCGCGCCGGCCGCGGCCGCAGGGACATCCTTCCGGGCCGCGATGGCCAATGCGATGTCGGCGTCCGCGCGCGCGATCCCGATCGGCCCCATGTAATCGATGGCGCGGGTCCGCTCGCGAACCTGCTCGAACAGATCCAACGCTTCGTCGACCCTGCCCTGGTCGCGCAACACGACCGCGAGCAAACGCGCGGTGATCAGCCACTCGTCGCCTTCCGTTCCGACGAGTTCCTCGATCCGTTCCAGCGCATTGCCGATCTCGGACATGGCGGCGGGAGCCCTGCGATCCTTCCATGCCGCGTGGTAGCGCTCGGCATGTGCCTGCCAGCGTCTGCGCGGAAGGATGTTCGCCGATGCATACACCGATACGGCCTGCGCCAGTGCCCTCTCGGCCTCGTTCCAGCGCTCCAGGGCCGCGAGGCAGCGACCGCGCTCCTGCAGCAGCACCGCCTGGTTGGCGACACGCTGCCCCGGTTGCACGTAGCCCAGGGCTTCGGCGACCAGCGGCAGTCCCTCGTCCGCGCGATGCCGGTGTCGAAGGATTCCGGCCCAGGTCCTCAACACGATCGCGTAGATCTCGGGACTGGTCAGGCCGCGCGCACGCATCCGCTCCGCGGTATCGCGAATCAGGTGCTCGGCCTCTTCCAGGCGGCCTTCCAGACGCAACATCGTCGCCAGTGCCTGGTCGAAGAAGAACAACGTGGTGTGGTCGGGACCCAGGGCCTTCGTGACGATCGCCCTTCCCTTCCGATAGCTCTGTTCGGCCTCCGCGTACCGGTCGAGATCGTAGTAGTACGTGCCGAGATTCTGGTAGTCGAGTCCGACATCCGGATCCTCGGGACCACGCAGGGCAATGCGTTCACGAAGGATCCTGTGCATCAGCGCGAGGCTCCGCTCGCGATCTCCGCGCAGGCCGGCGACCATGCTCAACCCGGTAAGTATCGCGAAATGTCCCTCCTCGGGCACGCCGCCGCGCTCCGAAAGCGCAAGCGCACGCTCGTAATAGGCTTGCGCCTCGTCCAGCTCACCGCTGTCCCGGGCGAGGCTGCCGAGGATCGCAAGTGCCTGGGCTTGTGCGTTCGGATCCGTGGAAGCAGCTTGTTCCAGCAGGCGCAGCGCGGTCTGTCCCGCTGCCTTCGCGTCGTCTGCCGCACCGAGACTGTGCAAGCCGCTGGCAATCGTCGTCAGCAATTCGGCCTGGACACGCGGTTCGCCGACGAGTTCCTTCTCGACCCGCTCGACACCGCCGCGCAACAGATCCGCGGCGCTCACCTCGCCACGGTTGGCAACATGGAAGACGTTGGCGCGGTCGAACAGCGACAGCGTGAAATTCTTGATCTCCTCGGCGCGCCGCGCCTCGTCGCTTACCTTGATGTAGCCGATGCCGGACGCAACCAGCGCCAGCACCAGCGCCACGATGACCGCACCTACCGCGAGCCGCTTCTGCCGGCGTTGCGGCGCGCGTTCGATCTCGCGCAAGGCGTCCAGGGTTTCCTCGGCGCTCGGCCGCGCCGCGGGATCACGCGCGAGAAGGCGTTCGATGAGTCGGGTCGGCGCGCGGCCGAGCGCGCGCACCAGAGGTTCCGGATCGACGGCGGCACCGCGCGCATGCAAGCCCGCGAGTCCGTCGATCGAAGTCGCCTCCAGCGGATACCGGCCGGTCGCGAGTTGGAACAGCACCACGCCGAGCGCGTACAGATCCGCGGCCGGCCCGATCGGCGAACCATCCAGTTGTTCCGGTGCCATCGTCAGCGGTGAGCCGAGGGTCGCCTGTGCGCCGCCGGCGGCGCGTTCGATCGCGGCGCCGAAATCCATGAGCACGAGGCCGCCGTCGGCGCCGCGCATGATGTTGCCCGGTTTCACGTCGCCATGAATCAGGCCCGCGCGATGCACCGCGGCAAGGGCGCTCGCGAGCATGCGGCCGGCCTCGAGCACCTCGGCGCGCGAGCGCGGGCCGTTCTCTGCGACCCAGGCGGACAGCGTTCGCCCGTCGATCAGGTCGGCCCACATGCCGACCCGGCCGTCGTTCACCGCAGCACCGTGGATCGCGAGCACGTTTGGATGGCGCACACGCGCGAGCCGGCGCGCCTCGAGGATGTAGGCGCGTGCAGCGACCTGCTCCGAACGGCGCAACTTGAGCGCGACGTCGCGTTCGAGCACGCCGTCGAACGCGCGATACACCTCGCCGTAACTGCCGCTGCCGATGCGTTCGAGTACTTCGAGGTGACCCCAGCGAAACAACACCTCGCAGGGTTCCGACTCCGGCTCCGGCCGGTGCAGGCGCGCGTAGGCGCCGATGACCCGGCGCAACGATTCGAGGCGTCCTCCGTGCGATTCCGTCCGTGCGGCGGGCGATGGGCCGGTATCGCCCTCGGTGAGCCGCACCAGCCATTCGGCGAGTTGCCCGAGCGTACTCATGCGAGCGCTCCGGCAAGCTTCTCGAGCGCGCGCGCGACGAACACGCGCGCCGCGTCGGCCGAAGGCTTGTCCAGCGCGGCCGCGGTCTCGGCATAGGAAAAGCCGAACTCGACGCGCAGGATCACCGCCTCGCGTTGCTCGGGCGCGAGCGCGGCGAGCGCCTTTTCGTAATCGAGAAGTGCGTCGCGACCGGCAAACTCGGCAAGCGAGGAACGATCCGAAAAGTCCGCATCGACATCGCCGCCCGCGCTCGGATGCCGCATGCCGCGACGGATTTCGTTGCGCAGGTTGTTGAGCAGCGCGGTGCGCAGGTAGGCGAGGAATGCCCCTTCATGGCGCGACTCGAACCGCCCCAGTTGGGCGAGCGCCTGGATCAGGGTCGCCTGGACGAGGTCGCAGGTCTCGGCCAGACCGCGCGCCTGCGGCGGCAGGCGGCCGTGCGCCCAGCGCATCAGCATCGGCAGGTACAGCGCGCACAGGCGCTCGCGCGCGGCCTCGTCGCCGCCCTTGACCATCGCGAGCAGGCTTGCGGTCGATTCGAGCTTTTCGGTCATCGCTGCGCGCGGTTGCATCCGATTGCCCGGCGTGATTCCGAGCATAGCAAAGTGGCCCCGACGCGTCCGGGCAGGGTTCCGATGTTCGCCTGTGGCCTGTCGTGGTGTTGGAGGAAGCAACGATCGGTGCCGCCCAGCGGCAAGGAAGGAACTTCGTGATCCCGAAACGCTCGATCCGCTTGTCCGGTCTGGTCCTTGCGATCGCAGCCATGCTGCCACCAGCAGGAACCGTGCACGCCCGCGTGCTGGTGAACCCGGCCGCTGCGCGACATTTTCGCGCCGAGGCACTGCTGCCGGCCGCCGCCGGCCAGGGCGACATGGAATTAGGCGCGGCCCTGGCGACCGGCAATTTCAACGGCGACGCCTACGCGGACCTCGCCGTCGGGCTGCCCGCATTCAACGCGCAGTTCGACAACATCTCGATCAACGATTGCGGTGCGGTGATGATCCTGTACGGCGGTCCGCAGGGACTCGGCGACGCAGCGCTCCTGTACGAACGGCTCGTGCCGTATCCGCGCGCGCTGGCCGGGTTCGGATCGGCGCTAGCCACCGGCGACTTCGATGCGGACGGTTTCGACGACCTCGCGGTCGGTGCGCCTTCCTATACCTTTGACAATCCGTCCATACCTGCCGCTGGGGCCGTATTCGTGTTCGCCGGCGCCACGTCGGGATTGACCCAGAACGCGGTTCGCCTGGACCAGGAAATCTTCGTGCCCGGCGGTCGCGGCGACTACGAGCGTTTCGGCAGTGCACTCGCGACCGGTGATTTCGAGCAGGACGGTTATGCGGATCTCGCCATCGGTGCGCCATATGACTTGGTCCAGGGCAAGGAACAAGGGTCGGTCAACGTGGTGTACGGCTACGCGGGCGGGCTGGATACGTTCAACACGGAAGTCTGGCATCAGGATATTTCCGATGTGGAAGGCGTCGGCGAGGACGGCGACCGATTCGGCGCTTCGCTCGCGGCCGGCGACCTGAACCACGATGGCCGGGACGACCTCGCGATCGGCATGCCCGGCGAAAGCGTCGGCAACGCGAATTCGGCCGGCGCCGTGAACCTGCTCTACGGCGTGTTCGGCGGGCTCGATACCAGTGCGGGTTCCGCGACCAGCCGGCAGCTGTGGCAGGACCTGCTCGCCCCCGACGGCCCGGAATCATCGGAACTGTACGACCAGTTCGGTCATGCCGTGCACATCTTTCATTTCCCGATCGTCGCGACGAGCTATCTCGCGATCGGCGCGCCGGGCGAAGACGACGATTACGGCCTGGTGCAAAGCCTCTACACGAGTGCCAGCGGACCGGTGATCGCCAATGTCGCCGAGTTCCGCAGCGCCCTGCCCGGCCTGCTCGGAACGAGTTTCGCGAGTGGCTGGATCGGCGAAATCGGCGACTTCGCGAACACGGATCTCGTCGTCGGCGCACCATCGCACGGCATGGCATTCCCGGTCGGTCCGCCACCGGGCAGCGTGTACATCGGCGCATCGCCGATCGGCACCCCCGTCGGCGGCGAACCGCCCGCATTCGGCCTCGCAAGCCAACCCGACATGCATTTCGGCGCAGCGGTCGCGGTCGGCGACTTCAATGGTCGCGGCACCGACGAGGTCGTGATCGGATCGCCTTGGTGGGACCGCTGCGAGACCGGACCCACCTGCGAGAACGCCGGCCTCATCACCCTCGTCGACGACACCTTGTTCGCGGACGGGTTCGCCGCGAATGATTGATGGCCGATGCGCCGGTGGGCCGGCCGCGGTTTCCGCATGTCCGTTCCTGCGCGTCTGCGGTGTTGAACCGGATACCCACCCCGATTCGAGGCAAGTCCCATGACCCGTTCGATGCTCCACGGCGCAATCGCCTTCGTCGCCCTGTGCGTTGCAGCGCCCGCGCCGGCAGCCATATTCTGCGCGACCAACGCGCTGGAACTTTCCACCGCGCTCAACGACGCCGCCGGCAATGGTGAGGACGACGTGATCCGCGTCCAGACCGGTACCTACGACGGCGGCGGCATCCACGATTTCGACTACGCACCCGCCGAGTTCGAAACCGGCGACGTGGGCACGAGTCTCGTCCTGATCGGCGGATTCAGCCCGTTCGGCGGCAATCCCTGCGGCCAGATCCTGGTCGAGGATCCGCTCCTGACCATACTCGATGGGGGCGGTGTGCGACGCGCGCTGAAGCTGCACGTGCGCGAGGACTCCGACATCACGGTGCGCCTGCTGACCTTCATGAACGGTACGCCGGGCGACGACCCGTTCTTCTTCGGCGGCGGGCTCTTGTACGACGACCTCGGCGGCGGTGACGGCAGCATCACGATCGAGCGCAACGCGTTCCTCGCCAATGAAGCCCATTCCGGGGGCGGCCTGGCGGTGTACCAGGCCCAGGCCATGGTCCGCGTGATCAACAACCTGTTCCTCGCCAACAACGCCGACGCCTGCGGCGCGGCCCATATCCGGAAACTGGATGGCCCATCGCCTCTCGATGCCGGCTACATCACCAACAACACCGCGGTCGGCAACTTCACCCCGAATAGCGCCGGTGGCGGTGGTGGAATCTGCGTCCACGCCGAAGAAGCCAGCGCGTATGTCTACAACAACAACGTGTGGAACAACGACCTCAACGACCTGTACCTGGGTGGACCCGGCGAATTCATCCTGCGCAACAACAATTTCGAGGTTCGAGACGGCGTCGAACCGGCGCTCGATCACGAAAACATCAGCGTCGAGCCCGTGTACGAAAGCGGCCTTTTCAACTTCACCCCGGCACGCACGTCACCGCTGGTCGACGCCGGGCTGGATGGGCCGAACAACGGTGCCTCGACCTGGTACCTGACCGATCTCGACCTGCGTGCGCAGGCGCGGGTGGTCGGCCCTGAAGTGGATATCGGCGCCTACGAGAACGAGCGCATCTTCACCAACGGTTTCGAAGTGCCCGGACCGTTCGACGTCGGCCGCATCGAGACATTGTGCGAGCGCCTCGGCTGCGGAACCGCGGCGCACCGATGATGCGTCACCCACAGCGCAGGACCTGCCGCGTTCGACGGCTCAGGACAACAAGCCGCGCAGGAACGGCACGGTGACCCGGCGCTGCGCGGCGAGTGCGGCGCTGTCGATGCGATCGAGCAAGGCGGTCAGGCTGCCGAGATCGCGCGCCTGGCGCGTGAACAGCCAGTCGAGCACCGCATCGTCGAGTTCGATGCCGCGCGCGGCGGCGCGCTCGCGCAACGCCGCGCGGCGGCTCGCCTCGTCGAGCGGGCGCAGCGTCCATTGCGCACACGATGCGAGGCGCGACACGAGGTCGGGCAGGCCGATGCCCAGCGCATGCGGTGCGCGCCGCGCCGCGAACAGCAACGTGGAGCCCTCCGCGCGACAGCGGTTGTAGAGATCGAACAGCGCGTGTTCGGCGGGTCCGGCGATCGCGTCGAGCTCGTCGAGCGCGAGCAGTTCGCTGCCACCGAGCGCACGGATCGCATCCGCGCGCGGCTCGGGCACGCTTGCAAGCGCGACATACTGCGCGCTGCGCCCGGCGAGGCTGGCCGCCGCACAGCTCGCAATGAGCAGATGCGTCTTGCCGCTGGCCGACGGTCCGCACAGGTACAGCCATTCGCGATCGGTGCCGCCGGCCGCACGCTGCATGCTCGCGATCGCGAGCGCATTGTCGCCGGCCACGAACGTGTCGAAGCGCTGCCGGGCCGGCCAGCGCAGGTCCAGCGGCAACTGCGGATTCACGTCGCGCCCGGGCCTTCCGGATTCGCAGCCGGCACGTTCGCGACCGGCTTCCCGTCGACACCGTCCACGACCGGTTCGACCACGACCGGTTCGCCCGCGTCCGGCTGTCCCGGCGCGACGATGCGCGGCTCCGCACCCGACTGGTACATCGCACTGTGCCGGTAGCGCTCGTGCGCGTAGCGCAGCAGGACCATCGCGACGGCCGCGACCGGCAACGCGACGAGCACCCCGATGAAGCCGAACAGCTCGCCGCCCGCGAGCACCGCGAAGATCACCGCGACCGGATGCAGGCCGATGCGATCGCCGACCAGCTTCGGCACCAGCACGTAACCCTCCAGCACCTGGCCGACCGCGAACACGGCCGCGACGAGGACCACGTGCAACCAGTCGTGGTACTGGACGAGCGCCGCAACCAGGGCCATGACCACGCCGACGATCGCGCCGAGGAACGGCACGAAGCTGATCAACCCCGCGATCATGCCGATCAGCGGACCGACATCGATGCCGACCAGCCACAGGCCGACGCCGTAGATCACGCCGAGCGCGATCATCACGCTGAGCTGGCCGCGCAGGAACGCGCCGAGCACCTGATCCGATTCGCGCGCGAGCCGCGTGACGGTCGGCGCGGCGCCGCGCGGCACCAGCGTGCTCACGCGCTCGACCAGCAGGTCCCAGTCGCGCAACAGGTAGAAGCCGACCACCGGCACCAGCACGAATCCGACCGCCAGATTGACCAGGAACATGCCCGACTGGGAAACCTTGCCGAGTACCACCGCGGCCGCGCCACCGGCTTCCTTCCAGTGCTGCTGCAGCACGCGGGTCAGGCGCTCGGTATCGAGGGTGAGCGGGCTGATCCCGAAATGATCGTGCAACCACGGCGCCGCAACCGTCTGGAACCAGGCCATCCATTTCGGCAACTGGCCGATCAGGTTGCCGATCTGGCGTTCGGTGAACGGCACCAGGATGAGCACGAACGCGATCAGCAGCAGGCCGATGACGAGGAACACGATGCTGACCGCGAGTGCACGGCCGAGGCCGAGCCGCTCCATGCGATCGACCAGCGGGTCGCACAGGTACGCGAACAGGCCCGCGATCACGAACGGGGTCAGCACCGGTCCGAGCCAGTACAGCGCCGCGCCGAGCAGCGCGATGACGATGAGCCACTGGACGCGCAGGTCGAGCGGGCCGCGGTTCATGCCGGATGCTTGTTGCGCCATGCACGTACTCCCCAGACCACGATGTAATGGATGCCGCTCGCGACGGTGAGTGCCGCGGTCAGCAGGTAGAGTTCCGCAAGCAGTTGCGGGAACAGTTCCGAAAAGCGCAGCGACAGGCCGGACACGTGCACCAGCACCGACAGCACGCACACGATCTGCACGAGGGTCGTCCACTTCGACAGGCGGCTCGGCGCCGCATCGAAACGCCCGACGATCGCGTGGTATGCGATCGCACCACCGACGATCACGAAATCACGCCCGATCACCAGCAGCGCGAGCCAGCCCGGCAAGCCATCGACCAGGGCCAGCGCGATGAACGCGACCGTCAGCAGCAACTTGTCCGCGATCGGGTCCAGCAGGCCGCCGAGGCGACTGCGCCAGCCCCAGCGCCGCGCGATGAATCCGTCCAGCGCGTCGCTCGCACCCGCTACCGCGGCGACACCGAGCGCGGCGACGTAGCGATCCTCCACGATCAGCCACGCGAGCGGCACCACCAGCAGGATGCGCAGGATCGTGATCGCATTCGGAATCTGGCTGAGGTTCACCGAAGCGCACGGTTTCAGAAGGCGTCGAGCGACAGCGTCGCGTCGATGCCGGCAAGCGGCGGCTCGGCGCTGATCACGCGCAGGTCGCGGCCCGCTTCGAGCGCCGCGATGAAGTGCGCCAAGTCGCCGGCGAGCGACAACCGCACCGCGAGGCCGTCATCGCGCACCTCGACCGGCCGCACGGAGTCGACGAAGTTGTTGCGATCCAGGATGCCCATGACCCGCGCGTAGTCGGACGCCGAGCGGATTCCGCTGATCCATACGGTCGCCTCCTGCGGATCGCCGATCCAGCCGGCGCCGTCGGCGGTCCCGCTCGCGAGGCCGAGCCGGTCGAGCATCGAATCGACCGCGACGCTGTCGAACTCGACGACGAGGCGCAAGCCCGGCGCGCCGGCTTCGGCATTGGCATCAGGCGCCGCGCGAAGGTAGCGGTACTGGAGCATGTAACTGCGCGCCTCGCCGAGCGCATCGGCGACATCGGCACGCTCGAGCACGCCGCGATCGCCGACGATGTCGGCAACGACGTTGGCGAGCGCGGTCCGGAACCCCACGTCGCGCTCCGCTTCCGACTGCGAGGTCACGCTGGCCTCGCCGGTGTAGGTGGTCGGCGCCGCGCGCGGCGCCCCCGGCGACAGCGCGATCGCGAAAACCAGCAGCGCAACAAGCATTCGCATCATCGTGATTCCGGGGCCGACACCGATCGATCGATGGTCGAAGTGTGCCGAAAGCATTCCGCGCCGTCCATCGGCGGCCCGCGGTTGGCGCTGCGGGCCGTCCCCGGGGAGCGAAGAGCATCGCGCCCGTCGGCGTTCTCGCCGCTCGGCGCGTCCGTCCCGTCCGGGGGCCGATGTTATGATGCGCACCGCGCGGCGCCCGGTTCGCCGCAGTCCGCGATGACTCCGATGACCAGCGATTCCGATGCCCTGACCTACCGCGCCGCGGGCGTCGATATCGATGCCGGCAACGCGCTGGTCGAGCGCATCAAGCCGCACGTCCAACGCACGTTCCGGCCCGAGGTCATGGCCGGACTCGGCGGCTTCGGCGGGTTGTTCGACCTCGGTACGCGCTGGCGCGAACCCGTGCTCGTATCCGGCACCGACGGCGTCGGCACCAAGCTCAGGCTCGCCCAGCAACTCGGCCGCCACGACACGATCGGCATCGACCTGGTCGGCATGTGCGTCAACGACGTGCTCGTGCAGGCCGCCGAACCGCTGTTCTTCCTCGACTATTTCGCGACCGGCAAGCTCGATGTCGACACCGCCGCGGCCGTGGTCGGCGGCATCGCCGCGGGTTGCGAGCGCGCCGGCTGCGCGCTGATCGGCGGCGAGACCGCCGAGATGCCGGACATGTATCCGCCCGGCGAGTACGATCTCGCCGGGTTCTGCGTCGGCGCGGTCGAGAAGTCCGCGCTCATCGACGGCAGCGCGATCGCGGAAGGCGACGTCATCGTCGGCATCGCTTCGTCTGGCCCGCATTCCAACGGCTACTCGCTGATCCGACGCGTACTCGAACGCACCGGGCATCCGTTCGATCTCGATCTCGACGGCACGCGTCTCGGCGACGCCCTGCTCGCGCCGACCACGATCTATGTCAAGCCGATCCTGCAACTGCTGCGGAAACTTCCGGTACACGGCATGGCGCACATCACCGGCGGCGGCCTCAGCGAGAACATCATCCGCGTGGTGCCGGACGGGCTCGGTGTCGCGCTCGACGCGACGAGCTGGGCGATGCCGCCCGTATTCGACTGGCTGCGCCGCGAAGGCAGGATCGCCGCGGATGAAATGTGGCGCACGTTCAACTGCGGCATCGGCTACACCCTGATCGTGGCCGGCGAGGATGCGGATCGCGCGATCACCGAACTCGACGCACTCGGCCTCGCGGCGTGGCCGATCGGCTCGATCGTCGCGGCTTCGGCCGAAGCGCGCGTGCGCATCACGGCTTGAATCCGCCAGCGCATGTCCGTATCCGCACAGCCACTTCCGGTTGCCGTGCTCGCCTCCGGGCGCGGAAGCAACCTCGGTGCATTGATCGACGCGCAGGCTTCCGGTGTGCTGCCGATCCGCATCGTGCTCGTCGCAGGCGATCGCGCGGACGCGTTCGCGTTGCAACGCGCACGCGACGCGGGCATCGCGACCTGCGCGTTGAACCCGAAGGGTTTCGCGAACCGCGCCGCATTCGATGCCGCGCTGTTCGCGCGCGTCGCCGAAGCCGGCCCGGCGCTGGTCGTGCTGGCCGGCTACATGCGCGTGATCGATGCCGACGTGGTGCGCGGATTCGCCGGGCGCATGATCAACATCCACCCGTCGCTGTTGCCGAAATACCGCGGCCTGCACACGCACCGGCGCGCGCTCGAGGCCGGCGATGCGCTGCACGGCGCGAGCGTGCACTTCGTGACCGCCGAGCTCGACGGCGGGCCGACCATCGCCCAGGTCGAGATCCCGGTGCATCCCGGCGATACGCCCGAATCGTTGGCCGGGCGACTGCTCGAACAGGAGCACCACCTGCTCGTCGCGTGCGTGGCACGCATCGCCGAGGGGCGCATCACGCTGTCCGGCGACCGGGTCATGCTGGACGGTGCGCCGCTCTCCGCGCCGCTGCGCCTGCACGAGACCCTGCCCAGCCTCCTGCAGGAACGGACCAGGCCCGCGGCGTCGTGATTTCGGGCTGCCACGGCCGTGGGCCGTTCCCGCGAGAGCAAGATACCCGGTCGCAGGCGATGACTTGCGCCTTGCCACGCCGATTCCATCCGCCGCCGTGGCGGACGGCCGCTGCTTGCGACACGGTTCAGGGCCGCACGCGGAGACTGTGCGGTCGCCCGCTTCGGAGTTCCTCGTGAGATTCCTGCCCTTCGCATCCTTCGTGCTGTTCGCCAGTCTGGCGGTCGCGGCGTCCGCCGCCGAGCGCACTGCGCCGATCGCCCCGTTCCACGCCGAATACACGACCTCGCGCAACGGCGAGTTGCTCGGCCGTACCGTGCTCGACCTTGTCGACAACCGGGACGGAACCTGGACGATGACCAGCGACACGCGCGGTACCGAGGGACTCGCGGGCCTGCTCGGTATCGAGCTGCGCGAGACCTCGAAGTTTCGCTGGACATCCGAAGGCCCGCTCTCCATCACCTACGAATACCGCCAGGGCGGAATCAAGCAGCGCCATCGCACGATGCGCTTCGATGCGGATGCACGCGTCGTGCAGGTCGAAGACGACAAGGGTCGACGCGAATACGCGTGGCAGCCAGGCACGATCGAGCGCAATCTCGTCAGCCTCGCGCTCGGCGCCGAACTCGCGCGCGGGCAGCAGTCCATCGCGCTTCCGGTCGCCGGCAAGCGCGATATCGCGATCCAGCACTATGCCGTGCGCGGCACGGAATCCGTCGAAGTCCCCGCCGGAACCTGGGACAGCATGCGCGTCGAACGGACCGATGAAGGCAAGGACACGACGAGCTGGTTCGCGAAAGCCATCGGCTGGCTGCCGGTGCGGATCAGCAAGTCCGACGACGATGCGACGATGACCCTGGAACTTGCGTCGTTCACCCGCGATCGCTGAACAGCCTAAAGACTGAACCACGAAGAACACGAAGCAAGAGCGCTGAAGATTTTCATTTGCGCAGATCCGAAGCTGCTTCCCCCATTTGTCCCACCGGGCGTCAATCAGAAGTTCCCTTCGTGCTCTTCGTGTCCTTCGTGGTTCAATCTTCTGATCTTCTGCCAGCACGGATCGCGGCCATGGGCCGCTCCTACAGTTTTTCAGAAACGTAGCCCGGGTAAGGCCGAAGGCCGCACCCGGGGGCTCGGGCGATGTCGCCGGGACCGGATCCCCGGGTGCGCTTCGCTTACCCGGGCTACATGGCTGAGCGGTCGCGGCCGTGGGACGTTCCTACCGTTGTTCCGGCGGGTCGGCTGACAGCCTGCGCGGCTGCGGGCGCTTCCAGCGATCGAGGGCTTCGCGGGTGCGTTCGCGGCCGATCTCGATGAGTTCTTCCGCGCGATGGAACTCGTAGAACGCGCAACTGTTGCGCGGCACGCTGATCAGGAGGTCGGGTGGTTGGGCTGCGAGTTTCAGAAACGTAGCCCGGGTAAGGCCGAAGGCCGCACCCGGGGGCTCGGGCGATGTCGCCGGGACCGGATCCCCGGGTGCGCTTCGCTTACCCGGGCTACATGGCTGAGCGGTCGCGGCCGTGGGACGTTCCTACCGTTGTTCCGGCGGGTCGGCTGACAGCCTGCGCGGCTGCGGGCGCTTCCAGCGATCGAGGGCTTCGCGGGTGCGTTCGCGGCCGATCTCGATGAGTTCTTCCGCGCGATGGAACTCGTAGAACGCGCAACTGTTGCGCGGCACGCTGATCAGGAGGTCGGGCGGCTGGGCTGCGAGTTTCAGCCGGGTCAGGGTTTCCTGCACGGTATCGAGCGAACGCGCGAACAGGTCGAGCATGCCGGATTCCGCGTCGCGTTCGGCGCCCCCGGCTTCCTCGTGATCGAACCAGCCGGTGAAGAATTCGCGCAGGCGATGCAGGCGCGAGTCGTCGCCCGGGTCGCCATCGGCAGGCGCAAGCTCGGGCGTGCCGGTTGCCGGCTCGCGCGCTCCGCCGCCGGGTCGTTCGGGCGCCGCGTTGACATCCACCGCGATCGTGCAGTCGGTCATGTCGCGCAGGGTCGCGACCACCGGCACCGGATTGAGCAGGCCGCCGTCGACCAGCAACCGTCCCTGGTAGCGGACCGGGCGGAACACGGCCGGAATCGCGATCGACGCGCGGATCGCATCGAACAGTGATCCGCGCGAGAACCAGATTTCGCGATGCGCGTCGAGATCGACCGCGACCGCCGTGTACGGGATCGGCAATTCCTCGATCGCGATGTCGCCGACCAGTTCGCGAAGCTTGCCGATGATGCGTTCGCCCTTGATGAGGCCGCCGCCGGACAAGGTCCAGTCGAGCAGGCGGAACACGTCGAACTTCTGCAGTGGCCGCACCCAGTCGCGGTATTCATCGAGTTTGCCGGTCGCGTAAATGCCGCCGATCAGCGCGCCCATCGAACTGCCCGCGATCGACTGGATCGCGAAACCCTGCGCGCGCAGTTCCTCGATGACGCCGATGTGCGCGTAGCCGCGCGCACCACCCGATCCGAGCACCAGGGAAATGCCCAGCGCGCATTGCATCGACGCCGGTTCCTGCGATGTCGCGGGCGCTGGAAGCTGCATCGGCCAAGCATAGCGCGGAACCGCGCGACCGGGCGGCGCTCAGGCGTTGGCGCCGCCATAGTTGCCGAGCGCGAGCTGCAACAGGATCTTCATCTCCTCGCGCAAGGAAACCGGCGCGATGACCTCGGCGTCGGGGCCGTACTTCAGCACATCCATGAGCAGCTCGCGGGAGTTGGAATACGGCACCTTCAACTCGTAGCGCCCGTCGTTCAGCCACTGGCCCTGCTGCTGCGTGTGCCAGTGCTCGTCAGCGACCCAGCGCGCCGCGTGCGAGGAAAAATGGATCGTCGCGGTCGCCTTCGGCGGACCGGAGAAGATGCCGTAGCTGGACGCGAGATGCGCGTCGAGTTCCGCGCTCTCGCGGTCCAGCGCGGGCACGTCGGAGACGCGCGGCGCACGAATGCGATCGAGCGCGAAACTGCGCAGCGCGTCGCGGCCGTGGTCCCAGGCGTCGAGGTACCAGTTGTCCTTGTAATGGGTCAGGCGCTGCGGCGACACCGTGCGCTCGGTCGGCGCATCGGTCGAGCGCGCGCGATAACTGAAACCGAGACGACGGCGTTCGAGCACCGCGCCGGCAACGGTACGGAACACGTTCTGGTCGAGGCGCCGGTTGCCGCTGCCGATCACGCGGATGCGATCGATCGGCAGCTTGCGGCCGCTCGCGTGATCGGACAGCAGCCGTTCAATGCGTGAACGGAATGGCGCCAGCGTGCCGGCGAGCACGCCCGGATCTGAGCGGCCGAGCAACTCGTTGAGCGCGAGCAGGGCCGCGAGTTCCTCGCTGGTCAGCCACAGGCCCGGCAGTTCGAAGCGATCGATTTCGTCGGTTGCGTAGCGGATCGCGGCCTGGCCGCCATCGACCTCGGTACTCTCGATCGGCGCACCAAGTGCGTCGCGCAACTCCGCGATGTCGCGATACACGGTCGCGCGCGAACAACCGAGATCTTCACGCAGGCGCACGATCGTGACCGGATAGCGCGCCGACTTCAGGATCCGGTGCAGGCTGAGGATGCGTTCGTAGCGGTCCATGGTCGCCATGACCGCCATTGTGCCGCAATCCGGGTACCTGAAGCGCTTTTACGGGTGCTTTTTCGAACTGCTCGGCAGCGCGCCCGCCCGGACCAACAGGGTTCGCGCGAGCGGCACGCGCTGCGCCGCCTGGGTGCGTGCGTCCGGCATGTCGATGTCGAGGGCGAAGAACCAGCGCCGGCCGTCGCGCTCGACCCAGCCCACGAACCAGCCGAGATCGGCGGCCGGCTTGCCGTCGACGACCCGATCGGTGGCCCAGCCCGTCTTGCCGTGCAGCGTGTACGTCGGCGCATCCTCGAGCAATGCGATGCGCCGCACCGCTTCCTGCGTGCGCGCCGAGAACGGCAGGCTGCCGTCCGCGAGGCGGTGCAGGAACTGCACTTCCTCGATCGCGGAGATGCGCAAGTCGCCGGTCAGCCAGAACTGGTCGATGCCGCCGCCGATGTCGCGGTTGCCGTAACCGGCCTCGTCCAGCCAGTGCTGCATGCGCTCCGCGCCCGCGCGTCGCGCCATCTCCTGGTAGAACCAGACGACCGAATATTTCATGCCGCTCGCGAGCGAATGGTCGCGATTCCAGGCGTCGAACGCGCGCTTCGTGCCATCCCAGCGAATGACCTCGAATTCGTCCTCGACCGCGCCGGTCTCGAGGGCGACGAGCGCGTTGAACAGCTTGAACGTCGAGGCCGGAATGAAGCGCGTTCCGGCACGCTCGCGATCGAACACGAGATAGCGGTTCGCGTCTTCGTCGTGGATGAGCATCGTGCCGGTGACGCCCGCCTCCGCGAAGTCGGTCGCCCAGCCTTTCTGTTCCTGCCAGACAGCGGAGTCCGCCGCGTCGGCATGCGGCACGAACACGGAAAGGACCAGACACGCGAAAATCAGACGAGACATGCGCAAGCTCCGTATCGGACGTGGACGCTCAGGATAGCGGTACCCGCGCCGGAAGATGGCGATCCGTTACCATGCGCGGGATTCCCGCAC
>CAYWZC010000007.1:45845-48471 GCA_964462745.1 uncultured Rhodanobacteraceae bacterium
GCACATGCCCCACGCCCGCCTCAACCTGAACCTGCCGACCGGCGACGAAGTCAAGACGACCACGTGCTACATGTGCGCGTGCAGGTGCGGCATAAGAGTCCACCTCAGGGACGGCCGCGTCCGCTACATCGACGGCAACCCGAAGCATCCGGTCAACCGCGGGGTGATCTGCGCGAAGGGTTCGGCAGGGATCAAGCAACATTACTCGCCCGCGCGCCTGGGCAAGCCGCTGCTGCGCGTCGGCGAGCGCGGATCCGGCGAATTCCGCGAGATCGAATGGGACGAGGCGCTCGCGCTCGCAACCAAGTGGCTCGGCGACATCCGCGCGCGTGACCCGGACCAGCTCGCGTTCTTCACCGGTCGCGACCAGTCGCAGGCGCTGACCGGCTGGTGGGCGCAGCAGTTCGGCACGATCAACTATGCCGCGCACGGCGGCTTCTGCTCGGTCAACATGGCCGCGGCGGGCATGTACTCGATCGGCGGCAGCTTCTGGGAGTTCGGCGAACCGGACTGGGAACGGACGAAATACCTGATGCTGTGGGGCGTCGCCGAGGACCACGATTCGAACCCGATCAAGCTCGGACTCGGCCAACTCAAGGCGCGCGGCGCGAAGATCGTCGCGATCAATCCGGTGCGCACCGGCTACGGCGCGATCGCGGACGAATGGGTGCCGATCAATCCCGGCACCGACGGCCTGCTCGCGGGTGCGCTGATCCACGAACTGCTGCGTGCCGATCGCATCGACCTCGACTATCTCGTGCACTACACGAATGCGCACCACCTCGTGATCCGCGATCCGGGCACGGCCGACGACGGCATGATCGCGCGTGATGCGGACGGCAAACCGCTGTGCTGGAACCGCTCGGTGACGGGTGGCGCACTCGAGACCGCGGACGCAACCGGCATCTCTCCCGCCGTCGTCGGCGAATATACGCTCACCGACGGCCGCACGGCCGTACCCGCGCTCCAGTTGCTCGCCGAACGATTCCTCGCCGACGACTACACGCCGGATGCGGTGACCGAACGCTGCGGCGTCGACGCCGACACCATCCGCCGGCTCGCGCGCGAGCTCGCCGAAACCGCGTTCGACCGCGAGATCCGCATCACCCAGCCGTGGACCGACGTGCACGGCCGCGAACACACCGAGATGGTCGGACGGCCGGTTGCGATGCACGCGATGCGCGGCATCGCCGCGCATGCCAACGGCTTCCACACCTGTCGCACGCTGCACGTGTTGCAGATGTTGCTCGGCGCGATCGACACGCCCGGCAGCTTCCGCTACCAGCCGCCGTATCCGAAAGCGGTGCCACCCGGCAACCGGCCCGGCAAGGCGCGCAAGGACAACGGCGCGCTCGATGCCGGGCCGCTCGGCTACGTGCACGCGCCCGCGGACCTGCTCGTCGATGCGGACGGCGCGCCACGCCGGCTCGACAAGGCATTCTCGTGGGATTCACCGTTCGCCGCGCACGGCATGTTGCAAAGCGTGATCCGCAACGCGTGGGCCGGCGACCCGTACCGCATCGACACGTTGTTCCTGTTCATGGCCAACATGGGCTGGAACTCGTCGATGAACACGCGCAACACGCGGCGCATGCTGTGCGATCGCGATCCGGCGACCGGCGAGTACCGCATTCCGCGCATCATCTATTCCGATGCGTACCTGTCCGAGACGGTTGCGTTTGCGGACCTCGTCCTGCCCGACACGACCTACCTCGAACGCCACGACTGCATCAGCCTGCTCGACCGGCCGATCTCCGAAGCGGATGCGGTGTCGGATGCGATCCGCCGGCCGGTCGTCGAACCCGACCGCGACGTGCGCCCGTTCCAGGACGTGCTGCTCGACCTCGGCGCGCGGCTCGGCCTGCCCGGCATGGTCGACGAGGACGGCAGCGCGCGCTATCCGCGCGGCTATGCGCAATACATGGTGGAACACGAGCGCGCGCCCGGCGTCGGCCTGCTCGCGGGCTGGCGCGGAACCGACGGCACGCAGTCGGGCGTCGGTGCGGTCAACCCGAAGCAACTCGACCGTTACATCGAACACGACTGCTTCTGGCACGAAGCGGTGCCGGCCGCGGGCCGTTACTACAAGATGGCGAATCGCGACTATCTCGCATGGGCCAAGTCGCTCGGCCTGGTCGCATCGACCGACGCGATCGTGCTGGAGCTGTACTCGGAGAAGCTGCAACGCTTCCGCCTCGCCGCGCTCGGCCACGGCGCGGTGCAGCCGCCGGATGCCGAGCGCGAGCGTGTCGCGAAGTACTTCGATCCACTGCCGCTGTGGTACGCCACGCTCGAACCACAGCTCTCGGCCCTCGGCTCTCGGCCCGCACCGGATCCGTACCCGCTGCACGCGATCACCCAGCGCCCGATGTTCATGTACCACTCCTGGGGTTCGCAGAATGCATGGCTGCGCCAGATCGCGACGCGCAATTACCTGTACCTGCATCCCGACACCGCGACCGCACACGGCGTCGCCGACGAGGACTGGCTGTGGCTGGCCTCGCCGCTCGCGCGCATTCGGGTGCAGGCCAGGCTGCATGCGGGGACCGCGCCGGGCACGTTGTGGACCTGGAACGCGATCGGCAAGGGTCGCGCCTGGAAGCTCGACGCCGATGCGCCCGAGAAC
>CAYWZC010000008.1:0-46408 GCA_964462745.1 uncultured Rhodanobacteraceae bacterium
AACAGCCTAAGCCAACTCCAGGTCAGGGTGTTGCACGTCGAGTTTGAGACTGCCGGGGGAATCATGGACAAGCGACTTCGTCTTCGGCGTACGAGTTTGTGTGTTCGTGCCGCATTGCTGAGCGCGGCACCGCTAATGGGTGCCAACATTGGCGCTGCTAGCACCATCCTTGTTGATTCGCTTTCGGATGGTGCCCCCGTCATGGACGGCGCGTGCACACTCCGTGAAGCCATCGCCAACGCCAACACGAACACTGATTCCAGTGAAGGTGATTGCGTATCGGGCAATGGCGCCGACATCATTGCCTTCGCAGATGGCGGCACGATTACTCTGACATCTGCGTTGCCCGCACTCAGCGATCCCCAAGGAATAGTGATCAACGGGGACGTCGATGATGACAACGTCGGAGATATCACGATTCATGGCAACTATGGTCCGGCGGCACTCAGCGTAGTCACCGGAGCAGAGGCCGAATTGAATGGGCTGCGCGTGATCTATAGTCGTGGATCTTTGGGTGGCGGACTTGCAAATAGTGGCATCTTGACGGTAACCAATAGTACATTTTTCGGGAATTCTGCGAATTATTCTGGGGGCGGCATTTACAATGCCGGGCAGCTGACCATTACTAACAGCGCCATCACGGACAACTACACAGATGGTGTCGGAGGGGGTATCTGTAATGAGGGAACGGTTACGGTCACCGATTCGCTGATCTCTGGTAACGAAGCACTTTCTGGAGGCGGCATTAGTAGTGGAGTTTCGATGTTCTTGGAGATCGTTGGCACTACCATTTCAAACAATGGAGCAGAGTATTCGGGCGGTGGCATCTACCATACCGGCATTGGAAGTGTGAGCAATAGCACGATTTCCGGAAATACACAGAACTCATTTCTTTCGCAAAGCGGGGGTGGTGGGATTGCTAACAGTGGTCTTTTGTTCATTTACGATTCCACGCTCTCGGGAAACACCGCATATAGTGGTTCATCCATATTTAATCCCAACGGAACACTGATGCTCGGCCGGAGTGTGGTCGTCGTTGGTGACTCAAGCAACAGCTGCTTCGGCACTATTACCGACGAAGGTGGCAACCTACAATGGCCTAAAGGGAGCTGCGTCGGAACTTCCGGCGATCCATTACTCGGTCCCCTTCAGGATAACGGTGGGCCGACACCCACGATGCTGCCTGGTTTCGGCAGCGGCGCGATTGATGCCGTCGATTGCGATCCTGCCGTGAGCGTTGATCAGCGTGGCGTCAGCCGACCGCAAGGCGAAGCTTGTGACATCGGCGCGGTGGAAGTCCTGACGGATGCAATTTTCGCTGATGGTTTCGAATAGTTGCCACTAGCCCGATCCAACACGGAGGTTTAGCCATGTCGAGTGTTCCGCAAGATTCACCAAGCCGTGGTTTGATTATTCTTCACGATCTGCTCAAGCAAGTTGTTACTTTAAGTCTTGCGAGTACTGGCTTTCTCTTCACTCGGCAGGTTACGTTAATCGCAGTTTTGTATATGCTTATCTCGTCTCGCTGGGTGGATTTGCGTTTTGTATTGTGACGGCTCTTTGTGGACAGATCGCGTTTGTAAGCGCCGCTCTCCGCGAACCCTCACGTCTGCCAAGATTTTTCCGTAGTGTCAAAGCGTGGTTCGGAGCTTCGTGGGGCGGCTTCGTTATTGGGTTCGGCGGCCTTCTGGTCATCGCGTTCAACACTTAGCAAGCTGCGGAAAATCTGCCCGTGAACGGCGCAGGGATGTACCTGACTAACTGATTACTCGCCCTCGCGCGAGGTGTAAGATGCAGGGAGCCGGCATGGTGAAGGTGATGGAGCCGAGAAATCTGCCAGCCGAGGTGCATCGCGTCCTTCGCGTGCGAACTGCGGTGCAGGTTCACCCATGGAGGCGGAAAGCCACGACATCCTCGGAGCGACCGTTCGCCCGTCACAGCGGGTGCGCATGGTACGGCGCTGGCCGAGTTGGACCGTTGCCTGCGATTTACCGGCGATGACATCGCAACCGCTGAGCGGACGCGCGACCGGGTACCGCGCCCAAATTGGGCAGTCTCAAGGAAGTATAGTGTTGGGCTGAGCAACGCGATGCCCAATAACGGGCGTGCATGGTAACCGCGAGCGGCGACGCAGTCGCCAGCTCCTTGTGTTGGGCTTCGCGTTGCTCAGCCCAACCTACGTTTGCCTTGTTTGGTCGGTCAATCCCCCTTAACCGGTACCACGTGAAAGTAGAGACTGCTGTTGCTGCCAACGTTGCTTGAACGCCAGCGGCGGCAGATGACCGATGGCGCTGTGGGTGCGTTGTTCGTTGTAGATGGCGAGCCAGGCTGTCGTTGCGGCTCGTGCTTCGTCCAGGCTCCGGAACTGGTTCATGTCGAGGACTTCCGAGCGGTAGGTGCCGTTGAAACGTTCGATGTAAGCATTCTGTGCAGGACAGCCGGGCTGGATGAAGTCCCAGCGGATGTTCCGTTCCTTCGCCCATGCCTGTACCGCCTCGCTACGAAACTCCGGTCCGTTGTCGCTGCGGATCGCCTCCGGCACCCCGTGGGTTTCACAGAGCTGGTCCAGTACACGGATCACCCGATGGGCTGTCAGGCTGATGTCGATCTCGATGGCCAGTGCGTCGCGAGCGTAATCGTCGAGAACATTGAAGGTGCGATAGGCGCGCCCGCTGGCGAGACGGTCGCTCATGAAGTCCATGGACCAGCACTGATTGGGGTGTAGGGTTTGCACCAAGGGCTGACGGAACCGCTCGGGAAGCCTGTGTCGACACCGCCGCCGCAACGCCAAGGCGCGTTCCCCGTACAGGCGCTCGGTTCGCTTGTGGTTGATCCGGTGGCCTTCATGGCGCAGTTGCCGATGCAGCTGGGGGCAACCCCATTTCCCGTGGGTCTCGGCCAATTCGACCAAGCGCTTCTCCACGACCGGGTCCGAACGCACGCGCCCCGTGCATCGCCTACGCTGTGTCGTACGACCTTGTCCGACGATACGACATGCTCTCCGTTCACTGACCTCTTTTGATCCCTGGAGCCAGCTCACCGTCTCGCGACGCTGCGCTGGCGTCAGAACTTTTTTGCCAGCACCTCCTTGAGCAACTCATGATCCAGCCTAAGGTCCGCGTACATACGCTTGAGGCGACCGTTCTCCTGCTCCAGCTCGCGCAGGCGCTGCATGTCCGACACGCTCATGCCGCCGTACTTGGAGCGCCACTGGTAGAACGTCGCCGTACTGATGCCGTGCTTGCGCGCGAGATCGGCTACCGCCACCCCGGCTTCCGCTTCCTTCAGGACCGCCGCGATCTGACTCTCGCTGAATTTCGATTTGCGCATGAAACCCTCATGAGTCGGGAGAGTCTCTACTTTTCCGTGGCTCCACTCTAGGGGGGGACCGCTCCGCATCGGTAGACAACCGCGGCGTTATCCCGCAGCGACCAAGTCACGCAACACCAGCCACCGCGCACGCTTCTTCGCGCGCGGCATCGAGGCGTTCGCCGGGCTCGTCGACGGCAACGAGAGAAGTCGCAACTGCGCGAGGCGTTCCACGTCGATACCGGGTTCGACATGCCGTCGAAACGCCTGTCGGGCTTTCGCGCCGTTGAACGCGATCGTGTGCAGTTCCGGGTGGCGCGCGACGAGTCCCGCGATGTCGTTCGGTTTCTCGCTCGCGCCGCGGATCGCGGTGTCGAGGCTGCCGATGCGTTCGCATTCGCCGAGCACGTCCCACAAGGCGATACCGGCTTCGGTCAGGCGGCGTAACCGATCGGGGTAGGCGAGTTCGGGACCGGCACCGCAGATCTCGCCGAGGAACGGCCAGAACAGGTTTTGCGGGTGCGCGTAATATTGCGCGTGCGCGAGCGAACGAAGGCCCGGCATCGAACCGAGCACGAGGATTCGCGCCGTGCGACCGACGACGGGGGCGAAGCTGGCGACGCGCGAATCCACCGCCCGAGCATACGACAACCGCAATGACCGATGGCCCGATGACGCCCGGCCCGAATGCGCCAGGCCCGCGCAAGATCATCCACGTCGACATGGATGCGTTCTACGCGTCGGTCGAACAGCGCGACGATCCGGCATTGCGCGGGCGGCCGGTCGTGGTCGCGTGGCGCGGCGATCGCTCGGTGGTGTGCGCGGCGTCCTATGAGGCGCGCCGATTCGGGGTGCGTTCGGCAATGCCGGCACGGCGCGCGGAGCGCCTTTGCCCCGATGCGGTGTTCGTGCCGCCCGACTTCACACGCTACCGCGCGGTGTCGCGCCAGGTGCGCGAAATCCTGTTGCGTCACACCGCGCTGGTCGAGCCGTTGTCGCTCGACGAAGCCTATCTGGACGTGACCGAGCCGCTGTCGGACCTGCCGTCGGCGACCGCGATCGCGCGCTCGATCCGCGCCGAGATTCGCGCGCAAACCGACCTCGTCGCCTCGGCCGGCGTCGCGCCGAACAAGTTCCTCGCCAAGGTCGCGTCGGACTGGCGCAAGCCGGACGGCCTGTTCGTGATCCGCCCGCACGAGGTCGATGCATTCCTCGGCCCCCTGCCGGTCGCGCGCATTCCGGGCGTCGGCAAGGTCACCGACGGCCGTCTCGCGGCGCTCGGCATCCGCACCTGCGCCGATCTGCGCGCCTGCCCCGAAATCGATCTCGAGCGCCATTTCGGGCGCTACGGCTTGCGCCTCGCCCAGCTCGCGCGCGGCATCGACCACAACCGCGTGGTCCCGGATCGCCCGACCCAATCGATCTCCGCGGAGGATACGTTCGCCGAAGACCGTCCGCTCACCGACATCGAACCGGCCGTGCGCGAGCTGGCCGCGAAAGTCTGGGCCGCGAGCCGCAAGACCGATCGCATCGGTCGCACCGTGGTGCTCAAGCTCAAGACCCGCGAGTTCCGCATCCTCACGCGCAGCCACACGCCGCCACATCCGCCGTCGGACGCGGAAGAATTCGTGGCGCTCGCGATTGCGTTGATCGGCCACGTCGACCTGCCCGCGGACACGCGCTATCGCCTGGTCGGGGTCGGACTCGGCAATTTTCGCGACGCGGCGGACGAATCCCTGCAGGCGGGATTGTTCGACGCAGGGCGTCGGCCCCGGCCCCCGGATCAAGTCCGGGGCAGGCCCTGCGGGCCTTGAGCCGACCTACATTCTGCGGCTGTGTCGGGAGTAGGTCGGTTCAAGCGGCGCAGCCGCGGAACCGGCGGGAGGCTGCGAGAACAGTGGAATTCGCAGTCGCGGTGATAGGGTCGCGTGCCGTTTTGCGCTTGTTCCCCAAAAGGCCGGCTTCTTGCCGGGCACGACGGGGGAAAGCCGGGCATGAACAACCACTTGCTGTTACCCGCGATCCTGCTGCTGCCGGCGATCATCGGCGGTGTGCTGCACAGCCTGGTCATCAAGACCCATACCCTGGAATGGCTCGCCGTCCCGATCAGCCGCCGCCTGTTCGGCGCCCACAAGACCTGGCGTGGATTCGTGGTCATGCCGCTTGGCTGCGCGCTCGGCGCGTATCTCACGGTGGGCCTCGAACACTGGCTGCCGGAGCACCTGCATACCGGCCTCGCGGCGACGCCGATCTTCCTCGTCGGCTGCTGCCTCGGGCTCGGCTACATGCTGCCGGAACTGCCAAATTCCTGGCTCAAGCGCCGTGTCGGTATCGTCGAGGGCGAACTCGCGGCGAACCGCTGGCGGCCGTGGTTCTTCGTGCTGGATCAGATCGATTCGGTGATCGGTTGCCTCGTCGTGTGCCACTGGGCGCTCGGCTACGGTCTCGATGTGCTGATGCCGGCCTTCCTGCTCGGCACGATCGCGCATCTCCTGACCAACTTCAGCCTGTACGTGACCGGGGTGCGCAGCCGTCCGGTGTGACTCCGATCCCGCCGTCCGTCCCGACACTTTCGGTCCTTTCCGCGGAAGCGCGAATCCATCGAAAGACGGCGGCGAAACGGGCGACGGACGTCCGTGAAAGCGGCATGGCGTCGAAGCACTGTGTGGTGTCCCGCGGCGCTTGTGGCATCCTGCGCAACCCGCCCCCGCCGTGGCGGGTTTTTGGTTGACACGGGATCTAGGATGGACGGATCGACAGCGGACGCGCCGTGGCGGGGAATTGCCGCGCGCTTCCTGCCCAATCGCACCCACTACTGGTACGTGCGCAGCAAGTTCGCGACCGATCCGCTGTATGACGGCGTGTGTGCGGCATTGATCGGCATGCGCGCGCCGCTGCTCGATCTCGGTTGCGGCATCGGCCTGCTCGCGCACTGCCTGCGCGCGAAGGACATCGATCTCGATTACTTCGGTGTCGACAACGACGCCGGCAAGATCGCGGCCGCGCGCGCGGCCGTGGATCGCGCAGGCGTCACCGCGGCGCGTTTCGAATGCATGGATCTCGCGACCTCGTTCCCCGCGCATTCCGGCAACGTCTGCCTGCTCGACGTGTTGCAGTACCTGGAAGAACCCGAGCGCTCGGCCCTGCTCGAAGCGGCACTCGAGCGCGTCGCGCCCGGCGCGCGGCTGGTCCTGCGTACCGGTGTCGAGGATGGCAACTGGCGCACGCATGTCGCGCGCGGCGTCGATCGCGCGGCTTCCTGGGCGCGCTGGATGAACACCGGGCCGAAACGCTATCCGACCCGCGCTGCGCTCGAGTCCGCGTTTGCGCGCCACGGCATGCGCGCGACCTGGCACCCGTCCTGGGGACGCATGCCGTTCAACAACTGGCTTGTGGTCGCCGAACGACCGTGACCGGTACGTGGTCGGTCAACCGGTTGCGCAAGCGCCAGCCGAGCGCGAGAACGATCGGCACCAGCGCGGCGTCGGTCAGCGCGAGCGCGGCATACACGCCGGTCAGGCCGAGCCACTGCGGCAACCACGCGATCGCGGGCAGCAACAGCACCAGCAGGCGCACGAGGCCGAGCACGCTGACCCAGTGCGCACGCCCCGCGTTCTGCAGGAACACGAGGCTGGTCAGCAGGAACGGGATCAGCGGCACGATCGCGAAATAGAGGCGCAGGTCCGCGAGCCGGCTGGAGTCCAGCGCGATGCCGGGGAGGATTGCATGCAGGATCGCGTGCGGCGCGAGCAAGAGGACCAGCCAGCACGGCACGATGGCGAGTGCGGCGATCGCATTGAATACGCCGAACGCGCGCCATGCGCGGCCGCTGTCGCCGGCGCCGAGACTCATGCCGAGCACCGGTTGCAGTGCACGGCTGAAGCCGGTCGCGAAGTACACCGCGAGCAGGATCACGCGGTAGGCCGCGCCCATGATCGCGGTATCGGTCGTGTCGCCCCAGCGCGCGACCGCGGAGAACACCAGCAAACCCTGCACGAAATACACGCCTTGCAGGAGTGCGCCGGATTGCCCGATCGAGGCCATGCTGCGCACGGTCGCGCCGCCCGCGCCGAGCGGGCTCAGGCTGAACCCGGAGCGTCGCGCAAGCCAGTGGCGATTGCCGATGCAGACCAGCAACTGCCCGGCGAGCGTGCCGAGCGCGACTGCGCGGATGCCGAGGCCCGCGTGGATCAGCAGCGGCGTCAGCAGTGCGTTGCAGGCGATGCCCGCCGCGGCCACCGCGGCCATGCGGCCGAGCGCGCCATGGCCCTGCAGAAAACTGCTCGAAGTGAACGCATACAGGACCAGCGGCGTACCGGCGAGGTACAACAGGTAGAAATCGCGACCGAGTTGGAGGCTCGCGCCGTCGAGGCCGAGCAGGCGCATCAGCGGCGGCGCGAACGCGTAACCGAGCACGATCAGCACCGCGCCGAGCACGAGGCACAGCAGGCTCGCCGCGCGGTAGATGCGGCGTTCGGCGTCCGCATCGTCGGCGCCGAGCGCGCGGCTCAGCAGGGTCGACGCACCGACCGCGACCAGCGCCTCGAACGCGAACACCAGATGGTTGAGGCTGAACACGACGCCGAGTGCGGCGACCGCGTCCGTGCCGAGCAGATGACCGGCCCAGGCGATGTCGACGAGCAGGTTCAGTCCGTGCAGCAAACTGAGCGCGACGGCGGGCGCGGCGAGGCGCAGGCACAGGCGCGCGAGCGGTTCGGACAGGATGCGTTCGCGCACGACCGGCTCAGCGCGACCCGGTTGCGCAGCGCTTCGCGGCCTCCGCGTAGCCGATCAACTCCTGCGCGTCGTCATCCCAGAGATGAAGCGCGAACACGCGGCGGATCGTGCGCGGTCGCCAGTTCGTGCGCGGCGCGTGCGCGAGACCCGGAATCGCGGCTGTCGCTTCGGCGAGGCGATAGAACGGAATCCGCACGTTCGCGTGATGCACGTGGTGGTAGCCAAGGTTGCCGCAGCACCATTGCATCCAGCGCGGCATGTCGAACTGGCTGGTCGTGTGGAAGATCGCGAAGTGGTAGTTCCAGTCCGCCTTGCGTTGGTATCGCGCGCCTTCGAAGCTGTGCTGCGCGTAGAACAGGTAGGAACCGATCGCGGCCGCGACGAATACCGGCGCGAAGAAGCCGACCAGCGCGGTCGGCACGTCGAAGACCAGGCCGAGTGTGATCAGGACGAGTGGTTGCACCGCGAGCCACACGATGCCGTCCCGATGCGCGCGAGGATCGCGCCGCAGCGACAGCCAGCACGGCACGATGAAGTACCCGAAGTATCCCGTCGCGACGGTCAGCGGTGCGCGGAAACGGCGATACAGGCGTCGTTTCGATTCCGGCAGTTCGCGCCAGCAATCGAGGGTCAGCATCGGGATCTGGCCGTCCACCTCGCGCGCGTCGGTCATCGAGTTGTGCCGGTGGTGCGCATTGTGGCGCGCGCGCCAGATCGACGGCGAATAGATGAAGTACAGGCCGAGTACCGTCACCAGCGCGCGGCCGATGCGCGATTCGCGGAAGATCGCGCCGTGCAGCATGTCGTGGTAGAACGCGAAGCCGCGCACCAGCAGCAATGCGAACGGTACGACCAGCAGCGCGCGCAGGCCGATCGGCAGCGGCGCGAGCAGCGCAGTCTGCAGCAATGCGACCAGCGCGAGCGTGGGCAGCACTTCGGCCCAGGTGCGCCACGGTTGTTCCTCCGCGAACGCCCGGCACTGGCGCAAGGTGGTGGCGATGTCCGACGGATCCCCCATCGCGATTCCGGACTGGCAGCGGCAGGCTGCGGGACGATCGTTCGCAGCCTGGTGGGTTGCGGCGATGACGCCGCGTCAGGAGCGCTCACGATGAGCGCGGCCGGCTTTGCAGTGTAACAAGGGTCGCAACGTGGTGTCGGGCGACTTGTATCGGGCGCGGACCGCGAAGCGTGTAGTCCGTGTAACCGGCCTCGATCCGGAGGCACCCGGGCAACCGGCTCTGCGACATCGCATCGCCGGGTCCCGGGTGCGGCGTCCGGTCTTGCCGGACTGCGGCAGGGCGATCTACGGCGTGCCGTCGAATCCGTCCGCGAAGATCGTGTCGTCGCTCGGCGTGCCGGTCGTGTAGCTGCCATTACCGGTTGCGAGCAGCAACTGCGTCGCGCCGCCGTCGCTGCCGGCCACGCACAGTTCGGCCGGACTGCCGGCCGCTTCGAGCCCATCCGCGAAGGCGGTGAACGTCGCGCCGCCGTCATCGGAGCGCGCCACGCGGTCCGCGCCGTACTGCGCGATGTAGAGCACGTCGTCGTCGAGTGGGTCGCAGGCAATGTCGGTGATGTGGCTTCCGGACCAGCCGCTCGCGGTCCAGTTCATGCCCGCGTCGGCCGTTTCGTACACGAGACCGACATTGCCCGTGCCCTGGATCGACAGGTGCATCGCTTGCGGATCGCTCGATGAAGCACACAGTCGCGGCACGCGCGCGAACGGAGGCAGGCCGGCGTTGCTGTCAACCCAGGTCGCGCCGCCGTCGATCGAGCGCAGGATGCCGCCCTGCTGCGGGTCGGCCTGGCCGTCATGCGCCGCGACGAGGGTCTGGTCGAGCCCGTCCTCGACGATCTCGATGTCGGTGACGGTCTCGTAATCCGGCCCGGCATGCACCTTGGTCCAGCTCGCCCCGGCATCCGTGCTGCGCCAGATCGTGCCCGCGAAGCCGGCCACGCCGAAGTCGCTGCCGCCGAGCAGGATCAAATCCGGGTTGTTCTCGCTGAAGCGCAGGGATTTGAGGTCGGACTCGAACAGATCGCCCTGGTCGGGACCGAGCGACGTCCAGTCGCCGTTGCTCTCGCGCCGGTACAGGCCCTCGGGTGCGATGCTGCTCGGCCCGCTGGAAATCGCGTACAGGGTGCCGTCGTACGCGAAGCCGACCTTGCTGTAGCGCGTACCCGGCAATCCCGTCTCGCGGGTCCAGGTACCGCCGCCATCCGTGGAGCTGTACACGCCGCCGCTGTTGTTGCCCTGGTATGCAACCGCGATGTGGTTCGCGTCGAGCGGGCTCGCCGCGATCGAGAACAGCGCGAGTTCGTTGATGCCGGTGGAGGATGCGTCGAGACTCGAGCCGCCGTCGGCGGAAACGAATACGCCGAGCGAAGTCGCGCCGACGAACGCACGATCCGCATCGTTTGGATCGAAGCGCGCCGATTGCGCCGCAAGGCCGCCGCCGATGCCGGTCTGCCAGGTCGCGCCGCCGTCCGTCGTGCGGTTGATGCCGGCGCCGTCGGTCGCGACGAGGATCGTCTGGTCGTCGCCGGGCGCGACCGCGATGTCGGTGGCCACGAGCAGGGGCCAGCTTCCGTCGTGCAGGGCCTGCCAGTTCGCGCCGAGATCGGTCGAGGCGTACACGCCGAAGAATTGCGAACCGAACAACTGGCCGCCGCCGACCAGCAGGTGCGTGCCGTCGTAGACCACGCTGCGCACCGGAACCTGCGGCGGCAGGCCCGCGGAGCGATCCTGCCAGCTGGCGCCGCCGTCGTCGCTCACCCACACCGAACCGCCGCCGAAGCCACCGCCGAATACCGCGATGACGGTGTCCGGGTCGGTCGGATCGATCGCGATGCCGTTGCCGACCATCGGTCCCGCCAGCGGTGGCGTGCGATCGGTCCAGGTGACGCCACCATCCGTGGAGCGCATGAGATTGACGGCCTGGGTGCCGAGCGCGTCGGTGATGCCGGCCCACAGCGTATCCGGGTTGCCGGGATCGACCGCGATCGCGAACGCCTCGTCGTTGACGCCGATGCCGAGATCGCGCTGGGTCCAGGTCAGGCCGTCGTCGCTGCTGTCCCAGACGCTGTCCTGGGTCGCGATGTAGACCGTCCCGTCGTTCGCGAATGCGATTTCGTGCGTGCTGATACCGGCCAGTTGCGGCACGCCGGCCCAGGTCGCGCCGCCATCCGTGGAGCGGTACAGGTTGCCGCCCCACGTGCCGCCGGGCGCGGTTCCGGCGAGCACCACGCCGGCAGCGGTCGGCGAAGCCGCGACATCGGCGACATCGCCGCCGCCCGGACCGATCGAGGTCCAGGTCGCCGGATCGCCTCCGGGCACGTGCGCCGGCGGCGTGAATACCGCATCGGGCACGAAGCTGCGGTGTCCCTGCGTATCCATGCGCGCGCGCGCGGTATCCGGGTCGCCGCGATCCGCGGTCGCGCCGACGCTGGTACCGGCGATCGACAGACAGAGTGCGCAGCCCATGCCGCGCGCAAGTCGCATCAGGGGAGGATTCATCGAACGTCTCCGTTGGTGGCGGGACGCTCCAGTCTGCAAGATGCGACGCGTTGCGGGTGTGGCCTCGCGCACAAACCCGCATTCAGGCTGTTCAGGAATCCGGCTCAGCCGTCGCGTGTCGCACGGCGGGTCGCGAGCCTACGCACAGGTCCGCGTGCGCGCGCGCCCAGTGCGATCAACAGCGATGCGAGTGCGAGTTGCAGCCAGTTCGAGTCGACCGGCACGGCGACGATGTCCGCACCCGTTGCGGGCTGCACCTCGTAGGCGCCGATGTCGGCAGCGGCGCCTTGCACGCGTGGATAACCCGCGCCGCGCTGGTCGAATGCACTGCCGCCGTCGTCGCCTGCATCGATCGCGGGGCTGCCGGCGACCAGCGCGTGGGTGCGGGTCGGACCGCCGTTCCACGCGAGCGGCAGCAGGCCGGGATCCGTGCGCACCGTGTCGGACGGAAGTTCAACGGTGCCGGCCGCGCCTGCGTTGCCAATCGCGTTGTGGCTGCCCGCCAGCAGCATTGCGGATGGCGCCGCCACATCCTCGGCCCCCGCGATGGCGGCGACGTTGCCGAACAGGATCGAACTCGATACGAACGGCACCGCGGTCGGACCGGCGAACAGACCGCCGCCATCCGCGGAAACGTTGTTCGTGATCGTGCTGCTGGAAATCGAGAGCCCGGCGAGCGGGCGCGCGAAGATGCCGCCACCGGCGGTGGTCGGTGCGGCATTGCCGGAGATCGTGCTGTTGGTTACCTGCATCGCGTCGAGCGAGAACGTCGCCAGTCCGCCGCCCCGGCCCCACGCGTAGTTGCCCTCGATCGTGCTGCCCGAAATCCGGCTGCCGCGGATCGCGATGATGCCACCGCCGATGTCGTAGCTCGCGCGACCCGCTTCGCGATGCGTCGCGCGGTTGCCGCTGACCGTCGAGTCGGTCAACTCGAGCGTGTACACGAATGCACCGCCGCCGAATGCCGCGGTGCCGGCGCTGTCGTGGATGCCGTAGGCGGTATTGCCGGCCAGGGTGCTGCGGATCATCGTCAGGCCGTAGCCGTAGATCGCTCCGCCGTAGGCGCCTTCGCCGCCCGCGTAGCAGCCGCTGACGACGCTGTCCTCGAGTACGAGATAGGACGCCTCGGCGATGCACCCACCGCCGGCCAGGTCGAAACCGGTCGCGCGGTTGCGGCCATTGCGCACGGTCAGTCCGTCGATCGCGAACGTGCCCGCGTACGGATGGATGAACACGCGATCGAGTGCGGCGCCGTCGATCGCGAGCGCGTCGGCGCCGGGACCGAGCAGGCTCAGGTTCTCGACCGGGATCGGGATGACCCCGTCGGCCAGGGTGATCGAACTGCACGCAAGCGCGCGCAGGTCGACGACATCGCCGTCGACCGCGCCTGCGATCGTGTTGCGCAGGGTGCCGGGTTCGGGGCCGTCGCCGCAGTCGGTGACGGTCAGGGTGGCCGCTGCGCGCGCCGGCGTCGTGCGCGGCTTCTGCAGGGCTGCCGCATGCCATCCGGCGAGATCGATCCGCAGCGGCTCGCCGCTCGCATCACGCAGTGGTTCGCGCTGGCCGTCGTTCGCGGTTTGCGCGGCAACCGGCGGGGCGGCGATCGCGAGGGCGATGCACGCGCACAGCAGGTGACGACGACAAGCCGTGCCCACGGCGGAGTTCTCGTTCATGCGCGTCCCCGGACGAAAGGTTCGTACCGGATAGTACGATATTCCCGGCGGCGGGCGTCCGCAGGATCGCCCGCTCACTCCATGACGCAATCACCGACCAGCACGACATCCGCGGGACGCCGCGCGAACAGGCCGACGCTGACCACGCCGGCGATCTGGTTGAGGTCGTGCTCGAGAGCGAGCGGCTCGTCGATGTGCCAGCCGTGCACGTCGAGGATCACGTTGCCGTTGTCGGTCACGCAGTTCTCGCGCCACACCGGCCGCCCGGAGCGTTGCACGATTTCTCGCGCGACGTAGCTGCGCGCCATCGGGATCACCTCGATCGGCAGCGGGAACGCGCCGAGCACGTCGACGCGCTTGCCCGAATCGATGACGCACACGAATTTCTGCGCGGCCGCGGCGACGATCTTCTCGCGGGTCAGGGCCGCGCCGCCGCCCTTGATCAGGCGTCGGCGCGGGTCGCACTCGTCGGCGCCGTCCACGTACAGCGGGATCGGGCCGACATTGTTGAGATCGAGCACCGCGATGCCGCGCTCGCGCAGCAAGGCGGTCGACTGCTCCGAACTCGATACCGCGCCGTCGATGCGATGGCGACGCCCGGCGAGCGCCTCGATGAAATACGCGACCGTGCTGCCGGTGCCGACGCCGACGACCGTGCCGTCCTCGACGAACTGCAAGGCCGCCTCGCCGGCCAGGCGCTTTTCCGCATCGGCAGTCATTGGTCGGGTCTCCCGTCAGCTTCCTTCGAGACCGAGGATGAAGCGCCAGTGCGCGGCGCCGACCGGCATCACCGACAGGCGGTTGCCGCGACGCAGCAGCGCGAAATCCTCGAGTTCGTCGCTCGCCTTCAGTTCGGCGAGGGTGATGATCCGGCGCAGCTTGCGCACGAAGCGCACGTCGACGAGCATCCAGCGTGGCTCGTCCGGCTTGCTCGCCGGATCGAAATACTTGCTCCTGCGCTGGAACTGGGTCGGATCCGGATACGCGGCGCTCGCGACCTCGGCGATGCCGACCACGCCGGGTTCGGCGCAGCTGGAGTGGTAGAACAGGATGCCGTCGCCCTCGCGCATGCCGTCGCGCATGAAGTTGCGCGCCTGGTAGTTGCGCACGCCCGTCCACGGCTCGGTGCCGACCCGTGCGAGGTCGTCGATCGAGAAGTCGTCGGGCTCGGACTTCATGAGCCAGTGACGTGGCTTGGCAGTCGATGTCATGCGGGCGGCTCCGGCTGGCAGTCGATGATCGATTGTTCGGTGACGACCTTGTCGAGATGCACGTCCCAGCTGGCTGGTCCGACATCGGCCAGTTCCTGCCAAGCGTAGCCGATGCCGACCAGCAGCGGGCGCGCCGGCGCGCCGCGTCCGTGCAGGAACGCGAAACTGCGGTCGTAGTAACCGCCACCATAGCCGAGGCGGTGGCCGCGCCGGTCGAAGCCGAGCAGCGGAATGAGTACCACGTCGAGTTCGTGCGGTTGCAGCAGCGCGGCCGGCTTCACGTCCGGCTCCGGGATGCCGTAGCGATTCACGCTCAGCGGATCGCCGGCCTTCCACGTGGCGAAGCGCAGCAGGCCCTCGCGGCCGACGATCGGCAGGCAATAGGCCTGTTCGCGCGTGCGCAAGTCCGCGGCGACCGCCGCGAGTGGCAGTTCGCCGGCGATCGCCCAGTACCCGGCGACGCGCGGCGCGTCGAAGTAAGCGGGCAGTTGCTGCAGATGCTGCGCCACGGCCGCCGCAGCGGCGATCCGCTCGCTGGGGCCGATGGCCTGGCGGCGCGCGCGCAAGGCGTCGCGCCGGGACTTGCGGGATTCGCTGCCGGCCATGGATTCCGCCCCGAAAAAAGTGGCGTCCTCCGCCGTGCCGTTGCGCATCGAACGACCTTGATCCCGAGGATCAGGTGGGAGGCTTTCCGAGGCCATCAGGCTTTCCGCATCGCTGCGGACATGCGCACCGGCTTTCGTTCCGCGACCCGGGGTCGTCTATAGGGCCAAGGCAATATGTAAGGTGCGCTGTCGCACACCGCAGAGGACACCGGCGGCTATTGTAGTGAGAGCGCGAACGCGCCTTCAAGTTTCGCGTGCAGCGCTTGCATTTGCTGTGCCAGACGCTTCGCGTTCTCGTCGGTTTCCCGTTGCAGGCCGAGCAGTTCGTGGGTGATGTTGAGCGCGGTCAGGATCGCGACCCGCTCGATGCCCGCGCCACGCGTACGCGCGCGAACCTCGCGCATCTTCTGGTCGAGATGCGCGGCCGCGGCGATCAGTCCGGGGCGCTCCTCGGGCGTGCATGCGACCAGGAATTCCCGGTCGAGGATGTTGACCGCAACGGCCTCGGCATCGCTCATGCGTTGTTCTGCTCCAGCGACTTCAGGCGCACGATCATCGTCTCGACGCGCGCGCGCGCCTGTTCATTGCGCGTCAGCAGGGTTGCGCGTTCGCTGACCAGTTGTTCCTGGCTCTGGCGCAGGCTGTGGTTTTCCTCGCGCAGGCGCCGGCACAGTTCGAGCAACTGCTCGACCCGTTCGCTGATGGCTGCCAGGGTTTCCTCCTGCTCCCGCATGGTTGCGGACTATACCTGCATTTCCCGCACCGATCATGGCCCGCTCCGGGGCTTTCGCGCCCCCGTGGCGCACGACCTCGCGCACGCGGGTAGAATGCCCGCGAACCCCGGCGTCGCCGGGCGAGTCGTCGCGCCGCATGATCGAAGCCCGGGAATTCGCGAGACGCCGCAGGCAACTCATGCGCATGGCCGGCCGCGACGCGATCGTGATCGTGCCGGCAGCACACGAGCGCGTGCGCAACAACGATGCGCATTATCCGTACCGGCAGGACAGCGACTTCCATTACCTGACCGGCTTCCCGGAAGCCGAGGCCGTGCTCGCCCTGATACCCGGCCGCGAAGCGGGCGAGACGATCCTGTTCTGCCGCGAACGCGACGTCGAACGCGAACGCTGGGACGGTCCACGCGCGGGTACCGATGGCGCGGTCGCCGATTACGGCATGGACGACGCGTTCCCGATCGGCGACATCGACGACATCCTGCCCGGCCTCATCGAGGGCCGCAGCCGGGTCGTCTACCACTTCGGCCGCGATCCCGACTTCGACCTGAAGCTCATCGCATGGGTCAACCGCGTGCGTGCGCAGGTCCGCTTCGGCGCGCGCGCGCCGCACGAGTTCGTTGCCCTGTCGCACCTGCTGCACGACCTGCGCCTGTACAAGTCGCGTGGCGAGCTGCGCCTGATGCGCAAATCCGCGCGCATCGCCGCCGAAGCGCACATCGCGGCGATGCGCGCGACCCGCCCGGGTCTGACCGAAAACGCGATCGAGGCGGAGCTGCTGCACGTCTTCCGCCGGCATGGCGCCGTCGCGTCCTACGAACCGATCGTCGGCGGCGGCGCGAATGGTTGCGTGCTGCACTATCGCGCGAACAACGCGGAGCTGCGCGACGGCGACCTGTTGCTGATCGACGCAGGCGCGGAATACGAATGCTACGCGTCCGACATCACGCGCACGTTCCCGGTCAACGGCCGCTTCAGCCCCGAGCAGCGTGCGCTCTACGACATCGTGCTCGCGGCGCAGACCGCCGCGATCGACGAGGTTCGCGCGGGTCGGCCGTTCGATGCCTACCATGAAGCGGCGGTGCGCGTGATCACGGCCGGACTGGTGAAACTCGAACTGCTCGGCGGCAGCGTCGAGAAGAACCTTCGTGACCAGGCGTATCGGCGCTTCTACATGCACAAGACCGGCCACTGGCTCGGCCTCGACGTGCACGACGTGGGGGACTACCGCATTGACGACGAATTCCGCCTGCTCGAACCGGGCATGGTGGTGACCGTCGAACCCGGCATCTACATCGCGCCCGACGCAGCCCGCGTACCCGCGCGCTACCGCGGCATCGGCATCCGCATCGAAGACGACGTGGTCGTCACCAAGTCGGATCCCCGAATCCTCAGCGACGACGTGCCGCGCGACCCCGACGCGATCGAAGAGCTCATGGCGCGCAGCACCTAGGAACCGGCGCAGGAGCCGCCTGCAGGAACCGACTGTAGGAACCGGCTTCAGCCGTGATGCTCTTGCGCTTCGCGCGGCGGAGGAGAAGGGCATCGCGCCTTCCGGCTCTCTCAAGAGCGACGCGCACTTCTGTTGTGAGCGGCTTCGGCCGTGATGCTTCCGGTCCCGATGCTGCAAATGCATCGCAGCTGAAGCTGCCTCCTACGGCGGGAGAACGAGACCGGTAGGAACCGGCTTCAGCCGTGATGCTCTTGCGCTTCGCGCGCCGCCGCCGGCAAGCGCACGACCGCAGCCACCGGCAGGTGATCGGACACCGGATACGGCAGCACCCAGCGCCGCTCGACTTCGAGTGCCGGCGACACGAGGATGTGGTCGATCGCGCGCTGCGGGCGCCAGCTCGGGAACGTTGGCGGCGATTCGTCGGCCGGGGCGAGCGAGGTGCGTGCGAACAGGCGCTGCAGTTCGACCGCCGTCGGCGGCGTGTTGAGATCGCCCATGAGGACCACGCGTGGATGCTGGTCGATGAGTTCGGCGAGGAAGTCGAGCTGGCGCGCGCGCGCCTTCGCACCGAGCGACAGGTGCGCCACCACGACCAGCAATTCCTCCGCACCCTCGCCGAAGCGCGCCCACAACGCGCCACGACCCGGGATGCGACCCGGCAACGGATAGTCGAGCACCTCGTGCGGTTGCTGGCGCGCGAGCAATCCGTTGCTCGAATGCGCAAGCCGCGACACGCGCCGGTTCGCCTGGTGGCTCCAGAACGGAAAGCCCGCGTTCTCGGCGAGATACTGGGTCTGGTTGAGGAAACCCGAACGCAGACTGCCCGCGTCGGCTTCCTGCAGGCCGACCACGTCGAAATCGCCGAGCAGGCGTGCAAGCCCGTCCAGGTTCGCACGCTTGCCGGCCGGCAGCATGTGCTTGACGCTGTGGGTCACGTAGTCGCGATAGCGGCGCATGCTTGCGCCGGCGAGGATGTTGCAGCTCAACAGGCGCAACTGGCGCGGTTCCGCTGGACCGGCGGTCTCGGTGCGCGATTCGGGGGCTTGCGTCATGAGGCGAGGCTAACCATGCATTCCGGCCGCCGCAAGCGAGGCCGGTCGTTATCCTTCACGTAGCGACAGGTCGCTTCGCATCACGAAACATGGGGCCGATCGGCGCATTTGCAAGAACGCCGCCGCTCGAGCGTCGATCCACCACGTCGTTGAAACACGACGGCCGGACGCGCTCGGCGCGGCCGGCTCGGGACCAGGATGCGCGTGACGGGCGCCGGCCGTGCGTTGCACGTCCGGCCTACGCGGACCCGGCGACGTCCGTCTTTGTCGGCGCTTCGACTGCGGTCGGGGGCGTGCTGAACTTGACTTCGCGCAGCGCCTCGTCCGGCAGCGCGTAGGAGCTTTGCAGGAATTCGCCTTCGTGCAGGATCTCGGGAAACAGGCAGCCGTGCAGCGCCTGGACCGCGAAGATCTCCTGCACGCCGCCGGTGAACTTGAGCAGGCCGATCGTGTTGCCGGTGTGGATGTGCACGGCCCACACGCCCGACAGGCGATCGGCGTTGGCCTCGGTGATCTCGATGTCGGTGAATGCATTGGTCTCGCGCAACTGCGACAGGCCGATGAATGCGACCGGGCCGAGGAAATCCATGCCGCGGCAGAAGCCGGGCACGCGCGCGACGTCGGTGCGCTCGCCGGTCTTCGGATCGACCGTGACGACCGCGCCGCGGCCCGATTCGAGCACCCACAGGCGACCGTCGTACCAGCGCGGTGAATGCGGCATCGAGAGGCCGCGCGTGATGACGTCGTTGGTCAGCATGTCGATGAGCAGGCCACCGTCACGCTTGTTCGCGCGCCAGCCCTGCGGCGTGTTGGTCTCGCCGAGTGCGGTGAGGTAGCGCGGCTTGCCGTCACGCATGCCGAGACCGTTGAGATGGCAGCGATCCTCCGGCGCGTAATGGCTCACGAACTTCGGCCGCCAGCGCGGCACGAAGCTCGATTTCGAATCGAGCGTGCACAGGCACGAGAACAGCGTGTTCACGAACCACAGTTCGCCGTGCTTGTCCCACGCCATCTCGTGGATGTCGATCGCGCCGGTGATGTGGCCGCGCCGGGCGAGGAACACCGCATCGTGCTTCGGCGGATCGTGCAGGCGCCGGGCGACCGCGGGCATGTTGCGGAACTCGGCGATCTCGATGTGCGCGCCGAGCGCGAGCCGTTCGCCGTCCGCGGCCATCCCCATCGGCCGGTTGAAGCTGCGGAAATGCGTGTTGATCGTCGCCCCGTCCGGCCGCAGGATCACCAGCTTGCCGGCCTGGTAGGTGCTGACCACGAGGCAGCCGCCGAGCTGGCGCAGGAGGTCCGGCAGGTTCGTGGTGTGCACGCTGCCGAGGACTTCCTGGACGGTCTTGCCTTCCGTGGCCGCAGGTTGCGCGTCGCCCGCCACGGGTTCCCGGGTCGCGCCGTCCGTGGCGACCGGCGCGTCGACGGGTTGATCCGGCGAGGAATTCGACGTCATCTTGCTGCTCGTTGGACGCAGGCGCGTAGCGGGCCTTGCAGCCTAGCCGCGAACGGGATCGAACGAAAGTCCGATGGAGGAGCGATTGCGTTTCAGGCGCCGTCGAATCCGTCGGCGAATACCGCATCGGGTGCCGTGCAGATTTCGCATATATCCACGAATGCGGGCGTGGGAAGCAGTTCCCAACCTTCCAGGGTTCCCAGGCTCAGGTTGACCCAATAGTCGTATATCGAAAGCGTCCAGACCCCTTGCATGTCCTGGCCGTCGAACAAGGCGAGCGGCTGGGTCGGTGCGGCGGTGCTCACCGGCCAGGGCGGCGGGCCGTTGTCGAGATCGGGGTCGCAGACCCGCTCGGCATCGGGTCCGCCATCGGCGAAGGTGACGTGCACGTCGGTGTTCTCGCAGCCCGGGAACGGATGGTAGCCGGGGCGGTCGAGCAGGGTCACCGTGGTTCCCAGGGGGCTGGTCAGCGTGATCTTCACCGAGTCGACCGTGTAGAAGCGCAGGTCCACGCGTACCCGCAAGTCGGAAATGACACCCGATTGCGCGACTTGGAGCGTGGACGAGATCGCGCTGGCGTTGGCATTGGTTCGCAACGGAAGATCGTGCGGCGTCACGTCGGCGGCGGATTTGCCGACAGCCACATCCACCGCGGCGATGAATTCACCCTGGTCGCTGCTGATCGTCACCGGCAAGTGGACCGATTGCAGGCATGCCGCAGTCGGTTCCAGTCGAATGCGGAAGTTCGCCATGCCGAGATTGCCGTCATTGATTTCACCCAGGGTCGAGGTGGCTGCGAGATACGTCACCCCGGCGGGTGCCGGCAAACCCAGCGATGCGACGACGCCGGAAAAGTCTCCCGTGTTCGCGTACACCGGCACGACGAGATCGGCGATTTCGCCCGGCTCCGCGATCCCGTTGGTATGCGATGGATTCGACGCGCAGCGGTCGGCGAGCACCACCGCGTCGGTATCGAGTTGCAGCGCCGGTTGCGGCGCGCGTTCCACCGCGCGAATCAGGAAGTGCGTGAAATCCGCTTGCGTCGCGAGCAACGATTCCCAGGGGTTGTCGTTGGATCGCAGGTAACCATCCGATGGCGGTCCGCCGGCGCTGTCGGCTTCCATCCAGATGAATCCGGCTTGCGGATACTGATCCGGGCGCCAGCCGACGCCGAGATAGATGCTGCCGTCCTCCACGTCGAGTCCGAGTTCGGAAATGTCGAATGCGAGCATCCTTCCGACCCCGCCGACCGATTCCGGAAGATCGTCGACCGACTGCGGAAGGCTGCCGAGCAAGGTCCCGGGAGATCCGTCCGGGCCATCGTCATCGTAGGCAAGCAGATCGAGATCGAAACCATCCAGTACGCCGCCCGGCGCCTTGTCGAGTGCGAGACACAGTCGGGTGTAGGTTGCCGGGTAATACTGCGGGGTGAACTTGTCGAGAAACAGGATCGATTGCGTGAATTCGGGCGAACCCGAGTAGCCGATCTCGTAGGTGCCATCGTCGCGTACGACAGAGCCCGGCAGGCTGTCGCAATCGAGAAGACTGAGCGGGGATGGTGCATTTCGCGTGACGACGGCCTGGCCCGACAGCGCGGGAGCGGGTACCGCCGTGGCGACGGGCTGTGGCGCGGCAGCGGCAATCGCGGGATACAGCATCGCGATGGCCGTGACGACGGTGCGAATCCGACGGTTCTGCATGGCGAAGCCTCACGGGAAGGTGGGGCATCGAATATGCCGACAGGGAAACGACTTGTCATTGCATGCGCGTGGTATTCCCGTATCCATCGGGTAGTCGGTTCCGTCGCGTCGCGTCCCGGAGCGGAGTCCAGAATCCACAGATCGAATGGCTTGCAAGCCTCGCCCGGAGAGCACTCGCCGTCATCCTGGGTAATTGGTTCCGACAACTGGCTGTCGAGGCGTATGGCGACGATGACCGCATCACGTTTGATCGCGCGCTCGGCGGCACGCCATTGCTGCTGGACGGGCAGATGCAGATCGACGTCCGCTCACGATCATCGGCAATGGCGCTGCGGCCACCGTCCTCGATGCCCAGCAGATCGATTGCTTCTGCATCGTTCCAACCGAGTACTGCAGGCAACTTCACGCTGCAGGGACTGACCCTTGGCAACGGCAGCACCGGTGGTGTCGGCGGGGTGATTCGCCACACGCCCATCGGCATCTGACCATCGAGGGCAGCATCCTGTCCGGCAATTCCAGCCGCCGCACCGATCGGAACTCGACCAGCGTGGTCACGTGCGCCCGCGGGACGGCAACGGCGACGATGGTGCGGTTTGCGACATCGGCGCCTACGAGGCTTCGGCGCCGGCCAACCTGATCTTCACCGATGGCTTCGAGTGAGTACATCCGCGGGAGGCCGGCGGCACGGATCGCACGGATCGAACGCGACCACGAATTGGGAAGCCGTTCGCCGGCCCCTCGCGTCTCACAAACCCGCGACCCCCGTTGCGCGAACCATGAACGCTCCGGGGAAGACCACGAAGTTCTCGTCGTCCATGCGCGAGCAGAACGGCGCGGCGGCAAGGTCGTCGATGGTCGCGGCGATGTCGGGCGCGTAGCAGAACCAGGACTTGTCGCCGGGCGCATTCGTATCCACGCGGGCCGGCCGGTCTTCGCCGCCGAGCAGCTTCGCGCTCGCACCGACGAAGAAGCCGCCGCTCACGTAGGTGGGCGAGATCGTGACCGTGTAGAACGTGTCGTTGAACACGTCCGGCGTAGCCGGAATGCTCGCGATCGCGCGCGCGTTGCGCGGATCGGAGTCTCCATCGTCGTCGGCCAGCAGCCAGAACGTGACCGCCCCGTCGGCGAGCGACGGGAAGGTCGGGCCGAACGCGACCGAGAGCTCGGTGATCACCTGGCCGCCGGGCTGCGCGAGATAGTAGTTGCCCCACAACATGTCGGGATCGAACGACGAGGGCGGGCCCTGGTTGGTGTCGCCATCGCCATCGTCGAGCGCGTATTCGACGGTGGGCGGTGCGGCGCCATCGAAACCGTCGCGGAAGATCGTGTCCTCGTCCGGCGGCGGTTGCTGGAGTTCGAACGCGCCGATGTCCGCGGCCTCGCCCGACACGCGCACGAAGCCTTCGCCGCGCTGGTCGAATTCGAGTGCCGCGATGTTGTTGCCCGCGTCGATCGCGGAGCTGCCGGCGCCGAGCGCGTGGGTTGCGGTCGCGCCGCCGTTGATCGAGAGCGGCAGCAGCAGCGGGTCGTCGGCTAACGTGTCGACTGGCAGCGTGATCGCGGGGTCGGCGCTGACCACGAGGTTGTTCGTGCCGCTGACCGTCGGGATCGCCGAGGCGCCGAAATCGGCGCCGGTCGGCGCGGTGTTGCCGGACAGCAGCGTGCTTTCGAGATCGAGCGTGCTCGCACCGGTGCCGCCGTCGGCGAACCACAATCCGCCGCCACCGCTCGCGGCGGTGTTGAACGCGATCGTGCTGTTGGTCAGGGTCGTCTGCCGCGTGCTGACGAGGCCGCCGCCGTTCGCGCCGCTGGTGTTGCCGGAGAACGTGCTGTTCGCGATCGTCAGGGTCGTGAACGGGTCGCCGTAGTTGCTGAAGATCGCCTTGTACAGGCCGCCACCGTCGCCGTCGGCCTGGTTGTCCGCGAACGTCGTGCCGCGGATGTCGGCATAGCCGCGCGTGAACACGCCACCGCCGCGCGCGACGCCGGCCGCGACGATCGAGTTGCCGCTGATCGTGCTATTGATCAGGCTCAGGTCGCCGCGCACGTACAGGCCGCCGCCGGCCGTGAGGTAGGTGCCGTCCTGGCCGGTTTCCGCGGTCACGCTGTTGCCGCTGATCGTGCTGTCGACGAGCACGGCATCCTGGGTCGCGTACGCGCCGCCGCCGATCGCGACGGCGCCGCCGGTCGCCGCGCTCGAGGAGTTCTTGATCGTGCTCGAGGTCATCTCGAGCGTGGTCACGTCGACCGCGCCGCCGAAGGTCAGCGGCGAACCGTTGCTGGCCGCGCAGTCGGTCACCGTGACCCGGGTCAGCGCGACCACGCCGCCGAATCCCTCGATGCAGCCGGCGAGGCCGTGCGGGTAGACGCCGTTCGCGACGGTCAGGTCGGCGAGTTCGAAGCGGCCTTTCGCGGAACTGAAGCCACCGGCCACGAACACCTGGCCCGCGCCGGCGCCGTCGATCGTGAGCAGGTCCTCGCCGGGTCCCTGGATCGTGAGGTAGTAGAGATGATGGTCGCCGAGCACGCTGCTGTCGATCGGCCCGTTCGTGAGCGTGATCGTGCTGCACGTGAGTTGCGACAGGTCGACGGTATCGTTCTCCGCTGCGCTCGCGACGACGCTGCGCAAGGTGCCGGGACTGCCGTCATCGAGGCAACTCGTCACCGGCAACACGTTGCCGCCCGCCGGCGCGGGGCCGAGCCCGGACTGCGCGTGGCTTGCGCCGTGCGGGCGCGTACCGCGTGCGTCGATGGCCTGCTGGCGAAGCTGCTGGCGCAACCGATAGGCCGGGGTTTGCGTCGCGCTGTCGTTCGCGGCGGACATGGCGGCCTGTTGCGCGGCCGCGGTCGGATTCGTTCCTCCGGCGAGCGCCAGGGCGAGGCAGGCGGCGAGCGGCGTGAGGCGGGGCAGGGTCGAACGGCGGGAATTGACGAGGCGGGAACAGGCGTGCATGGCGGACTCCGTGGCGGCGAGGCGACAGACTCCGCGAACGGCACTCCCTCCGCAAGGTACCAGGTCACGTTGTGCTGCCGGGTTCCCGGACCGGAGCAATGCGCGCGGCGCTCGTGTCCGGGAAGATGCGATCCGACCTTATCGGCGATCGGCATCGAACGATACCTGAATGCGTGCCGTGGCACGACGAGGGTTCCGATCGCGGGCCTTGTCGGTTCCCGCGCGATCCGCGAGCGACATACCGACCCTCTTGTCCCAGGCAGTGCGGGTTCGGCTCGCGCCGGTCCGCATCACCACGCAGGAAAAAAAGCCGCCGTCGCGCTGGGGTGCGACGGCGGCGCAGGCGCGAAATCACCTTGCGGCAACTACGCGCAGGAGACCCCCGTGTGTCAATTCATGCAGATGCCGGACTCGGTACTCTCGAAACCGGAGCAGAACACGCCGTCGGGATTCGGTGCGATCTCGGCGCGGTAGGCTTGCCGGGTGCTTTGCACGAGGCCCGACCCGGAGACGCTCGGGACGCGACCGAGCGCACGGACATGGAAGACTTGTCCGGGTGCCGGCAACTCCAGTCCCTCGTAGAGCCATCCGCCCGCGGTTCGCTGCATGTTGCCGACCACGTCCCAGGTTTCGCCATCGGGCGAGAACAGCAACTGCGGCGCCATGACCAGTTCCGGCGAGCTGCCCGAGCGTCGCCAGGTCACCGTGTCGCCGACGACGGTCAATGATTGCAGCGCGGCATCCGCCTGGCTGAGGCGTGCGATGTGGTTGCGCGTGACGCCGCCGACGCGGTTGAAGTTGCCCGCCACCAGCACCTTGCCATCCGCTTGCAGGGTCAGGGTCCGGACGTAGTAGAAATTGACGTCCGCTTCAATGTCCGCGTTGAAATCGACATCCAGGCTGCCGTCGGCATTCAGGCGCGCGATGCGATGGCGGTCGACCCCATCGATGCGTTCGATGTTGCCGCCTACCAGTATCTTTCCGTCGGTTTGCAGCGCGATACTCGATACGAGGCCTTCGTCGTTACCTTCCACCACCGGGTTGAAATCGGCATCCAGGCTGCCGTCGGGATTCAGGCGTGCGATGCCGTTCCGGGTGGTCCCGTCTATCGTGATCGCGTCGCCGCCGACGAGGATCTTGCCGTCCGGTTGCAGGGCCAGCACGCCAAAATAGCCGTCCGCATGCGCATCGAAGCTTTCATCCACGTTGCCGTCGGAATCGAGACGCGCGATGTGATTGCGCGAAACTCCTCCGATGCTCGTGAACTCCCCCGCGACGAGGATCTTGCCGTCGGCTTGCTGCGCCATTCGGTATACGTCGTCGTCCGCATCCGGGTCGAAGCTGTCGTCCAGGCTGCCATCCGGATCGAGGCGTGCGACATGATTGCGGGTGACCCCGCCGACGCTGTCGAAGTAGCCGCCGATCACGATCTTGCCATCCGCTTGCTGCAGCAGTCCGAACACGGAGTCGCTCACGTCCGGATCGAAGGTCGCATCCAGGCTGCCATCGGCGTTGAGGCGTGCCAGGCGGCTGCGCGGCGTTCCGGCTACGCTGGTGAACTGTCCACCCACCAGCAGCTTGCCGTCTGCTTGCACGAGTGATACCTCGATATCGCGGTCCGCGCCGGACTGGAAGTCGGTATCCAGGCTGCCGTCGGGATTGATGCGGGCAAGGCATTCGCGGGTCATTCCACCGACGCTGTCGAACGGGCCGCCAATCAGGATCTTGCCGTCGACTTGCTGCGCAACCGAGTCCACGTCGGTATTGGTGTCCGGATCGAAATCCGCATCCAGGCTGCCGTCGGCGTGCAGGCGCGCGATGTGCTCGCGGGAGGTGCCTCCGATGTTGGTGAAGAAGCCGCCCAGCAACAGCTTGTCGTCCGCCTGCAGCGCCAGGGTCGCAACGGCGAAGTCCGGCTGCGGATGGAAATCGGCGTCGAGGCTGCCGTCGGCATCGAGGCGCGCGATGTAGTTGTGCGGAACCCCGCCGACGCTCGTGAACAGGCCGGCCAGCAGCAGCTTGCCGTCGGCTTGCAGGGCCAGGCCGGTAACCGCGCCATTCGCATCCGGATCGAAGCCGGAATCCAGGCTGCCGTCGGCATCGAGGCGTGCGACATGGTTGCGGGTCACGCCATCGACACCGGTGAAGTTGCCGGCCACCAGCAACTTGCCATCCGCCTGTTCCGCCAGCGCGAGCACGCTCGCATCGGTATCCGCATCGAAGCCGGCATCCACGCCGCCGTCCGCGTCCAGGCGTGCGAGGTGATGGCGCTCGATCCCGTTGATGCTCGTGAAGTCGCCGCCGACGATCAGCTTGCCATCCGCTTGCGGCTCGACCGCGAACACCGCTTCGTTCGCGTCGGCCTGGAAGCCGGTGTCCACGCCGCCATCGGCGCCGAGGCGCGCGACATGATTGCGCACGAACCCGCCGATGATGGTGAATGCGCCAGCCGCGAGGATCGTGCCATCCGCCTGCGGCACCAGTTCGAGCACGTCGTCGTTCGCGCCCGGGTCGAACCCGGCATCCACGCTGCCGTCGGCATCGAGGCGCGCGATGTGGTGGCGGGTGACGCCGCCCACCTCGCTGAAATCGCCGCCGATCAGGATCGTGCCGTCTGCCGCCACGGCGATCGCGTACACCGGCCCGTCCACCGCGGTGTCGGCGAAGTCCGGATCCGGCGTGCCATCCGCCCGGAGGCGCGCCAGGCGGCTGCGCGGCTCCCCGCCGATGCTGGTGAATGCGCCTGCCACGAGCAGTTTGCCGTCGGCTTGCACGGCGCTCGCGAGCACGACGTCGTTCGCGCCGGGATCGAAACCGTCGTTTGCGCTCTGTGCGAAAGCCGTCGCGCCGGTCGTCGCGAACAGGCAGCCGATCAGCAGCGCGCAGGACGCGTGCCAGCCGCGCGTTTCGCCACGCATCGCGCGAAGAAAGGTCGGGAACCGTGACATGCCGCACCTCCTTGGAAGGGAAATCACGGCGTTCGTTGTGGGCCCGCGGATTTGCATCCGACGCCGATCGATTGCCGTCCGCCAAGGGAAACGGCATGCGGCGGACAATCGCCTCATCGGGTCTTCGCCGTCCGGTTGGCGTTCTCTCGACCGGCAGTGGGCTGATCGCGGCTTGCGGTGTGCGACGACACGTCCGGTGCGGGCGCCCGCGGTGGCGCACCCGTGAGGCGGATGGCGCCGATTCACCTCGCAGCCGCGACAATCGGTGCATGGATCAGGCGTGGGAATCGCAGTTGTGGGTCGTCGCGGGTGCCGCGTTCGCGATGGTGCTCGGCGGCGCGATCGGCTTCGAGCGGGAACTCAAGAATCGCCCGGCAGGCTTTCGCACGCACATGCTGGTCGCGGGTGCGGCGGCGCTCCTGATCGGCATCGGCCGCATGACGGTGCAGGATCCCGCGTTCTCCGACGTGGCCCTGCTGCGTACGGATCCGTTGCGCATGGTCGAGGCGGTGGTCGCGGGCATTTCGTTCATCGGTGCCGGAACCATCTTCGCGAGCCGGCGCGGCGAAAGCGTTGCCGGCATCACCACGGCCGCATCGCTGCTGATGGTCGCGGTCATCGGTGTCGCGGCGGGCTTTCGCTATCACGTCCTCGCCCTCGCGGCGACCCTGTTGACCCTGCTCGTGCTGACCGTCTTGCATGCACTGGAACGACGTGCAGCGCCGGATCGGGGCGGCGCGCGGGAATAGCCGAGGGGATCGGCGCGACGCCGGGAACGGATCGCCCCGGGCCGGCCTGCTTCGAGCTGCAGGACTCATCGGCGAACGTTCCGTCCCGGCGCCGCCACGCGACGGCGTGGTGTTTGCCTACGCCGTGCGCAGCCTGGATGTAACGGCCCGGCGTCCGCGCTAGGATGTGCGTGACAACACATGATCGCCGTCCGGGAGGGAGCGATGGCCCGTACACCGTTGATGGATGTATTGCGTCGTGCGGCCGTGATCGCGGCCCGCGCGCGCGCGACCGGACAACCGCTGGACGAGGTCATCGGCATCGAACGCGAATTGCGGTTCGATCATGCGCGACGGCGTTTCCTGCGCCAGTCGGCGGGCGCCTCGGCGGGCCTGTTGCTGGCCGCGTGCGGGCGCTCGTCGCGACCCGATCCGGTGGGCCCGCCGGTGGTGGTCGTCGGCGCCGGCATCGCGGGCCTGACCTGCGCGTACCGCCTGCGCGAAGCCGGCGTCGCGGTGCAGGTGTACGAGGCGCAGGAACGCATCGGCGGACGCATGTTCAGCCTGCGCGGCCACTTCGCGGACAACCAGGTCTGCGAACTCGGCGGCGAGCTCATCGATTCCGGGCACACGCACATCCGCACGCTGGCCGCCGAACTCGGCCTCGTGCTCGACGATCTCGCCGCCGATCCGACCGCGACCTCGCCCGACATCTGGTTCCATGGCGGGCGGCGTTACAGCGAGGCCGACATCCTGCAGGCCTTCGCGCCGCTCGCGGCGGCGATCGAACGCGACGCCGCGACCCTGCCCGATGCCCAGATCACCTACGACGCGCCTGGCGGCGCCGAGGCGCTCGATCGCGAGACGATGTCCGCATGGCTCGACCGCGCAGGCGCATCGGGCTGGCTGCGCGATCTCATCGAGGTGGCCTACACGACCGAGATGGGCCTCGAATGCGACGCGCAATCCGCGCTCAATTTCCTCACCTTCATCGATCCGTCGACCGAACACTTCCACGTTTTCGGCGAGAGCGACGAGCGCTACCACGTGCGTGGCGGCAACGACCTCATCGTTCAGGGACTCGGTACGAGGCTCGAAGACGAGATCGAAACCGGATGCGTACTCGAGGCGTTGCGCCAGGATGCGGACGGCAGCCACGTGCTGTCGTTCAAGCGCGGATGGGGCTCGTTCGAGGTGCGTGCGCGACGCGTCGTGCTCGCGCTGCCGTTCACCCTGCTGCGCAATGTGCGCATCGACATGGACTTGCCGCCCGCGAAGCGCCGCGCGATCGCGGGTCTCGGCTACGGCACCAACGCCAAGCTCATGATCGGTTTCAACGAGCGCATCTGGCGTTCGCGATTCGGCGAAACCGGCAGCATGTTCAGCGACCTGCCGCTGCAGACCACTTGGGAAACCAGTCGCATGCAGGCCGGTGGCAGCGGCATCCTGACCAATTTCGTCGGCGGCCGCCGTGGCATCGAGATCGGCGAAGGTACGCCGAAGGAGCAGGCCGACGCGGCCGCCATGCAACTGGACGCGATCTGGCCCGGCATCTCGCGTGCGCGCGCGGAGGCGCGCGAAGCGCGCTTCCACTGGCCGACCCATCCGTGGACGCTCGGCAGTTACGCGTGCTTCGGCCCCGGCCAGTGGACGACCGTGCGCGGCGCGATCGGCGAGCGCGTCGGCGACCTGCATTTCGCCGGCGAACACTGCGCGCTCGACAACCAGGGATTCATGGAAGGCGGTTGCGAAACCGGCACCTGGGCCGCCGCCGCGATCCTCGGGACACGCGCGCCGACGGCGGCATTGCGCCGTCGGCGGGTGTTGGCGAACGTTTGAGATGAAACACGGAGTCCGCGCATCGAGCGATGGGAAACGCCGCGATCATCATTCCATGCTAGGCTATACGTGTATAGCAACTGGTGGAACTTCCCATGCTTGCCATCCGACTCCCGGAAGACATTGAACAACGCCTTGAGGCGCTCGCGCTCGCGACAGGGCGTACCAAGACGTTCTATGCGCGAGAAGCGATCCTCGAACACATCGATGATCTGGAAGACATCTATCTCGCCGAACAGCGTCTGGCGGACATCCGCTCCGGCCGCACCGCGACGGTGCCGCTTGGCGACGTGATGAAGGCGCATGGCCTGGCGGATTGATTTCGATCCGGCCGCCACGAAGGAACTGGACAAGCTCGGGCAGGAACCCGCGCGGCGCATCATCCGGTTCCTGTCCGACCGCGTTGCCACACTCGATGATCCGCGCAGCATCGGTGCGGCGTTGAAAGGATCGAAATTCGGCGAGTTCTGGAAGTACCGCGTCGGGGACTACCGCGTCATCGCGGCGATCGAAGACGCCGCACTGCGCATTCTTGTCGTACGGATCGGTCATCGACGCGGCGTGTACAAGCGATAACGCCGAGCTCAGGGATCGAAACCGTCCTCGAAGATCGTGTCGTCGACGACCGGCTCGAGGGTGACGCCGTCGAACCAGCCATTGGTGCTGCCGGTCACCGTGATTCCGCCTTCGGTCACGATCGTGGTGATCTCCACGCTCGTCGTCGAGGTCCAGGCTGCCTCCGGTATCGCGATGAGGGCCGGAGCCGCGGGCGCGGCGAACGCGTTGCCGTTCGGAAGAAACAGGTCGCCCTCCGCGGTCACTGCGCCGTCGCAGGTTTCGCCCGGCGAGGCGGGTCGGAGTTTCCAGTGCAGGCGCACGAAGTCGCGGCTCGTGATGTTGCCGCTGCTGTGGCCGAAGCCGTTGAGCGCGTAGGTTCCCGGACCCGGAATCCGCACGCACTGGCTGAGTCCGACCAGATCGCCGGTCACGAGCGGATCGGCGGAGACATGCACGGCCCCCGCGCTGCTCGCCCCCTCGGCCTCCCAGGTCGCCGAACCCGGGGTCACCTCGTTCCACAGGCGCAGGTCGGTGCCGAAGCCGCGGTTGCGCACCAGCGAGAACGTGCCATGGCGCTCGTAGGCGCCGATGTCCGCGTTGCCGAAGAAGTCGGGCACGATCGGGATGTCGAAACCGCGTGAGTGTCCGTCGAGATCGAGATCCGGGCCGATCTCGTTGATGAACGGCGCCGCATCGATGGCCGGCGACGCCGCGATCGGTCGGTAGTCGCCGTGTGCAGGATCCTCGAAGCGCGGGTCGGCTTCGGTCACGTACGGCGTATTGCCGCCGTCGAGTGATCCGCGTTCGCTGGTGACCACGTACTCCACGACGCGACTGCCGCCGGATTGTGCGAGCGAGGTCTTGCCTGGCTGCCACAGGATCGAACGGCGCAGGTCGAAGTTGCTGCTCACGGACACGACTTCGGCGGCGCCCACCGTGTTGTTCGCGAGGGTGCAACCGGTGAGATTCAGGGACATGTCGGACTCTTCGATTCGGAGCAACTGGCCGCTGACGACGTTGTCGGCGAACAGGCAGTTGAGCAGAGTCACGGTGCTGAAGTCATCACCGATACCACGCAGCGCCTGCGCCCCCTGATTGGCGCGGATTGCGACCCGGTCGGCGTTCAGGCTGCTGCCGGTCTGGAACAGCAGCGCAGCACCCGCGGTCGGCTGGCCGTTGACGTCCTCCGCGACATTCCCGTCGATCGTGTTGCAGGCGACGCCGGGCGCGCAGGCGACCGCGCCGAGCGCGGCCTGCGGCTCCGGACCGCAAAGGGCCGAGGCGCTCGGCCAATTGAGGTAGACCGCGCCACCGGAATCGAAGGCTATTCCATCGCTGTCGGTGTCGGCATAGATCGCGCTACCTTGCTGAGCGCGGTTGCCGTCGATACGAAAATCGGAAGCGCACAGGCGCGCCGCGGATGTGTTGTCGAGACCGACATCCGGTTTCAGCCAGATGCCGCCGCCGGTCTGGATCGCGCGGTTGCCGGAGATCTCCACCGGATTGCCCGCCTCGGTCGTGAACAGGCGCACCACGCCGTCCAGATCCTCGCTGCTGTCCGCGCCGACCACGGCGATGCCGCCGCCGTAGCGCGCGGTGTTGTCGGTGATCGGCGCGCTGATGTCGGCACGCGCCGGGCCGATCACCTCGATGCCGCCGCCATAGCCGTACAGCGGCTGGTTGTTCGCCGGATCGATGCCGAGCGCTTCGTTGAAGAAGATGCGCGAGTTGCCGGCGAGCAGGAACACGCGCGTGTTGCCTTCGACGCGGATGCCGCCGCCGGAAAACTGCGCCGTGTTGAATGCGATGTAGGTGCCCGCTTCGAGTCGCAGTTCCGCTGCGCCGCCGCTCGCGGTCACGCTGATGCCGCCACCGTAGCCGGCGTAGTTCTGCGTTACCGCGGTGTTGCGCAGGGTAATGTATCCCGCGCCGCGGAAATCGATGCCGCCGCCGTAGCCGTCATGTACTTCGTCGCCGCGCAACAGACCGAGGTTCTCGAGGATCACGTCGTTGCCGGCGCCGGTCACGGTCAACACGCTGTCGTTGCCGCCGCCCGAGCCGTCGAGCAGGGTCGCTCCGCTCGGCGTGCCGTCCGCGCAATGCGCATAGCCGCCGCGCAAGGTCAGCACGCGTCCGCTGATCGCGATCGCCTGTGACGTGTAGGTCGTCGAGTTCGCGATGCGGATTTCGTGCGCGCCGCCGACCGGAAGCTCGTTGATGGCCTGCTGGATGGTTCCGTAGTCGCAATCGGCATCGCCGCCGACCGTGTGGATGACCGCATGCGCGGGCGCTGCGGCGAGGACGAAGATCGCTGCGAACACCGGCAACCGGGGGAACCTCGCGTGGGAGGGGTATACATGTCTCATTGCTGCGCTCCTGAAAGGCCGGCTCCATGCCGGTCCTGATCGGTGAACGAGATCGCGGACGTGGTTGCGACATCGAGGAGAGCAATGCGAGGCGTAATCCCCGGCAGAAAGGCACGCTGAAGCGCCGGACTCCGGTTTCGGATCGGAGCCGGAGCAACGTTGCCGGAATGACGGCCCTTGCCGGTCGGCGTTGTTCAGGGTCTTTGCGGGAAGGCGAAACGCACGCTGCTAGGGTGCAGGCGGTGACCGCAGCGATGCCTGGCCTGCGTTGCGTGCGGCGAGCGCATCGAGCCGGCGTCGCCATGGGTGGGATCCGGGCAGTTCGGCGAATGCGTCGCGCGCGGCATTCGCGTGTTCGCGTGACCCGACCGGGTTCCGCCGTTCTTCGGATTCGGCGAGCTCGAGATGCAGTTCGCCGAGTGCGTAATGCGTCATGGGCAGTTCGCGCACGGCGCGTTCGATGGTGTGCGCAAGCAAGGCGTCCGATTCGGCAACCTCGCCGTGCTCGCGCTGCCATCTTGCGAGTGCGACGACCGCCGGCAGCAGGCGCGGATCGACCTGGTCGGTGGGCAGCAGGGCGACCGCCGCTCGCAGCGAGCGTTCCGCGTCCGCATCTCGACCCAGCGCCTGTTCGGCGAGGCCGAGCGCGTAGCGTGCCTCGACTTCACTCTGCATGCGGAACTGGCCGAGCGCCTCGGGATCCTCCAGGACTTCCCGCATGCGCGCCGCGAACCGTGCCGCGGTCGTCGCATCCTCGAGCAGCTCCACGCGGCCACGCTGCACGGCGAGCGAAATGCTGCGCGCGTGCCCGGCACCGACCAGCTCGGTTGCGATGTCTTCGGCCTCGCGCAGCAGCGCCAGTGCGCCAGCCCGGTTACCGAGGGCCTCCTCGACGCGCGCGAGATTGGCGAGCACGAAGGTCTGGCCCATCGAGCGTGCGTGGCCCGCATCGCGAAGGATCGACCGCCCTTCGTCGAGCACCTTGCGCGCGGCGTGCAGGCGGCCGAGGATCAGGTTCATGGCGCCGAGATTGTTGAGACCGTTGACGACATCCGGACTGCCCGGCGGATACAGCGTCCGCTCGATGCGCACCGCCTCCTCGGTCAACCTCGCCGCTTCGGCAAAGTTGCGCAGCATGCCCTGGGCGACGGCATAGTCCTTCAGGTAGTGCGCAGTCTTGACGTGGTTCTCGCCGAACGTCGCGCGCGCGCCATCGACCGCGCGGCGCAGCAGCGGAATCGCGTCACCCGGCCGGCCGGCGCGGATGGTTGCGGTCGCGATGGCGTTGAGGCTGCCGAGGATCTCGGGGTCGCCCGCCGGCCGGCGATCTTCGCGGATCGCCAGCGCGTCGCGATAGTCGCGGAGTGCGAGTTCATGCGCGCCGCTCTTGCTTTCGGCAAGGGCGCGCCGGTCGAGGCTGATCGCGAGCGCGAGGCTGCCGGGCTCGGCCACGCGTTGCAGCCCGATTGCTTCGTCCAGGTAGGCGAGTGCCGCCGGGTATCGGTCGCGAGACAGTTCCAGTTCACCGCGCTCGCCGAGCGCGGCGCCGAGCAGGATCGGATCGGGCGGATCGATGCGTCGCGCGGCGGCGACCGCCGCGTCGAGCAGGGGCTCGCCCTTGTCCGGCAGGGCGAGGTGGTCGTAAACCCGGCCCAGTGCGCGCAGCAGATCGCTCTGCACTGCCGGCGTCGCGCCGAGATCCTCCAGCGCACGCCGCGCGCCTTGCTCGAGGATCTCGGCGGTGCCTGGCATTTCATCGCGCGGTCGCGATGGAATCTCCGCGTCGAACAAGTCGACCAGCAAGTCGCGCACCGCCTCGGCGCGTTGCGCATGTTGATGGGCAAGCCGTGCCTGGCTGTGTGCGACGCCGGCCTGCCACAGCGCGACGCCGAGCGCGGCGACGATAGCGGCGACGAACAATCCACTCATGGCGACGCCGCCGCGATGCCGCGCGACGAACTTGCGCGCGCGATACCACGGCGAGGGCGGATGCGCGCTGACCGGTTCATGGCGCAGGTGGCGTTCGATGTCCTCGGAAAAATGGCGTGCCGACGGATAGCGGCGCTCCGGGTCGCCGGCGAGCGCGGCACGCAGGATGGTCGCGAGGTCCGGGTCGAGCCGGCGCCAGGCCTCGCGCATCGTGGCATCCGCGCTTGCAGGCAGCGCGGCATCCGCGCCGAGGCGGCAGCCGGTCAGCAGCTCGCCGGCGAGTACGCCTAGCGCGTAAACGTCCACCGCGGTGGTCAGCGGGCCGTCGCCGTATTGTTCGGGCGCGGCGTAGCCGGGTGTCAATGCGCGATGCTGCGTCGCAGTCGCCGGATCGTCCTGTTCGTCGATCAGGCGCGCGATGCCGAAGTCGAGCACCTTGAGTCGGCCGCTCGCATCGACGAGGATGTTCGATGGCTTGAGATCGCGATGCACGATGAGCGCGCGGTGCGCGGCATCGACGGCGCGGCAGAGTTCGGCGAGCAGGCGCAGGCGCGCGTCGCGATCCAGCCCATGCTCGTCCGCATGCGTGGTCAACGGCACCCCGTCGACGAGTTCCATGACGATGTACGGGATACCCGCCTCGCTGATCCCGCCGTCGACGAGCCGCACCAGGTTCGGATGCGACAATTGCACGAGGATCGCGCGCTCGCGCCGGAAGCGGCGCCGCGCCTCGTCGGAAAACAGGCCGGTGCGCAGCAGCTTCAGCGCGACGTCCTGCACCGCGCCGTCGAGATCGCGGGTCGCGCGGAACACCACCGACGAGCCGCCTTGGCCGATCAGGTCCCGCAATCGCCACGACCCGATCGAGCGACCGACCATCGCCGCGACTTCGTCCTCGTCCTCGGCTTCCAGGCGCCGTGCCCAATCGGCGGCCGGCGTGTCGAGCAGGCCGCCGCTGGTGCTGTCGGCCGCGAGCAGCACGGCAAGCCGCTCGCGCTCGCTCGGGGTCGCGCCTGTAGCGTCCAGCACCGCGCCACGTTCGATCGCGGGCAGGTCGACGACCCGCTCGAACAACTCGCGCAGGCGGGCGCCGGATGTCACGGGTTCGGAGACGTCGCTCATCGGTTCTCGAAACGCCTTGCGGTCACGAACTGCGACATCCCCCGGTTGCGGTGCCGGGATGCACCGCGCGCAGCCGCCGCGCAAGCGGTGGCTGTCGGAGTCGAGTCCGGGCGTGTACCGGACTCGACGAGCCGAAAAAGTCCACGATGGACTTTCTCGGCAATAGCACTATTCAATCCGAGCGAGCAGGAACGCGCGCGCATAGCGCCAGTCGCGGTCGACGGTGCGCCGCACCACGCCGAGGATTTCCGCGACGCGTTCCAGCGACAGGCCCGCGAAGTAGTGCAGTTCCACCACGCGCGCGGCGCGCGGATCGTCGGCTTCGAGCGCATCGAGCGCGGCGTCGAGTTGCAACGCGTCGGCGGGATTGGTCGCGACCGTGTCGCCGATCGATTCGGTCCAGGTAAACCGGTGCTGGTCGCCGCCGGCCTTGATGCGTCCGCGCGCGCGTGCGCGATCGACGAGGATGTGGCGCATCGCGCGCGCCGCGTAGGCGAAGAACTGGCGGGTTTCGTCGAACTCGAGATCGCGGCCCGTGCAGACCTTGAGGTACAACTCGTGGACCAGGGCGGTCGTATCGAGCGTCCGGCCAGCGCTGCCGAGTTCGCGATGCGCCATCGACTTGAGGCGTGGATAGACTTCGCAGAACCACGCCTGCGCGTCGTTGCCTGTCGCGGCTCGGGGTCGGGTGTCGATATCCGGCATTGGCGCTCTCCGTGCGCTCCATTCTAGTCCGCATCGGAAGCGCGACCGTGGTCGCGCGCACGGCCGGTTCGTGACGCGGTTCACAACGCGCGCATGTCGCGCGCGGGCCGTGCACGCCCGCGAGGATTTCACGCAACCGCTGCCTGTCGATTGCGCGCGTGACGGGCCGTGCGGTGCTTGCGCCGACCCGGACGGCGGCTTCAACCAGCCAGTTTCCCGAGCATGTGATCGATCACCTTGCCGTGCTCGTGTTGCGGGCTGAACAGGATGACTTCGGCATCCTCCTCGACCTGCACCGTGTGTCCGGGTGGCCAGTAGAACAGGTCACCGGCCCGGATCGCTTCCCTGGTGCCATCGGCGTAGATGACGGTGAGCGCGCCCTGCAACGCGTAGCCCCAGTGCGGGGACTGGCACAGATCGTTCTCCAATCCCTGCAGCAACGGTGAAATGTCGGTGCCGGCCGCGAGCGAGAAGTACTCGCCGCCGATGGTTCCGTAGCCCGCGGCGCTGCCGAACCCGGTCTTCTGGCGGGCGACGGCGCCCGGCACGTTGATTCGGACGGGCAGGTCCTGCTTCGCGATTCGCATCGTGGTTTCTCCGTGTGGCGCCGGGTTCGACCGGATGGCCGGTCCCGACCGCTACGAACAACGACGCGTGGTTCCCGTATGCGACATGCGCTGTAGCCCCGCCCCCGGCGGTGGCGCGTTATGATCGCGACGGCGCTGATCGACCGGAATGGACCTTGCAGGAATCCCGTGGCCGTGACCTTGGAGCCATGACAACCGAACCCTCCGGCGATCCGCTGACCGCGCTCGACCGCCGCCTCGTCGCGGCGACGCGCGACATCCGGCTGCTGTCGTCGCTGAGCTGGCCGGCGCATGTGCAGCAGGAGTTCCTCGAACACTGGCGCAACGGACGCCAGCGGCTGCCGACGATCGAGTACGCGCGCCGGGATTTTGGCGAGGCGCGTGCCGAACTCGCCGCGATCGCGCGCGAGGCGCCGGCCGATCACGCGGTCGGCGAATACCTGACGCGCAGCGCCGAATCCTGGCGCGTCGCGGCGGAGCTGCTCGAAGCGGCCGGGACTGCCGGGATCACCGCGCGATCCATACACCTGTTCGGCCGACCCGGCGACCGCGTTCCGGGCGGCGAGGCGAGCAACCTCGACGCGGCGCGCCACTTCATCTCGATCGCGGACGAACTCGGCCACGAGCTCGGTGCGGGCGAAGCGGATTACTGCATCCCGGCGGACATCCTCAGGGAAGACCTCCAGGAGCGACTCGACGAGTTCTTCGGTCCGGCGGTGATCCGCGTCGAGACCGATGCCGACCTGATCGCGAAGGCGGCGGCCGGTGCGACCCGCATCCGCTTGCGGACCGCGACCTGTTTCACCGAGGACGATCGCCACCAGCTGCTCGAACACGAGGCGTTCGTGCATTCGCTGACCGCGCAGAACGGTCGCGCGCAGCCGCACCTCGCCTCGCTCGGCCGTTCCTCGCCGCGCGTGACCGCAACCCAGGAAGGACTGGCCGTGTTCGCCGAACTCATGTCCGGCTCGATCGACATCCTGCGCCTGAAACGCATCAGCCTGCGCATCCTCGCGATCGACATGGCACTCGCGGGCGCGGACTTCATCGAAGTGTTCCGCTTCTTCCTCGATGCGGGCCAGACCGAGGCGGACAGCTTCGCGTCGAGCCAGCGCGTGTTCCGCGGCGCGCCGCTGACCGGTGGCGCGGCGTTCACCAAGGATGCGGTGTACCTGCACGGCCTGCTGTCGATCCACACGTTCTTCCGCTGGGCGCTGAAGCACCAGCGCCTCAAGCTCACGCGCAACCTGTTCGCGGGCAAGCTTGCGTTGCATGACGTGATTTCACTGGAACCGTACTTCGACTCCGGTTTCATCGCGCCGCCACGCTGGTTGCCGCCGTGGGCGGCGCGCGCGAACGGGCTCGCCGGTGCGCTTGCGTTCTCGCTGTTCGCGAATCGCATTCGCCTCGACCGCGTCGTGGCCGAGGACCTCGTGCTCGGCGATGTGCGCTGAACCGGCGCTTCGCTTGGTCCGGCCTCGGTTCCGCGGCTGCGCCGCTTGAACCGACCTGCCCGCGACGAATTCGTCGGTCGGCTCGAGGCCGTAGGTCGGCCCAAGGCCGTAGGTCGGCTCAAGGCCCGCAGGGCCGGAGCCGACATCACCGGAGCCGACACCACCGGAGCCGACACCGAGAGCGGGATTTCGATGGCCCACTGGACCTCGACGCCGAGCGAGGCGAACATGGCGCCTCGTCATCCGTCGAGGGGAATCGAGACATGCGCCATCACCTCATCGCCGCCGCGACCCTGATCGCGTGCGCCGCACCTGCGGCCGGTGCCACTCCAACCGCGATCCAGCGCGTCGAACCCGTGCTCGCCGACATCACCGCGTGGCGCCGCGACATCCACCAGCACCCGGAACTCTCCAACCGCGAGGTGCGTACCGCCGGCATCGTCGCCGAGACCCTGACCGAACTCGGCTACGAGGTGCGCACCGGCATCGCGCATACCGGCGTGACCGGCATATTGCGCGGCGGCAAGCCGGGTCCGAGGCTCGCGATCCGCGCCGACATGGATGCGCTGCCGGTCACCGAGGAAGTCGACCTGCCGTTTGCGTCGAAGGCGACCGGCGAGTACCTCGGCAAGACCGTCGGCGTCATGCACGCCTGCGGCCACGACGCGCATACCGCGATGACGCTCGGTGTCGCGACGATCCTCGCCGCGATGCGCGAGGAATTGCCCGGCGAGGTCATGCTGGTGTTCCAGCCCGCCGAGGAAGGCGCGCCACCCGGCGAGGAGGGCGGCGCGCCGCTCATGGTCAAGGAGAACGTGTTCCGCGATTTCACGCCGGATGCGATCTTCGGCATGCACGTGGTCAGTGCGCTGCCGGTCGGCACGGTCGCGTTGCGCGCGGGCGGCATGATGGCGAGTTCGGACACGTTCCGCATCACCGTGAACGGCCGCCAGAGCCACGGCGCGACGCCTTGGAAGGGCGTCGACCCGATCGTGACCGCGGCCGAGATCGTGATGAGCGCGCAGACCATCGTCAGCCGCCAGTTGAACATCAACCAGAATCCGGCCGTGGTCACGTTCGGCATCTTCAACGGCGGCCAGCGCTTCAACATCGTCCCCGACAGCGCCGAATTGCAGGGCACCGTGCGCGCGTTCGACGAGGACATGCGCGTGCAGGCGCTCGCGAGCCTGCGCAACATCGTCGAGCACGTCGCGGCCGCGAACAATGCGACCGTCGACATGCAGATTCCGGTCACGCCGGGCAGCAATCCGGTCAACACGAACGATCCGGAACTTACCGCGCGGGTGCGCACGAGCCTGGAAGCCGCGCTCGGCGAGGAGCATGTCGAACAAGCGGATCGCTGGACCGCGTCCGAGGATTTCCCGCACCTCGCGCGCGCCGCGAACGTGCCGAGCGTGTACTTCTTCGTCGGCGCGACCACGGCCGGCGTCGATCCCGAAACCGCGCCGAGCAACCATTCGCCGCGTTTCCTCCTCGACGAAGGCGCGCTCGCCACCGGTACCGCGGCGATGTTGCAGACCAGCCTCGACTACCTGGGGTACGACCCGGCCGGATAGCCGGCGCATGGCGCGGCTTCGCGAGGCGTCTTTCCGGATGCATTCTTGTAGGAACCGGCTTCAGCCGTGATGCTTTCCATTCCGTGCGAGGTTGTGGCAAAGCATCGCAGCTGAAGCTGGCTCCTACCGTTCGGGTTCCTGTCGTTCGGTCCCGCGGTGCTATGCTTGATTTTGCGTCCGCAATCCCCCTCCCGAACCTCTCCCACATCGCGAAACCATGGCCACGATCGACGAACTGAAGACTGCCGCGCTTGCCTACCATCGTCGTGCGCCGGCCGGGAAGATCCGGGTCATGCCGACCAAGTCGGTCGTCACCCAGCGCGAACTGTCGCTCGCCTATTCGCCCGGGGTCGCGGCCGCCTGCGAGGAGATCGTGCGCGATCCGCACGAGGCGGCGTCGCTGACTGCACGCGGCAACCTCGTCGCGGTCATCAGCAACGGCACTGCGGTGCTCGGGCTCGGCGACATCGGCCCGCTCGCGGCCAAGCCCGTCATGGAAGGCAAGGCGATGCTGTTCCAGAAGTTCGCCAACATCGACGTGTTCGACATCGAGATCGCCGAGCGCGACCCGGATCAGCTGGTCGAGATCATTGCGAGCCTGGAACCGACTTTCGGTGGCATCAACCTCGAGGACATCAAGGCGCCGGAATGCTTCGTGGTCGAGAAGAAGCTGCGCGAGCGCATGCGCATCCCGGTGTTCCACGACGACCAGCACGGCACCTCGATCATCGTCGGCGCCGCGGTCATCAACGCGTTGCACATCGTCGGCAAGGACATCGGCGACGTGAAACTGGTCTCGACCGGCGCCGGAGCCGCGGGCATTGCGTGCCTGGACATGCTGGTCAGCCTCGGCGTGCCGGCCGCGAACATCTGGGTCGCCGACCGCGACGGGGTGATCCACGACGGGCGCCGCGCCGATCTCGACGAGAACAAGGCACGCTACGCACGCAAGACCGACGCGCGCACGCTCGACGAGATCATCGACGGCGCCGACATCTTCCTCGGCCTGTCCGGTCCCGGCGTGCTCACACAGGACATGGTCGGACGCATGGCCGAGCGGCCGATCATCCTGGCGCTCGCCAATCCGCAACCGGAAATCCTGCCCGAGCTTGCGCTCGAGGTGCGCCCCGACGCTATCCTCGCGACCGGACGCTCGGATTATCCGAACCAGGTCAACAACGCGCTGTGCTTCCCGTACATCTTCCGCGGCGCGCTCGATGTCGGCGCGACCACGATCAACGAAGCGATGAAGGTCGCCTGCGTGCACGCGATCGCGGAACTCGCGCGCCGCGAGGCGAGCGACGTCGCGGCGCGCGCGTACGGCGGCCGCATGTGCTCGTTCGGCCCGGAGTACCTGATCCCGCAGCCGTTCGACCCGCGCCTGCTCACCCAACTCGCGCCCGCGGTCGCGCAGGCGGCGATGGATTCGGGCGTCGCCACGCGCCCGATCGAGGACATGGAGGCGTACCAGGATGCGCTCGAGTCGAAGGTGTTCCGCACCGGCCTGATGATGAAGCCGGTGTTCGACCACGCGCGCAGCGACCCACGCCGCGTCGTGTACGCCGAAGGCGAGGAAGAGGTCGTGTTGCGCGCGGTCCAGCACGTCGTCGACGAACACATCGCGAAGCCGATCCTGGTCGGACGTCCCGCGGTCATCGAGCAGCGCATCGAACGCATGGGCCTGCGGCTCGTCGCGGGCCGCGATTTCGAACTCTGCAACATCCAGGACGATCCGCGTTTCAAGGATTACTGGATGCTCTACCACCAGTTGCTGCAACGCCGCGGGGTGACGCCGGACAGCGCGAAGTCGATCGTGCGCTCGCGACCGACCGTGATCGCCGCGCTCATGGTCCTGCGCGGCGAGGCCGACGCATTGATCTGCGGCCTGATCGGTCGCTACCAGAAGAAGCTCGGCTACCTGACCAGCGTGCTGCCGCTCGATCGCGGCGTGCAATCGCCCGCGGCGATGAGCGCGGTGATCAACGACACCGGCGTGTGGTTCTTCCTCGACACCCACGTCAGCCTCGACCCGGATGCCGAACAACTCGCCGAGGCGACCGCGCAGGCGGCCCTGCGCCTGACCGTGTTCGGCATCGTGCCGAAGATCGCGGTGCTGTCGCACTCCAATTTCGGCAGCCACGCGAACGCGAGCGCCGCGAAGATGCGCCGCGTCGTCGAACTGCTGCGCGAGCGACTGCCCGATGTCGAGGTCGAAGGCGAGATGCACGCCGACGCCGCGCTCAACGAGGAAATCCGCGAACGCCAGTTCCCGAACTCGCTGCTCAAGGGCCGCGCGAACCTGTTCGTGCTGCCGAACCTCGACGCGGCCAACATCGCGTTCAACATCACCCGTTCGATGACCGACGGCGTCGTGCTCGGTCCGATGCTCATGGGCCTCGCGTGCCCCGCGCACATCCTGAGCCCTTCCGCGACCGTGCGCCGCGTGTTCAACATGACCGCGATCGCGTGCGTCGAGGCGCAGATCCGCGCCGCGGCCGGCCAGACCGCGGCCGAGGTAGCGGCGCCCGCCCGCCCCTGAGGCAGGTAGCCGGTCTCGGCAGTCTCGGCGGAAGGCAAGATTCGGAGAGGGTATTGCGTGCCGGCATTCGTCGATGATCGACGGGCACCGGAAGCCCAGGGACCCGGATGCGCACGCGGGTGCGCATCCGGGTATGTGTCACTACTTCAACGCGCGCTTCGTGCGTCGATTCCAGGCGAGTGCCACCAGGCCCAGCAAGCCACCAAGCGCTGCCAGGCCGCCGGGCGACAGGAGCGGGGTCGGAATCGCTTCGGGCGGCGCAGGCGGCGGATCTCCCGGACCGCCCGGCGTGTCCGTGCCGAGCGTGATGTCGTCGAACGCGACCTGGTTTACCGTTCCGCCGAAGTCGACCGATCGCGCGGTGCCGGTGAAGGAGACGCCAATCGGTACCAGCGGGCTGAAATCCCCTGAAGGGTCCGGCGCGCCGCCGTACGGCGTCAGCGGAAGATCGAGCGTGGCCAGCAGGTTGCCGCTCGCGTCGAGGTCGTCATAGACGCGGATCTGGCCGGGATTGTTGATGGCCGAGTAGTAGAACGAGAAGCCGGTCGTGAAGCCGCCCGGCACGTTCATCGTTGCGGCGGCGCCGGTCAGGAAGAACAGGACGGTGTCGGGGCTCGGTTCGCCGCCGAAGTTGCCCGTGCCGCCGGCGTCCGCGTCGATGATCGAGAGCGAATTGCTGGTGAACGTGATGCCGTAGTCGGGGCCGGGCCCGCTGCCGTTGCCGCCGGTCCCGCCATTGTAGAATTCATTCACCGCTTCCTGGTTTCCGAGTCCCTCGAAGGTCAGGACCAGCGTGGTGCCACGTGGAACGGCGGGTATCGCCGGGTGCGCGGGTGCGGTCGGCTGGATGGCCGGATCGTGGACGCCGATGGCCGCGACCGCGATCGGCGACAATGCGGAAAGTGCGGCGATGATGGTCGTGCGAAGTGCGGTCCCCGGCGACAGTCGCGCATGCGTTCGGTTGTAGTGAGTCATTCCCCCGTTCCTCGTCTGGGTGGTGGGTCGCGAGTTCCCGTTCGGGAACGAATCGAAGCGCCGCGTCGCGCTCGTGGCACGCGGTCCGGGGAAACATACGCACAACCGGATCGGTCGGTCAGCCCGCATTCGCGGCGTTGTAGGTGGCCTGTCGATTGTGGTATGCGGCCGAACCGTCGCCGAATTGATAGACTTCCCGTCTGCATCCCCGCGGCCCGTCGCGGTGGCGTTGGCCGGAAGTACCAGGCGTTCACGGGAACGCGGAGAAGCGTAATGAACCAGTTGCAGGACATACTCGACCAGGACATCGACCCGCGCGAGACGCGCGAATGGATCGAGTCGCTCGATGCGGTGATTCGCGCCGACGGCACCGATCGCGCGCACCAGCTGCTCGAGCGCATGGTCGCCGAGACGCGTCGCGCGGGTGGTCACCTGCCGTTCCAGCCGACCACCGAATACGTCAACACGATCCCGCCGGAGGTCGAGGCGCACGCACCCGGCGATCCCGCAATGGAATGGCGCATCCGCTGCCTGATCCGCTGGAACGCGATGGCGATGGTCGTGCGCGCGAACCGCAAACCCGGCGAGCTCGGCGGCCACATCGCGAGCTTCGCATCGAGCGCGACCCTGTACGACGTCGGCTTCAACCATTTCTGGCGCGCGCCGAACGAGAACCACCCCGGCGACCTGATCTTCCACCAGGGCCATTCGAGCCCCGGCATCTATGCGCGCTCGTACCTCGAAGGGCGCCTCGACGAGAGCCGCCTCGACCTGTTCCGCACCGAGGTCGCCGGCAAGGGCCACGGCCTCAGTTCCTACCCGCATCCGTGGTTGATGCCGGATTACTGGCAGGTGCCGACCGTGTCGATGGGCCTCGGCCCGATCCAGGCGATCTACCAGGCGCAGGTCTGGAAGTACCTCGAGAACCGCGGCCTGATGCCGAAGACCGATCGCAAGATCTGGTGTTTCCTCGGCGACGGCGAGACCGACGAACCCGAGTCGCTCGGCGCGATCTCGCTGGCCGGGCGCGAGAAGCTGGACAACCTGATCTTCGTCATCAACTGCAACCTGCAACGCCTCGACGGCCCGGTGCGCGGCAACGGCAAGATCATCCAGGAACTCGAGGGCGTGTTCCGCGGTGCGGGCTGGAACGTGCTCAAGCTGATCTGGGGCAGCTACTGGGATCCGCTGCTCGCGCGCGACACCAATGGCGTGTTGCGCAAGCTCATGATGGAAACGGTGGACGGCGAGTACCAGGCCTGCAAGGCATTCGGCGGCGCGTACACGCGCGAGCATTTCTTCGGCAAGTATCCGGAGACCGCCGCGATGGTCGCGAACCTGTCCGACGACGACGTGTGGCGCCTGAATCGCGGCGGCCACGATCCGCACAAGGTGTACGCCGCATACCACGCCGCCGTGCATACCGAAGGCATGCCGACCGTGATCCTGGCCAAGACCGTCAAAGGCTACGGCATGGGCGCGGCCGGCGAATCGCAGAACCCGACCCACCAGCAGAAGAAACTCGACGAGGACGCGGTGCGTGCATTCCGCGACCGCTTCCAGATTCCGATCGAGGACGACAAGCTCGCCGACGTGCCGTACTACCATCCGGGCAAGGACTCGCCCGAGGTCAAGTACCTGCTCGAACGCCGCGCGGCGCTCGGCGGCTTCCTTCCGCAGCGGCGGCGCAAGAGCGAGAGCCTGCCGGCGCCGGATCTCTCCGTGTTCGAACCGATCACCAAGAGCAGCGGCGAGCGCGAGTTCTCGACCACGATGGCGATCGTGCGCGGCATGAACCTGTTGCTGCGCGACAAGGCGATCGGCCCGCGCGTGGTGCCGATCGTCGCCGACGAGGCGCGCACCTTCGGCATGGAGGGCATGTTCCGCCAGATCGGCATCTACGCGCCGTTCGGCCAGAAGTATCGTCCGCAGGATGCCGACCAGCTGCTGTATTACCGCGAGGCCGAGGACGGCCAGGTCCTGCAGCAGGGCATCAGCGAAGCCGGTGGCGTGTCGGCGTGGATCGCCGCGGGCACCAGCTATTCGGTTTCCAACGTGCCGATGCTGCCGTTCTTCATCTACTACTCGTTCTTCGGCTTCCGCCGCGTGGGCGACCTGATCTTCGCCGGTGGCGACCAGCGCGCGCGCGGTTTCCTGATCGGCGCGACCGCGGGTGCGAGCTTCCCCGGCGAGGGGCTGCAGCATTCGGACAACAACTCGCCGCTGCTGGCCGGCACCATTCCCAACTGCCGCGCCTACGACCCCACCTTCTCCTACGAGGTGGCCGTGATCCTGCACGAAGGCGTCAAGGAGATGTACCAGGATCAGCAGGACGTGTTCTATTACATGACCACGACCAACGAGAACTACACCCACCCCGACATGCCCGAAGGCAGCTACGACGGCATCGTCAAGGGCATGTACCTGTTCCAGGAGGCCGCGGCGGACAAGAAGGCGCCGCGCGTGCAGCTGATGGGCGCGGGCGGTTCGCTGCGCGATGCCATCCATGCCGCGGAAGTGCTGGAGAAGGATTACGGCGTCAAGGCCGATGTGTGGTCGTGCCCCAGCTTCAGCGAACTGTCGCGTGACGGCTTCGACTGCGAGCGCCACAACCGCCTGCATCCCGAAGCCAAGAAGCCGCGCGTGCCGTACGTCACCGAGTGCCTGTCCGGCCACGCCGGTCC
>CAYWZC010000009.1:0-11429 GCA_964462745.1 uncultured Rhodanobacteraceae bacterium
TTCCCATGATGAATGAAGCGGCCGAAGGCCGCACCTCCGTCCCTCGCCCGCGCCCGATTGGAACCCGCGTAGGAACCGTGTAGGAACCGGCTTCAGCCGTGATGCCGTTAACCACGGTGCACGAAAAGCATCGCAGCTGAAGCTTGCTCCTACGTAACGACGGGAGAAGGGGGGACCATTCGCGGACGCGAACGGATTGGGCGAGGGCCCGCGACGCACGCGGTTGCCGCACCCATTCCTTCCAGTGCACCTTCCGCCGTCCCGCCGCCGCTCAAATCACGTCCAATCCCGCCTCGCGCAGCAGTCGCGCGAGCGCGATCAGCGGCAGGCCGATCAGTGCGGTCGGATCGTTGGTCTCGATGCGTTCGAACAGCGCGATGCCGAGCCCCTCGCAGCGAAAGCTGCCGGCGCAGTCGAATGGCTGTTCCCGATCGACGTAGCGCGCGATTTCTCCGGCGTCGATGGGGCGGAAAACGACCGTGGTACGGTCGATGTGCTCGTATCGACGGTCGCTCCCGTCGCGGGTGTCGAGCACGCGCAGCGCGGTATGGAACGCTACCGCGCGGCCGGCGCACGCACCGAGCTGGCGGCGCGCGGTGGGGGCGTCGCCCGGCTTGCCGAGCGCGATGCCATCCAGTTCGGCAACCTGGTCGGAACCGATGACCACGGTGCCGGTCGTGCCATCGGCAACCGCGCGTGCCTTTTCACGGGCCAGGCGAGCGGCGAGCGCAACCGGGGGTTCGCCCGGCAACGGGGTTTCATCGATGTCCGGGCTGATGCTGCGGTACGGCCGGCCGAGCCGGGCGAGGAGTTCGCGCCGGTAGCGCGAGCCCGACGCGAGAATCAGATCGACCGCCTGCGGCGCGCTCATGCGGTGGTCGATGTCGTCGCGTCCGATCGCGCCGCCTCGCAGGCGTCGCCGAGTTCGGCGGCCGCTGTCGCCAGCCGCTGCAACTGGGCGTCGAGTTCGGCGCGCGACTGGACCAGCGAGTCGTGCGCCGCACGCAACTCGCCGATGCTCGCGTCGGCCACGTGCGCCTTGAGCCAGAGCCGATGGCCGAGCAGGTCGCGCAGCGCCGCCTGGACTTGCGGTTCCGCGGCGAGCGTGGCATGCGCGGACAACGGATCCGGCGACGGCGTGTGTGCCACCAGGCCTGGAATCCGGCGCAGCCGCGCGCGGCACTCGTGCAGGCTGCGTTCGAAATCGTCGGCGAGATCGAGTATCGCGGTGAGCAATTGCGTGCGCTCGCGTGCGCGACGCTCGAATACCCACATCGCGAGCGCAACGAGGCCGAGCACGATGACGACGGCTATCAGGTAGGGCGGCGGCATGGTCATTCGCGCAGTCTGACGCAGCACCCGGCGAGCCGCAAACCACCCGCTTCCAGCGACGACTCTGCTCGCTCGGCCCGGGTAGGCTGCGTTCCGGGCCAGGTTTGACAGTCCTTCAAGGCGCCCCTACCATCGCGCGCCCATGTCCGCGGCCCTGCCAGAACGAGTGGACGCGCAACGCATGGCGCAGATGCGCCGCGTGTTCGAGGGCGAGGTGGATCTGTCGCGCATGCCGCGCCTCGCGCAAAGCCTCGCTTCCACGCAGGGCAGCGTGCGGTATGTGCTCGCATTCGACAGGCAGAGCTCCGGGCTGGTGACCGTCGATCTGCACGCGGAGGCGCAACTGCCGCTGGTTTGCCAGCGCACGCTCGATCGCTTCGAGTTTCCAGTCGTGCTCGACCAGCGTTTCGGCGTGATCGCGGCGGAAACCGGGGAAGCGGGCCTGCCGGCCGATCACGAACCGCTGCTCAGCGAGGACGGGATGCTGGATCCGGTCGCGGTAATCGAGGACGAACTGATTCTCGCGTTGCCGCTGGTGCCGACCAAGCCGGGCAGCGAACCGGTCGTCGCCGAACCGGACGGGACGGAACCCGAGGCCGTGCGCGAGGAAAGCCCGTTCGCGGCGCTGCGCGACCTCAAACGGTCCTGAGCGCTGCCGGAGCGCAGGTCCGGGTACAGGCGCGAGGTCGATTGGTGGGCCGCCTGGCGTGCATGGCGGCCACCAACGGATTATAATATTCGATTGTTCAATCGGGTCGGCTCCTGCTCGGAGATACCCAACTACGGAGTCGAAGTACCATGGCTGTTGCCAAGAGTCGCAGAACCCCTTCCACTCGCGGCATGCGTCGTTCGCATGACTCGCTGACCGCGAAGCAGCTTTCCACCGATCCCACGTCGGGCGAGGTGCATGTGCGGCATCATGTCACCAAGGACGGCTTCTACCGCGGCAAGAAGGTCATCCAGACCAGCGCGCCGGTCGTCGACGAAGATTGATCGCGCCGTGCTCCGCGCTGAAGCGGAGCCGGTTCCTTCCTGACGTGCGTGCCGGCCAGCGGCGTACGGCATCGTCATCGCGTTGCCGGTCGCGTGGTTTTCGACCGGCCGTCCTTTCCGGGGAACTGCCCTGATCCATTCGCGTATCGCAGGCACCGGCAGTTATCTGCCCGACAAGGTGCTCACCAACGAGGACCTCGCGCGCACGGTCGAGACCAGCGACGAGTGGATTGCCTCGCGTACCGGAATCCGCCAGCGACACATCGCGGCGGATGGGCAGACCACGGGCGATCTCGCGTTCGAGGCGGCGCTGCGCGCGCTCGATGCCGCGGGCGTCGAGGCGTCCGAACTCGACATGATCGTGCTCGGCACGACCACGCCGGACATCATCTTCCCGTCGACTGCGTGCCTCCTGCAGCATCGGCTCGGCGCGAACGGTTGCATGGCGTTCGATGTCAATGCGGCGTGCTCGGGCTTCATGTACGCGTTCGCGACCGCGGACCAGTTCATCCGTTCCGGCCAGGTTCGCACCGCGCTCGTGGTCGGCGCGGAAACCCTGTCGCGCATGATCGACTGGACCGATCGCGCGACCTGCGTGCTGTTCGGCGACGGTGCCGGCGCGGTCGTGCTCAAGGCATCGGACGAGCAGGGCGTCATCTCCACCCACCTGCATGCGGACGGCGGTTACAAGAAACTGTTGTGGAACCCGGTCGGCGTGTCGGCCGGGTTCAAGCCGGAGGAAAAGAACGCCGGTGTGCGCGTCCTCATGACCGGCAACGAGGTGTTCAAGGTTGCGGTCAGGACGCTGGATCGCGTGGTCGACGAAACGCTGGAAGCGAATGGCCTCGACAAGCACGCGATCGACTGGCTGATCCCGCACCAGGCCAACCTGCGCATCATCCAGGCGACCGCGAAGCGCCTCGACCTGCCGATGGACCGGGTCATCGTGACCGTGGACCGGCACGGCAACACCTCGTCCGGTTCGGTGCCGCTCGCGCTCGATGCGGCGGTCCGTTCGGGCAAGGTCCAGCGCGGCCAGCTGCTGCTCATGGAGGCGTTCGGCGGCGGCTTTACCTGGGCCTCGGCGCTGGTACGTTACTGACGGGTGCATGGAAAGCCGCTCCGTGCGGCTCTCGATACGATGAACCAAGCTTCCCGAACCCCGAATCCCGAATCCCGAATCCCGACCCTGGCGTTCGTGTTTCCCGGCCAGGGATCGCAGTCGCTCGGCATGCTCGGCGATCTCGCCGCCGCGCATCCCGGCATCGTCGCGACGTTCTCCGAAGCCTCGGACGGTGCGGGCATCGACCTGTGGGCACTCGCGCAGAACGGGCCGCAGGCGGATCTCGATCGCACCGACCATACCCAGCCGGCCTTGCTTGCCGCGGGCGTGGCCGTTTGGCGCGCATGGCTCGAAGCCGGCGGCGCGCGCCCCGCGTTCCTGGCCGGTCACAGTCTCGGCGAATACACCGCGCTCGTATGTGCCGGGGTGCTGTCGTTGCGCGATGCGGCCGGCCTCGTCGCCGAACGTGGGCGCCTGATGCAGGCCGCGGTTCCGCCCGGGGTCGGCGCGATGGCGGCGGTGCTCGGCGGCGAGCCCGCGCAGATCGAATCGGTTTGCGCCGAGGTTGCGGGCGACCAGGTCGTCGCACCCGCGAACTTCAATGCACCGGGCCAGATCGTCCTGGCCGGTCATGCCGAAGCGGTCGATCGCGCGCTCGCGCGGCTCGCCGACCTCGGTGTGCGCAAGGCGATCAAGCTGGCCGTGTCGGTGCCTTCGCATTGCGCGCTGATGCGCGACGCCGCCGCGCAACTCGCCCGGCGCTTCGACGCGCTGGCCTGGTCGGCGCCGGAACTCCCGGTGGTGCGCAACATCGATGCGCGCATCAGCGCGGACAGCGCGGAAGCGCGCGCGGCGCTGGAACGCCAGTTGTACGAACCGGTGCGCTGGAGCGATGGCGTCGCGAAACTTGCCGATCTCGGCGTGACCCGAATCGTCGAATGCGGACCGGGCAAGGTCCTGTCCGGCCTGGTCCGGCGCATCGACCGATCCATCGATGTGCGCTCGATCGGTACGCCGGACGAATTCGACGCTGCGTTGGCCGAGCGTTCCTGATCGGCGCGGCAGGCGTGCACAACGTCGACTGACAACCACCCCGTGTTGCGCCCGGTCGTGCCGGAAGCGCGAGTCCAGCAGGAGTGACCATGAGCGAGAAGATACTGGCTGGCGAGATCGCGCTGGTCACCGGCGCGAGCCGCGGCATCGGAGCCGCGATCGCGGACCGGCTGGCCGCGCTGGGCGCGACCGTCATCGGCACCGCGACCAGCGACGCGGGTGCGCAGGCGATCGGCGCGCGGCTGGCCGCGCACGGCGGCGCGGGTCGCGTGCTCGACGTCACCGACGTGGCCGGCGTCGACGCGCTCGTCGAATCGGTCTCCGGCGATTTCGGCGCGGTGACGATTCTCGTCAACAACGCGGGCATCACCCGCGACCAGTTGCTGCTGCGCATGAAGGACGAGGACTGGCAGGCGATCATCGACACCAACCTGAGTTCCGTGTACCGCACGTCGAAGGCGGTGTTGCGCGGCATGATGAAGGCGCGCCGCGGGCGCATCATCAGCATCGCGTCGGTGATCGGCGCGATCGGCAATCCCGGGCAGGCGAACTACGCCGCCGCCAAGGCCGGGATCATCGCCTTCTCCAAATCACTCGCGCGCGAGATCGGCTCGCGTGGCATCACCGTGAACGTGGTTGCTCCGGGATTCATCGCGACCGAAATGACCGATGCGCTGCCGGACGCCCAGAAGCAGGCGATGCTCGGCCAGATCGCGCTGGGCCGTTTCGGTGAACCGGCCGACGTTGCCCACGCGGTGGCGTTCCTGGCCTCGCCGGCTGCGGCCTGGATCACCGGCGAGACCCTGCACGTCAACGGCGGCATGTACATGGCCTGAAGCGAGCAGGATGCGGCCGGCACCGCGATCCGGCATGAAGTAGCCACTATCCGACCGTTCCACTACAATGCGCCGACTTCGCGCCGGGCCTTGGGGCTCCGCGCTGCCGGCTACCGCAGCAGGTTCCCATTTGGAGGACATCGCATCATGAGCACTATCGAAGAACGCGTGAAGAAAATCGTTGTCGAACAGCTGGGCGTCAAGGAAGATGAAGTGACGCCGAACGCGTCGTTCGTGGACGACCTCGGTGCGGATTCGCTCGATACGGTCGAACTCGTGATGGCGCTCGAGGAAGAATTCGAGTGCGAGATCCCGGACGAGGAAGCCGAGAAGATCACGACCGTCCAGCAGGCAGTCGACTACGTTCAGGCGCACGTCAAGGCCTGACCGGAATCATTCCCGGGCTGCGCCAGCGGCCCGGCTTCGCAAGGCTGCGCCAGTGGCGTGCCCTGATCGCATGCACGCGACCAGGGCACACTGATCGGCGCAGTTTGCGTTTGCGGATATCGAAAGGTGGAATCATGAGCAAGCGTCGCGTGGTCGTCACCGGCCTCGGCCTGGTCAGTCCCGTCGGCAACGACGTGGACACGGCGTGGGCGAACATCAGTGCCGGCAACAGCGGCATCGGTCCGATCACCCATTTCGACGCGAGCACGTTCCCGACCCGCATCGCGGGCGAGGTACGCGATTTCGATCCGGCCGCGTGGGTGCCGGCGAAAGACGTGAAGAAGATGGACCCGTTCATCCATTACGGCATCGCCGCGTCGGTCCAGGCGCTCGCCGATGCGGGCCTGCACCCGCACGAGCACGACGAGGAACGCATCGGAGTCGCGGTCGGTGCCGGCATCGGCGGCATCGCGACGATCGAGCGCACCTCGATCACCTACCACGAACAAGGCCAGCGCAAGATCTCGCCGTTCTTCGTGCCGAGTTCGATCATCAACATGGCTTCGGGCAACCTGTCGATCATGCTCGGCCTGAAGGGCCCGAACATCGCCTGCGTGACCGCCTGTACGACCGGCACCCACAACATCGGCCTTGCGATGCGCATGATCCAGTACGGCGACGCCGACGTCATGATCGCGGGCGGCGCCGAGTGCGCGACGGTCGGCACCGCGGTGGGCGGATTCTGCTCGGCACGTGCGTTGTCCACACGCAACGACGAACCGCAGAAGGCGAGCCGGCCATGGGATCGCGATCGCGATGGTTTCGTGTTGTCCGACGGCGCCGGCGTGCTCGTCATCGAGGATTACGAACACGCGAAGAAACGCGGTGCGCGCATCTACTGCGAACTGGCCGGCTTCGGCATGAGCGGCGACGCGTACCACATGACCGCGCCGAGCGAGAACGGCGAGGGTGGTGGCCGCTGCATGGTCGCGGCAATCCGCGACGCCGGCCTCGAGTTGACCGACGTCGAATACATCAATGCGCACGGCACCTCCACGCCGGCAGGCGATGTGGCCGAAGTGCAGGGCATCAAGGCGGTGTTCGGCGAGCATGCGAAGAAGCTCATGGTCAGCTCGACCAAGTCGATGACCGGCCATCTGCTCGGCGCAGCCGGCGGCGTCGAGGCGATCTTCTCGATCCTCGCGATGCGCGACAACCGGATTCCGCCGACCATCAACCTCGACAATCCGGGCGAGGGCTGCGACCTCGACTTCGTACCGCACGTTGCGCGCGAGGCGAAGATCGATGTCGCGTTGTCGAATTCGTTCGGCTTCGGCGGCACCAACGGCACCCTGGTGTTCCGGCGCCTTTGACCGGATCGGACAATCGGTCATTCGTGGTTCGCGAGCTGGCCGGGCGGCGCGACCTGCTCGCCGTCGCGGCGGCGTTCCCGCACAAGTATCCATGCCTGCTGGAAAGTGCCGCCGAGGCCGGCGACCGTGCGCGCTGGGACATCCTGTTCGCGTGCACCGGAACCGCGTTGCGGCTCGATTCCGACGGCATGGTGCGCAATGGCGGCGGGGACGCGCGCGGCACGCGCTTCCTCGAAGCGCTCGACGCGGAATGGATGGCCGAACGCGTGGTGGATCCTGGCGCGCCGGAATCGGATCGCCCCGATCCGCCGTTTCGCGGTGGTTGGGTGGTGTATCTCGGCTACGAAGTCGCGAGCGAGATCGAACCGCGCGTCGATCGCGTGCGGGCAGCGGATCGCACGGTCCCGCACGCTCTGGCCCTGCGTTGTCCGGCCGCGATCCTCGTCGACCGCAAGCGCGATCGCACGCTGCTGGTTGCCGAAGCCGGGCAGGCGGATCTGCTCGACGAGCTGGCGGCGGATCTCGAACGCGGCGTGGCACTCCCGCCCGTGCCTGCGCTGGCCGTCCTCGACGAGGATGCGCCCGGGACATTCCTCGACGGGGTTGCGCGGGTCCGCGAATATCTGCTGGCGGGTGACGTGTTCCAGGTCAACCTGTCACGCGCATGGCACGGCCGGTTCGCCGCGGAGGCCGATCCGGCCAGCGTGTATGCCGCGTTGCGGCGCGCGAACCCGGCCCCGTTCGCGGGCCTCCTGCAGCAGCCGGGTTGGGCGATCGCGAGTTCGTCGCCCGAGCGACTCGTCGAGGTTCGCGGTGCCCGGGTCCAGACCCGGCCGATCGCCGGGACCTGTCCGCGCGTGGCCGGCGAGGACGACGCCGAGCGCGTCCGCGAACTGGTTGCGCATCCCAAGGAGCGCGCCGAACACATCATGCTCATCGATCTCGAACGCAACGACCTCGGTCGCGTGTGCGTGCCCGGCAGCGTCGAAGTGGACGAACTCATGGGCGTGGAAAGTTATGCCCACGTGCACCATATCGTGTCGAACGTGCGCGGATGCCTGCGCCGGCACGTGCGGCCGGCCGATGTGATTCGCGCGGTGTTCCCGGGCGGGACGATCACCGGCTGCCCGAAGGTGCGTTGCATGCAGATCATCGCCGAGCTCGAACGCGCGCCGCGCTGCGCCTACACCGGTTCGCTCGGTTATCTGAACCGCGATGGCGACCTCGACCTCAACATCCTGATCCGCACGCTCGAGCTCGATCGCGACTGCGTGCGCCTGCGCGCGGGCGCGGGTCTCGTGGTCGATTCCGACGCAGGGCGCGAACTCGACGAGACCCGGGCCAAGGCGCGCGGCCTGCTGCGCGCGCTCGGAGTGGCGTCGTGAGCGGATCGCAATCCGCTGCGCCGGTGCGCATTCTCGTCGATGGGTGCGACGAGACGCGTGTGTCGGCGCTGGATCGCGGCCTTGCGTATGGCGACGGCCTGTTCGAGACGATCCATTTCGACGCCGACCGTGCGCCGCTGTGGCAACGGCACATGGCCCGCCTTGCGGAAGGTTGCCGTCGCCTGCGGCTGGAAGCGCCCGACGCCGCAAACCTTGCGAGCGAATGTGCGCGGGTCAGCGCCGGAATGGCGCGAGCGGTCGTGCGGATCACCCTGACCCGCGGAGTCGGCGCACGCGGTTACGCGGCGGCGTCCGGGATCACGGCGACCCGCATCGTCGCCGCATTCGCGCCGCCAGCGTCGCGCGCGGATTGGTACGCGCGCGGAATGCGGGTACGCTTGTGCGCAACGCGGCTCGCGGCGCAACCGTTGCTGGCCGGGATCAAGCATCTCAACCGGCTGGAGCAGGTGCTCGCGCGCGCCGAATGGGAGGACCCGGCGATCGACGAGGGACTGATGTGCGACCACGACGGCCATGTGATCGGCGCGACCGCGGCAAACCTGTTTGCGGTCATCGGTGGTCGGCTCGTGACACCTCCCGTCGATCGCTGCGGAGTCGCCGGAGTGATGCGCGAGGAACTGCTGGCACGCACGCCGGTTGTCGTGCGGAACATCGATCGGGAGGAACTGCATGAGGCCGAGGAAGTGTTCCTGACCAATGCGCTGCGAGGCATCGTGCCGGTCACGCAACTGGATGATCGACGCTGGCCGATCGGGGTGCGGGCGCGGCAGCTGGCAGCGCTGGTCCGCGATATGTCGCCAGGCCCCGGAGTCGGTGCATGATCGCGCGTCGCAGGCAGGCCGGTGGCGTGATCGTGCGGGTGCTCGTGCTGGTCGTGCTCGGCGCGCTGCTCTTCGCGGGCGCCTGGTTCTGGCGCGATTACACGCGATTCGTCGCCACGCCGCTCTCCGCGCAGGCGGATGCGACGATCGACGTTGCGCGCGGCATGCGTTTCAAGGACATCGTGCGCCAGCTGCGGCGCAGCGACGCGACCGATGCCGCACCGTTCTACTGGCGCGTGCTGGCCGAGCAGATGCGCGTCACCGGCAAGGTCCAGGCCGGCGAGTACGCGCTCGCGCCGGACGTGACGCCGCGCGAACTGCTGCGTCGCATGGCCGCGGGCGAGGTCCTGCTGCACGGCTTCACGATCATCGACGGCTGGACGTTCAAGCAGTTGCGCGTCGCGCTGGCGCAGGAAACCGGCTTGCGCCAGACCTTGCCGCACATGTCCGACAAGGACATCGCGCGACAGCTCTCGATCGACGCCGGCCATCCGGAAGGCTGGTTCCTTCCCGAGACCTATGCCTGGGTCAAGGGGGAATCGGATTTCGATGTCCTGAAACGCGCACACGAGGCGATGGGCGAGGTGCTCGCTACGCAGTGGAAGCAACGCGCACCGGACCTGCCGCTCGATGATCCGTACCAGGCGCTGATCCTCGCCTCGATCGTCGAGAAGGAAACCGGCCGCGCCGATGAGCGCGCGGCGATCGCAGGTGTGTTCGTGCGTCGCCTGCGCCTCGGCATGGCCTTGCAGACCGATCCGACCGTGATCTACGGCATGGGCGATCGCTACGCCGGCAACATCCGGCGCAGCGACCTGACCACCGACACGCCGTACAACACCTATACGCGCAGCGGCCTGCCGCCGACGCCGATCGCGCTGCCGGGTGCCGCGGCGATCGCGGCGACCCTGCATCCGGAACCCGGCGATGCGCTGTATTTCGTCGCCCGCGGCGACGGCAGCCACGCATTCTCGGCGACGCTCGCGGAACACAATCGCGCAGTCGCCGAATACCAGTTGAGGCGACGTCGATGACGGGTCGGTTCATCACGGTCGAAGGCGGCGAGGGCGCCGGCAAGAGCACCCTGATGGCCGCGCTCGAGGCGCGACTTCGCGAGCATGGCTTCGATGTGGTGGCGACGCGCGAACCCGGCGGCAGTGCGCTCGGCGAAGCACTGCGCGCGATCGTGCTCGATCCCGAGCGGCCGGGCCTGTGCGCCGAAAGCGAACTGCTGCTGATGTTCGCCGCGCGCGCGCAACTCGTGCGCGAAGTCGTCCGGCCTGCGCTGGCGCGCGGCGCGTGGGTGCTTTCCGACCGCTTCACCGATGCGAGTTACGCATACCAGGGCGGTGGCCGCGGGCAACCGCATGCGCGCATTGCGGACCTCGAGAACTGGGCCGCAGATGCGCTGCGACCCGATCTGACCCTGCTGCTCGACCTGCCGGTTGCCGAAGGCCGCGCGCGAGCCGCGGGGCGCGATGCCGCCGATCGCATCGAACGCGAGAACGACGGTTTCTTCGAACGCGTGCGCGATGCCTATCGGGCGCGTGCGCGCGCCGAACCGGAGCGCTTCCGGATCATCGATGCCGGCGCCCCGGTCGAAACGGTGCGTGCGGCGTCCCTTGCGGCGCTGGAGGATTTCATCGCCCGCAGGGAGGTTCGCGCATGAGCCTGCCGGCATGGCTCGCGGGCGCGTGGGATGCACTCGTCGGTGCGCTCGATGGCGGTCGCGTGCACCACGCGTTGCTGCTGGCCGGACCGGCCGGCGTCGGCAAACGGATGCTCGCGGATGCCTTCATCGCCGCGGCGCTGTGCGAGCAGCGCAGCGCGGGTGCCGTCGCCTGCGGCGCCTGCCGCGCCTGCGTCCTGCTCGCGAATGGCACGCATCCGGACAGCCTGAAAATCACCCTCGAACCGCGCGACGACGGCAAGCTGCGCAGCGAGTTGACCATCGACCAGATCCGCAACCTCGGCCAGCGCCTCAGCCTGTCGAGCCAGTTCGGCGGATTCCAGATCGCGCGCATCGATCCGGCCGATGCGATGAACGCGAACGCGGCGAACGCATTGCTGAAGACGCTGGAGGAACCGGCGGCGAATACCGTGTTGGTCCTGGTCTGTGATCGGCCCGAGCGCCTGCCCGCGACGATCCGCAGCCGTTGCCAGAA
>CAYWZC010000009.1:11529-21223 GCA_964462745.1 uncultured Rhodanobacteraceae bacterium
TGGGCCCGTGACGAGGCGCGCCAGCTTGCGCAGGGTCGGAAGGGCCGCTGCGGCTTGACGGATGCACGCGAAATCCCGAAGCTGGGCGCATGGTTCGACCAGGCCAATCGCGCGCGCCAGTTGCTCGACACGCCGCTGCGCCCGGAATTGGTGCTGCTGTCCGTGCTGGCTGCGTGGCCCGCGCCGGTCTCGGGACGAATCGACAATCCGGTCCGCCGGACCTGAGGAACTGACATGGACATCGGCGCCGCTTCGCCACGACAGGGAATCCTGTCCCTCGCGATCAAGGACAAGGGGGCGTTGTTCAACGCCTACATGCCGTTCGTGCGCGGCGGTGGCCTGTTCGTGCCGACCGTGAAGCAGTACACGATCGGCGACGAGGTATTCATCCTGCTCTCGCTGATGGAAGACAAGGACCGCCTGCCGGTGTCCGGCAAGGTGGTCTGGATCACGCCGGCGGGCGCGCAGGGCAACCGCACCGCAGGCATCGGCGTGCAGTTCAACGACTCGCCCGACGGCGAGACCGCGCGTACGCGGATCGAGTCGATCCTCGCCGGCATCCTCGGCCAGGAAAAGCCGACCTACACAATGTAGGTCGGGGCCGAAAGGCGTCCCACGGTATTCCACCCCCCCGAACGCGGGGTATTGCCGGACGAGCTGCCGGCATACGCTTGCCGCGTCTCTTTCCGGGGGAATTTCGACGGGTCGAGGATCGATGCGCCGGGTATCAGTGCCTCGCACGAGATCCCGACGTTTGCGCCCTGCAAGCAGGGTACGGGCGCGGTCCAGTGCGACGGATTCGAGACTCGTCCTTGGTTGCCTGCTGCCCTGACAAGGAATTGCGCGATTGCGCACCGACCATGGAAGGTCATTCTCGCATCAGGGCTCCGCGACGAGTCCGCGGCGCACGGCTTCGAGCGTCGCCTCGGCGCGCGAGCCAACCCGCAGCTTGCGGTAGATCTCCTTGAGATAGCCGGCGACGGTATGCCGCGACAACTCCAGCGCGGCGGCTGCCTCGGCCGCGGTCAGGCCCTTGGCGACGAGGCGCAGCACGTCGGTCTCGCGCTCCGTCAGCATTGCATCGTTGGCGGGTTGCGGATCCGGTTGGAAGTGGCGCAGCAGGCGCCGCGCGATCGACGGCGACAGCGGCGGTTGCCCCTCCGCGATCCCGCGCAGGATCGCGGCGAGCGCTTCGGGCGTCTGGTCCTTCAGCACGTAGCCCTGCGCGCCGGCGCGCAGCGCCGGGAACAGGTGGGCATCGTCGTCGAACACGGTCGCGACGATGCACAACGTGCCGAGCGGATGGAGGTGCTCGATGAGGCGCACTCCCGAACCGTCCGGCAGGTCGAGATCGATCAGCGCGAGCGGCGGTGGCGGATCGAGCAGGGCGGACGCCTCGGCGAGGCTCTCCGCGATGTCGATGCCGATGCCGGGGAACGCGATGTCCAGCGCACGTGCGAGCCAGTCGCGGCTCGAAGCGAGATCCTCCACCATCAGCGCGCGCGGGAAGCTCACGACGCGTCGCCCTGCAACGGTACGCTCAGCACCACCTTGGTGCCGCCCTCGGTGCCGGCCTTCCAGTCGATGTCGCCTGCGAGTTCGGCAGCGCGCACGCGCATGTTGCGCAAACCACTCCCGTCCGCCGGTGCGACGGCGCCCGCACCGCTGCCGTCGTCGGTCACTTCGAGACGCAGATGACTGCCGACGATCGCGGCGCGCACGCGCACGCGCCTTGCGTCGGCGTGCCGGATCACGTTGCTGATCGCCTCGCGCACGATGCGATACAGGTGCAACGCGCGCGCGGTGTCCAGATCCGGGTCGGGCAAACCTGCGGGCACGTCCCAGAACAGTTCGATGCCCGCGGCCGCGAGGCGCTGGTCCGCCTCGCCGCGAATCCCCGCGAGGACGTCGCCGAGCGTGCCCGGCGTGCCCCGCGAGCGGGTCACGACATCGCGCAGATCCTGCAACGCCGCCCGCGCGCGATCCGCCTGCTGGGCGGAGTCCGCCGCGTGGATCATTCCGAGCAGGCGGGCGCCCAGATCGTCGTGCAGATCCTCGTAGATGCGTTCGCGTTCGCTCGCACTCGCCTGCTCGCGCGCGAGCGCCTCGCGTTCGGCGACACGCGCCGTGGTTCGTGCCCGTTCATCATGCAGCGCACGGCGCGCACGCCACAGGCCGGCCGCCAGGAAAATCGAAAGCAGCGCGTTCGCGATGAGTACGGCTGCGATCATGTCGCAGTCGGCGCCGGCTTCGGCGTACGCTTATCGAGGCGGGCCCGGACCTCGGCGAGCCGCTCCGCCGCGGCGCGCGTGCGCGCATGGTCGGCGCCGAACATCGCGAGCAGTCGCGCGTGTGCATCCTCGAGCACGCGCCGCGCTTCGCCGAGGCGACCCATGCGCGACAGGCACAGGCCCCGGTTGCTGAGGAAGATCGCGGTCATCGCGTGGTCGTCGCCGACCGTGGCACGCGTGCGTTCGAGCAGGTCGTCGAACTCCACCAGTGCGGTTTCGACGCGGCCTGTCTCGAGGAGCAGCATCGCGAGATTGTTGCGTGGCGCGAGACTGGTCGGATGCGAGGTATGCGCTCGCTCCTCGATCGCGATGATGCGCCGGTACAGCGCCTCCGCCTCGTCGGGCCGGGCGCGCTCCTCGGACAGGTAGGCGAGCGTGTTCATCGCCGCGAGCGACTGCGCATGCGCTTCGCCGTACCGGGTTTCGAAGCCGTGCAGCGATTCGCGCGCGAGTTGCTCGGCCGTGTCGAGATCGCCGGTCGCAATGAGCATGTTGGCGAGGCCCTGCATCGTAGTCAGCGTCGCCGCGTGTTCGTCGCCGAGCACTTCGCGTTGCAGGTCCAGCGTCGCTCGCGCCTCGCGCGCGGCGGCTTCGTTCTCGCCGCGCGCGGCAAGGATCATCGAGAGCTTGTGGCGGCTTGCCAGCGTCGCCGGCGCGCGCTCGCCCAAGCGTTCGCGGCGCGCGGCGAGTATGTCGCGGACCAGCGACTCGGCCTCGTCGAGCGCACCGCGCTCGCGCAGCAGGCCGGATAGGTTGCTGCGCGCGGTTTCCACGGTGGCGGCGAGGTCGTCCTGCATCGGATCGGTGGCCGGATCGATGCCGGTTGCCTGCGCGAGGATCGCGCGGTACGCATTCTCCGCGGCTTCCATCTGTCCGGAGTCCTCGTCGATGCGTGCGGCGGTGAGGTCGATCGAGAGGCGGCTCGACACGGGTGCGTCGGGCCAGGCCGCGCGAGCCTCGCGGACCGCGCTGCGGGCGTCGTCGAATCGAGCGAGTTCGGTCAGCAGGATCGCGCGCTGGTGCAGCAGGAGCAGGCGCTCCCGCGGCGTGGGCGACACAGCGGCGGTGTCGAGCAGCGTGATCGCGCGCTCGTTCAATTCGAGCGCCGCCGGGTACTCGCCGAGCGCGCGGCGTGTCTGCGCCAGTGTCGTCGCGACCGAACGCTGCACGGCCGGCTGGTCCGCGAGTCGATCCAGGTCGCGTTGTGCGGCATCCACGAGTTCGCCGACCGTCGGCGTCGTTCCGCGCGTGAACTCGGGATTCGCCGAGGCGAGCATGCGTTCGAGGAATGCGTTGACCGCCGCGCTTTCGCGCGCACGCAGCTCCGCATCGGCCCGCGCGTGTTGTTCGGCGAGCGCGAATCGCAGCGATACCAGGCTCGCCGCCGCCAGCACGAGGAAGGTCACCGCCGCCGCCGCGGTCAATGCACGGTAGCGGCGCACGAAGCGCAGGCTGCGATACGCGAGGCTCGCGCGGCGCGCCGCGACCGGGCGGTGTTCGCGGATGCGGCGCAGGTCGTCGGCGAATGCCACGGCGGTTGCGTAGCGTCGTTCGGGCTCGCTCGCGATCGCCTTCATGATGACGGTTTCGAGGTCGCCGCGTGCGCGCGGCGCGATGGTCGCGAGCGGTTGCGGCGCTTCGTTGCGCAGGATGTCGATGGCCTCGAACAGGCTCGATGTGGACAGGCGCGGATGCGGCAGGCGCCCGCCGATCAGTTCGTATGCGATGACACCGAGCGAATACACGTCCGCGCGCGGGTCCACGTCCCCGCCGGCCAGTTGCTCCGGACTCATCCAGGGCAGGGTGCCGAGCACCTGGCCGGCCTGGGTCAGGGTTGCGGCATCCGCGTCGCGCATGCGCGCGATGCCGAAGTCGAGGATCCGCGGCCGGCCATGCGCGTCGACCAGGATGTTGCCGGGCTTGAGGTCGCGGTGGATGACGCCGCGAAGATGCGCGAAATGGACTGCTTCGCAGATCGCGATGAGCAGGCGCAGCCGCGTGTCGACATCCGGCGCGGTCGCGGCGACGTGGCCGGCGAGATCCACGCCGTCGACATACTCCATCGCGAGCCACGGCACCGCCACGTCGTCGATCCGCGACTCGCCGGCCGCGTACAGGCGTGCGATACCCGGATGCTCGAGTTTCGCGAGCATTTCGATCTCGCGGCGCATGCGCCCGATCGCCTGGGTGGACAGCCCGCGCACGATCTTGAGCGCCACTTCGCGTTGCGGATGGTCCTGGATCGCAAGATAGACGCGCCCCATGCCGCCCTCGCCGAGCAGGCGCTGGATGCGATACGGGCCAATGTGCGGTAGATCGGCTTGCGCGCCTGGATCGCCGCCGATCGTGGTGTTCTCGTCCAGTCGCATGCCGTTTCCCCTTGTGCGCCGATCGTGCCACAACCGGGCCGCGTTGTGCCGCCGGTCGAGAACGGCGGATGCGCAAGCTGGAATACCGCATCCGACCACGACGCGGCCGCTTCGGCTTGTCCGCACGCGCGTCAGGTTTCGCGGCGGGTCCCGGTCGCGGCCTGCGCATGTTCGCGGATCTTCGCGAGCATCGCCGCGAGCCCGTTGGAGCGGGTCGGCGACAAGTGCTTACCGAGGCCGATCGCGTCGATGAAACCGGGTTCGGTCGCGAGGATCTCGGCCGCGCTGCGCCCGGAGTACACGCGCATCAGCAGTGCGATCAGGCCCGACACGATCGCCGAATCGCTGATCGCGCGGAAACGCAGGCAGTCGGCATCGCCTTCGGCGACCAGCCAGACCTGCGATTGGCAGCCGTGGACGCGGTTTGCCTCGATGCGCTCCTCCTCCGGAAGCCCGGGCAGCTTGCGGCCGAGGTCGATGAGGTACTGGTAGCGCTCGGTCCAGTCGCCGAAGAAGCCGAACTCCTCGACGATCGCGGCTTCGGCCTCGGCGGCGGTGCCCGTCATCGGTTCAGGCCGCGCATTCATCGCGGTTCGCCACTTTCCAGCGGGCTCCGTCCGGGCCATCCTCGATCGCGATGCCGCGCGCCGCGAGTTCGGCGCGGATCGCGTCGGCGGTCGCGAAATCCCGAGCCGCGCGCGCGGCCTGGCGTCGGTCGAGCCGCTCCTGCACCCAAGCCGGATCGATACCGTCGACGTCGCGCTGGAACCAGTCCCCGGGTGCCTGCTGCAACAGGCCGAGCAGGGCGGCGCTGCCGAGCAGGACGGACTTGGCGGCTTCGCGCTCGTGCGGCGTCGTCGCGGCGCGCGCCCCGTCGGCGAGACGCGCGAGTACCGCAAACGCCTCGGGCGTGTTGAGGTCGTCGCACAGGGCCGCTTCGAGGTCGGGATGCGGATCGCAGGCGCCCGCGTCGACCGCGACATCCTCGAGGTCGCGCAGCACGCCGTACCAGCCATCCAGCGTACGCACGGCCTGGTCGAGCGCGCTGTCGGACCAGTCCAGCGGCTGCCGGTACTGCGCCTTCAGCAGCATGAAACGCAATGCCTCGGGCGGGTGCTTTTGCAGCAGTTCGTGCAGGACCAGCACGTTGCCGAGCGACTTCGACATCTTGCGTCCGTCGAACGTCAGCATGCCGTTGTGCAACCAGTAGCGCGCGAACGTCTTGCCGCCATGCGCGCAAACACTCTGCGCGATCTCGTTCTCGTGGTGCGGGAACATCAGGTCGTTGCCGCCCGCATGGATGTCGATCGTCTCGCCGAGATGCGCGGCGCTCATCGCCGAGCATTCGATGTGCCAGCCGGGCCGGCCGCGACCCCACGGGCTCGGCCAGCCGGGCAGGTCGTCGCTCGACGGTTTCCACAGCACGAAGTCGGCGGGATTGCGCTTGTACGGCGCCACCTCGACGCGCGCGCCGGCGATCATGTCGTCGGTCGAACGGCCGGACAGGCGCCCGTACTCGGGGAAGCTCGCGACGTCGAACAGCACATGGTCCTCGGCGGCGTAGGCGTGGCCGCCGGCAATCAGCCGCTCGCACATCGCGATGATGGCATCCATGTGCGCGGTCGCATGCGGCACGACATCGGGCGGATCGACGCCGAGTGCGGCCATGTCGGCATGGTAGGCTTCGGCAAAGCGCTTCGTGATCGTGTCGATCGGCACGCCGGCCGCCTGCGCCGCCGCATTGATCTTGTCGTCGACATCGGTGATGTTGCGGGCGTAGACCACGTGCGGGTATTGGCGGCGCAGCACGCGTGCGAGCAGGCCGAACACGACGGCCGGCCGCGCGTTGCCGATGTGGACGTAGTTGTACACGGTCGGTCCGCACACATACATCGTCACGCGCGCGGGATCGAGCGGGGCGAAGGTCTCGAGCTTGCGGCTGAGGCTGTTGTGCAGGCGCAGTTTCATCGGCCGTTCCTGTTGCATCGCAATATGATAACAGCGCGGCTCGCGGCGCATGCGCAGCCGAGGATTCACACGCGCCGCGCAGGGTGGCTCGGAGCGCCTCATGCTGGGCTTCCATTCAGCCGCGCGATGGTTTAATCAGGACGCCCCTGTGGGCGGATCCCCCTGTGGCGGACGAGTGACGTGGTGGCAAGGCAGATGATCGAACCGTTCGAACGCAGCGCGACAGGAATGCGCGCGCGCGGTCACGGATGCGCGTGGTTCCTGGTCCTGGCATGCGCGGCGGGTACGGCCGCGGCGCAGCCCTACGGCGATCGCTCGTACGGCGACCGCGAATCGGACAACGTCAAGTACGCGTGGGCGGATGTGTTGCGCGTCGATCCGGTCTACGAGCGGGTCCGCACGCGCACGCCACGCGAACGCTGCGAGGAGGTTACGTACCCGCGCCATGACGGCGGCACCACGACGGGCACCGTGCTCGGCGCGATCGTCGGCGGGGTGCTCGGCAACACGGTCGGCAAGGGCGATGGTCGCCGCGCGGCGACCGTGGCCGGCGCCGTGGTCGGCGGAGCGGTGGGTCACGGCATCGCGTCCGAGCGGCGCGATTACGCGTATCCGGCGCCGCGTTGCGACGTCGTCGACGAAATCAGCGAGGAACAGCGCCTCGTCGGTTACGACGTGCAGTACCGTTATCGCGGCGACGTGTACGGCTCGCGCCTCGGTTTCGACCCGGGTGATCGCGTGCGCGTGCGTGTCAGCGTCGAACCGGCCGAGTGATGTACGGCTTGCATTGCGCGGCGATTGCCGCTAGCGTTCGTGCCGTGATGAATACGCCTTCCATGATGCTTGCCGGTCCGACCAGCGCCCGCATGGCCGCTGGCATGACTTCGCGCGCGCGCCGACCGGGACCGGAAATCTCGGCCGGGTAGGCAGTCGCGCGTTTCTTTCGCTGTTTGACGAAAACCCGGCCCACGCCGGGTTTTTTTGTGGGTTTTTGCTTGAGCTGTCTACATGAGACCGGCCATGGATGGCCTGTCTTCCTCGCGGATGGATCCGCGTTACATAAAACACCTCCAGGATCTCGAGGAACCATGTCGCCACGCCACTTCATCGACACCCAGGACTTCGCCCGCGCCGAACTCGATGGCCTGCTGGAACATGCCACCCGTTTCAAGAGCGGCGAAGTCGGGCGCGCGCTCGAGGGCCGTTCGATCGCCCTGCTGTTCTTCAATCCGTCGATGCGCACGCGCGTGAGTTTCGAGATCGGTGCGCAGCAGCTCGGCGGAACCGCGATCGTACTCGCACCCGGCAAGGACGCGTGGCCGATCGAGTTCGAAATCGGTGCGGTCATGGACGGTATGGCCGAGGAACATGTCGCCGAGGTCGCGCAGGTGCTCGGTCGTTATGTCGACCTGATCGGCGTGCGCGCGTTTCCGGCGTTCCGCGACTGGTCGGTCGATCGCGAGGATCGGGTGATCCGCGCGTTCGCGCGTCATTCGCCGGTACCGGTCATCAACATGGAAACGATCATCCATCCGTGCCAGGAACTTGCGCACGTCATGACCCTGAAGGAACGGCTCGGCGAGCTGCGTGGCCGCAAGTACCTGCTGACCTGGACCTGGCATCCGAAACCGCTCAACACCGCGATCGCGAACTCGGCGTTGCAGATCGCGACGCGTTTCGGCATGGACGTGACCCTGCTGTGCCCGACGCCGGAATACCAACTCGATCCGCGCTACATGCATGCAGCGCGACGCAATACGGAAGAAAACGGCGGTTCGCTGCAGGTCAGCCACGACATTGCGGACGCGTATCGCGGCGCCGAGGTCGTGTACGCGAAAAGCTGGGGCGCGCTTCCGTACTTTGGTCGCTGGGACGAGGAGAAACCGATCCGCGATGCGCATCGCCACTTCATCGTCGACGAGACGAAAATGGCCCTGACCGACCACGCGCTGTTCAGCCATTGCCTGCCGCTGCGCCGCAACGTCAAGGCAACCGATGCGGTCATGGATTCGCCCGCGTGCGTCGCGATCGACGAGGCGGAGAACCGCCTGCACGTGCAGAAGGCGGTGATGGCGGCGCTGGTGAAGCCGGGATTCGGGAATCGGGATTCGGAAGTCGGAAAAGCATCACGACCGTCGCCGTACCGGTAGGTCGGCTCAAGGCCCTGCAGGGCCGGAGCCGACACCACCGCCACCAACCAAGCCAGGATCCATCATGTCATCGCAGCCTGCTTTCCCGAATCCCGAATCCCCAACCCCGATTCCCGACCAGGACATCGTCCTGGCCTTCTCCGGTGGCCTCGACACCAGCTTCTGCGTTCCGTGGCTGCGCGAACGCGGCTACGCGGTGCATACCGTGTTCGCGGACAGCGGCGGGGTTGATGCGGGGGAACGCGCGCGAATCGAGGCGCGCGCGTTCGAGTTGGGTGCCGCGAGTCACGTCAGTGTGGACGCTGGCGCCGCGATCTGGGCGAGCTTCGTCAAGCCGTTCGTCTGGGCGGGCGAGGGCTACCAGGGCCAGTATCCGCTGCTCGTATCGGATCGCTATCTGATCGTCGAGGCGGTGCTTGCCCGAGCAGCGGAGATCGGCACGCTGGCCGTTGCGCACGGTTGCACGGGCATGGGCAACGACCAGGTGCGCTTCGACCTCAGTGTGAAAGCGCTCGGCGACTACAAGATCATTGCACCGATTCGCGAAATCCAGCGCGAACACCCGCAGGTGCGCGCTTACGAACAGCACTATCTCGAACAGCACGGCTTCGCGGTCGACGCGCGCCAGCAACGCTACACCATCAACGAGAACCTGCTCGGTGTGACCCTGTCCGGCGCCGAGGTGGATCGCTGGGGCGCACCCGCGTCGGACGCGCGCGGCTGGTGCGCACCGCGTACCGAATGGCCGTCCGAACTGCTGCACGTGCGGATCGCGTTCGCGGGCGGCGAAGCGGTTGCGCTGGACGGCGAGCGCATGCCGGGCGAACGACTGCTGGCCCGACTCAACGAGTCGTTTGCGCGGTACGGCGTGGGCCGCGGGCTGTATACCGGCGATACGACGATCGGTCTCAAAGGT
>CAYWZC010000009.1:21323-26830 GCA_964462745.1 uncultured Rhodanobacteraceae bacterium
GTACGGCGTGGGCCGCGGGCTGTATACCGGCGATACGACGATCGGTCTCAAAGGTCGTATCGCGTACGAGGCGCCCGGTCTCGTCGCACTGCTCACTGCGCATCGCGCGATCGAGGAAGCGGTCCTGTCCAGGGCACAGAACCGATTCAAGCCCGAGGTCGCGCGGCGCTGGGTCGAACTCGTGTACGAAGGATTCTTCCACGATCCGCTGAAGGCCGACCTCGAGGCATACCTCGCCTCGAGCCAGGCCTGCGTGAATGGCGAGGTGACGCTCGAAACCTGCGGCGGCAGCGTGCATGCGGTCGCGGTGGATTCACCGCATCTGTTGCACGCGAAGGGCGCGACCTATGCGCAGAGCGCCGACTGGAGCGTCGCCGAGGCGGAAGGCTTCATTCGCCTGTACGGCATGAGCTCGACCCTGTGGGCCGAAGTCAACCGCGTTGCGGAATCGCCCGCATGAACGACTTGCTCGCGGATACCTTGGCGCAGTTGCGCACGCTCGTCGCGTTCGACACGCGCAACCCGCCGCGCACGATCGGCGCGCCGCTGTTCGATCACCTGCAAGCGCAGTTGCGCGGATTCGATCTGACCCGGACCGACCATGGCGCCGGCGCGATCAGCCTGCTCGCGGTACGCGGGCGTCCGCGCCTGCTGTTCAACGTGCATCTGGACACGGTACCGGATTCGCCGGGCTGGAGCGCGAATCCGTTCGAGCTGCGCGTCGATGGCGAACGCGCGGTCGGACTCGGCGCCTGCGACATCAAGGGTGCGGCAGCCGCGTTGCTGGCCGTCGTCGCGCGAACCACCGGAGATTGCGCGTTGCTGTTCACGACCGACGAGGAGGCCAATGAAGCGCGTTGCATTCGCGCCTACTTGCAAACCGGGCGGCCCTGCGACGCGGTGATTGTCGCCGAGCCGACCGGCGCCGAAGCCGTGCTCGCACATCGCGGCATCCATTCGGTACGAGTCCGCTTCGAAGGGCAGGCGGGCCACGCTTCCGCGCAGCAGGCGCCGAAAGCCAGTGCCGTGCATCAGGCGGTTCGCTGGGCGGCGGGCGCGCTCGCGCTGGCCGAAGCCGAGGCGCACCAACGCTTCGGCGGCCTGACCGGCTTGCGCCTCAACATCGGCCGCATCGAGGGCGGCATCAAGGCGAACATGATCGCGCCGGAGGCGGAACTGCGTTTCGGCTTTCGTCCGTTGCCGTCGATGGACGGCGACGAGTTGCTGGGCCGGTTGTGCGGATTGTGCGACCCGGCCGCCGCGACATTCGAGGAAACCTTCCGCGGTCCACCGTTGCCGGCCGGCGACACGGCGATCGCCGAAATCCGGCGCCTTGCCGCGCGCGATCTCGCCGACGAACTCGGCCTGCCGATCGGCAATGCGGTCGATTTCTGGACCGAGGCCGCACTGTTCTCGGCAGCGGGCCAGTCCGCGCTCGTTTACGGCCCGGGCGACATCGCGCAGGCGCATGCGGCCGACGAATGGGTCACGCTCGAACAACTGCAAGTTTATGCGGAATCGATACTCCGCATCGTCGACGCAGGCCAATGCTGACATGAAGACTCGAGGCTGACATGGATACGCACACACCGTTGCGCCGCACGATCGTGCGCCTGTTGTCCAGCATGGGCAGCGCGAAGGAAATCCAGCAGTACCTGCGACGTTTCTCGCAACTCGACGCAAAACGCTTTGCCGTGGTCAAGGTCGGCGGGGCGGTGTTGCGCGATGACCTCGCCGCGCTGACGTCCTCGCTCGCGTTCCTGCAGCAGGTCGGGCTGACGCCGATCGTCGTGCATGGCGCGGGGCCGCAGCTCGACGAGGAACTCACCGCCGCGGGCATCGAGAAACGCGTGGTCGATGGATTGCGCGTCACGCCCGCCGCCGCACTCGCGATCGTGCGCCGTGTGCAGCATGCGCAGAACTTGCGCCTGGTCGAGGCATTGCAGCAGGTCGATGCGCGCGCGACCTCGATTCTTGCTGGAGTGTTCGAGGCGGATTACCTCGGCCGGCGTCGCCATGGAATGGTCGGTCGGGTCACGCGCGTGGAACTCGCCCCGATCGAAGCGAGCATCAAGGCCGGCTCGATCCCGGTTCTCGCGAGCCTCGGCGAGACGCGCGCCGGGCAGATCCTCAACATCAATGCCGACATGGCCGCGAACGAGCTGGTCGGCGCACTCGAGCCGTACAAGGTCATCTTCCTGACCGGCACCGGCGGGCTGCTCGACGGCGACGGCCGGATCATCGATTCGATCAACCTGTCGACCGACTACCGGACGCTGCGCGCGCAGCCGTGGCTGCATTCGGGCATGCGCCTGAAGCTGGAGCAGATCAAGCGCCTGCTCGATCGCCTGCCACCGACCTCGTCGGTGTCGATCACGCGACCGGCCGAACTCGCGAGCGAGCTGTTCACGCATCGCGGATCCGGCACCCTGGTGCGGCGTGGTGAAGCGATCCGCCGACATGCATCCTGGAACGACGTCGACACCGGACGCCTGCGCGCGCTGATCGAATCGGCGTTCCGCCGCAAGTTGCGCGCGGATTACTTCGAGACCACACGACCGTGGCGCGTGTACCTGAGCGACAACTACCGCGCGGCGCTGATCCTGCAGCGCGTGCACGGCGTTGCCTATCTCGACAAGTTCGCGGTAGCGGATGACGCACAGGGCGAGGGCCTCGGGCGTGCGGCATGGCGGCGAATGCGCGCAGAGAATCCGCGCATGTTCTGGCGCTCGCGCCACGACAACACGGTCAACGAGTTCTACCTCGGCGAAGCCGACGGCTGCATCCGGCAGGCGCCTTGGATCGTGTTCTGGTACGGCATCGACGATCTCGACGTGATACGCGGCTGCGCCGGGCATTGTCGCGAGCGCGGCGTGACCCTTGAGGATGTCGCCGCATGAAGATGACCATTGGCATCGTCGGCGCGCGCGGGTACACGGGAATGGAACTGATTCGCTTGCTCGCCGCGCATCCGGATCTGGACCTCGCGTTCGTGTCCTCGCGCGAGCTTGCGGGTCAGCGCGTCGTCGACCCGGTTGCCGATGCAACCGGCGAATTGCGCTACGAGAACCTCGATGCATCTGCTGCTGCCGCGAAGCGCGTCGATGCGGTAATCCTCGCGTTGCCGAACGGCCATGCGTCCGAATGGGTCGCGGCGTTCGACCAGCATTCGCCGGATACCGTGATTGTCGATCTCTCGGCGGATCACCGCTTCGATGCGGACTGGCATTACGGATTGCCCGAGCTGACCCGGGCGCACGGCCGCGACCAGCGCCGCATTGCGAACCCGGGATGTTACGCAACCGCGATGCAGCTCGCGCTGGCGCCGCTGGCCGATGATCTCGCCGCTCCGCCGCAATGCTTCGGCGTGTCCGGATGGTCCGGCGCCGGTACCACGCCATCCGAACGCAACGACCCGGACAAGCTGCGCGACAATCTCATGCCGTATCAGTTGGTCGGTCACCTGCACGAACGCGAGGTCGGCCATCGGCTCGGCGTGCCGGTGGAGTTCATGCCGCATGTCGCGAGCCACTTCCGCGGCATCGTGCTGACCATGAACCTGTGGCTGCGGGAAGCGCACACGGTCGCTGCGCTCAAGACCTGCTATCGCGAGTTGTACGCAGCGGAGCCGTTGGTGCGCATCGTGGACGACGCACCGTGGGTCAGCCGTATTGCGGGTCGTCACCATGTCGAGATCGGTGGTTTCACGGTAGCGCAGGGCGGACGCCGGGTGGTGCTGGTCGCGACCATCGACAACCTGCTCAAGGGCGCGGCGACCCAGGCCGTGCAGAACCTCAATCTCGCGTTCGGCTTCGACGAACTGGCCGGGATTCCGTGGAGATCATCATGAGCGACCTGCTCTGGCAAAAGGATGGCGTGCGGACCGATGCGCGCATCATGCGGTTCCTGGCCGGCGACGACGTGCTGCTCGACGCCGAGTTCTTCCTCCACGATATCGAGGCGAGCCGTGTGCATGTGCGCGGTCTTGCCGCGATCGGCGTGCTCGGCAACGACGAATGCACCGCGTTGCAGCACGAACTCGACACGCTCGCGGACGACTTCCGCAGCGGCGCGTTCGTGCTGGATGCGCGATTCGAGGACGGTCATTCCGCAATCGAGGCGCGCCTGACCGAGCGACTCGGCGATACGGGCCGCAAGCTGCACACCGGGCGCAGCCGCAACGACCAGGTTCTCGTCGCGACGCGTCTGTGGTTGAAGGCACGCCTCGCCGAGCTGTTCGAGCACGCGCAGCGCATCGCGAGCGTGTGCCTGGAGCGTGCGGGTTCGGAGGCGTTGCCGATGCCGGGCTACACCCACCTGCAACGCGCGGTGGTGTCCTCGACCGCGATGTGGTTCACGGGTTTCGCCGAGGCGTTCGTCGACAACGCCGCGCGCGCGGCCGATACGCGCCGCTGGATCGACGCGAATCCGCTCGGCACCGCGGCCGGATATGGCGTGAACCTGCCGCTCGATCGCGACGGCGCGACGCGCGCGCTCGGCTTCGCGCGCATGCAGGCGAGCCCGGTCAATGCACAGCTATCGCGCGGCAAGTTCGAGATGGCCGCGCTCGAGGCGCTGGCCTCGGCAATGCTCGACCTGCGACGGTTCGCCTGGGACCTGTCCCTGTTCACGACCGCAGAATTCGGTTTCGTGGAGCTACCGGCCGAATACACGACCGGCAGTTCGATCATGCCGAACAAGCGCAATCCGGACGTGATCGAATTGCTGCGCGCAAGCTACGCGTGTGTCGCGGCCGCGCGTTGCGAGATCGAGAACCTGCTGTCGTTGCCATCGGGATACCAGCGCGACTTGCAACTTTCCAAGGGCGCGTTGTGGCACGGTTTCCGGCACGGGCTCGGCGCGCTGGAACTGGTGCCGGACCTGCTTTTGGGTCTGCGCTGGAATCCGGTCGCGATGCGCGTGGCGATCGACCCCGCGATGCATGCGACCGATATCGCGATCGAGGCGGCGGTTGCCGGCGTGCCATTCCGGGATGCGTACCGGTCGGCCGCGACGGACGCCGACGAGGTCTCGTCGCGCACACCCGAGCAGAGCCTCGCGGCACGCGTGTCGCCGGGCGCTGCCGCCGATCCGCGCCACGACCGGTTGCGCGAGCGCCTTGCCGTGTTGCATCTCTGAAGCCGGGCGCCGTGTGCCCAGCGCTCCCGCGCAAGTGGCAGGAGCGCTGTCGGAGCGCCAGTCGCGATTCATGCGATCCGCGCTATCCTGCGCCCCACTCCACGCTAGGGATGCCACGCGAACATGTCGCCTTCGATGCCGCTGCCGGCCTTCGATTCCGGTACCCGCCTGCTGGTCCTCGCGCCGCATCCGGACGACGAGACCTTGGCCACCGGCATGCTGATCCAGGCCGCGCGCGAAGGTGGCGCGGCGGTGCGCGTCGTGTTCGCGACCGACGGCGACAACAACCCGTGGCCGCAGCGCTGGATCGAGAAGCGCTGGCGCATCGATTCGACCGCACGGGCCGCGTGGGGGCGGCGCCGTCGCGA
>CAYWZC010000009.1:26930-30164 GCA_964462745.1 uncultured Rhodanobacteraceae bacterium
CCGGACTCGCGCGGAGCGTCGATGCCGCGCACCAACAATGCAAGCAGGAAGCGCTGTTCCGCCATGCGAGCCAGCTCCGCCTCAGCGGTACGCGCCTGGCCCGGATCGCGCTGCGGCCGGAACGCTATGCGATACGTACCGGCAATGGAGCAAGGCCGCTCGAGGTCGCCGGCGGCGACCTGCATCTGCGCCTGCCGGTCGGTGCCGTGCAACGCGCACGCGGCCACGACCTGCTGGTCGTCCTGATCGAGGAAGCGGGCGCGCGGCGCTTGCGCATTCCGCTGCCGCGCCTGGATGGGTCGGCGGTCGCGGCGATGCGCGGACCCGTCACGGCAACCGTGACCGCGCAGGTCGAATGGCGAACCGGCCATGCGCATGTGATCCTGCGCGGTGGCTTCGCGGGCGCGTCGCATGGTTACGTCAAGCTCGAGCGGCGCTGGCCGCGCTTCGTCGTGTTCGATGCGGCGGGTTGGCGTGACCTCGCCGAGGTTTCGGCCGGCGCGGCGGACCTGCGGCCCGCCGTCCTCGCGTCGCGCAAACCCGATCCGGTCGGCATCGACGCCTGACCGGTGCCCGCGGCGGGCGATCGTGCTCAGGCGGTGTCGATGTCGATCGCGTGGAAGTCCGCAACGCAGGGATGTGTTGCGCCTTGCGGGCATCGGCCCGGCGCGCGCGCGATCAGGGTGGTACGCAGGCCGGCCGCCGCCGCGGCATCGAGTTCCTCGATGATGTCGGAGAGAAACAGGATTTCGCGCGCCGGCACGCCGATCGCCTCGGCGATGCGCTGGTAGGATCCGGTTTCGCGCTTGGCTCCGGTCTCGGTGTCGAAATGGCCGGAGAACAGCGGTTCGAGGTCGCCGGCCTCGCTGTGCGAGAAGAACAGCTTCTGCGCGGCCACCGATCCCGACGAATACACATACATCGGAATGCCGCGTGCATGCCACTCGCGCAGTCGCGCAACGGCATCGTCGTACACGTGGGCGCGGAATTCGCCGCTGCGATAGCCCTCTTCCCAGATCATGCCCTGCAGCGCCTTGAGCGCGGTCGACTTGCGGTCGGCGTCGATCCAGCCGACCAGCAGGTCGATCATCTCCTGCTGCTCCGCGGCCACGAGGCCGGCCTCGCGCGCCGCCTCGTGCAGCCAGTGCTGCACCTCCGGGCGGTCCCCGTGGGTCACGACGAACGCGGGCAGGCGCTGGCGTGCGTACGGGAACAGCACGTCGTGCACGAAGCGGATCGAGCTCGTGGTGCCTTCGATGTCGACGAGGATGGCGCGAATCACGGGATGCTCCGGAATTGCAGTCATGCCGGGATGTCATCCGGCGACAGGTCGGGAAAACGCGTGGCGATGTCTTCGCCGGTGAAGCGTGCGACCCAGCCGTCCGGATTCGTGAACAGACGGATCGCGACGAAGTACGGCGATTCGCTCATGTCGAACCAGTGGCGCGTGCCGCCGGGCACGCGGATCAGGTCGCCCTGCTCGCAAAGGACTTCATACACCTTGTCTTCGACATGCAGGGTGAACAGGCCGGCGCCGGCGACGAAGAAGCGCACCTCGTCCTCGCCGTGTACGTGTTCGTTGCGGAACTTCGCGCGCATCGCGGCGCGGTCCGGGTGGTCGGGGCGGATGCTGACCACGTCCACGCTGCGGTAGCCGTGCTCGGCCATCAGGCGATCGATGTCGTCGCGGTAGGCCGCGATGACGGCTTCCTGGCTCGCGCCGGGTTCGATCGGTGCGGATGCCTGCCATTGTTCGAAACGCACGCCGCAGGCGTCGAGCTCGCGCGCGATGTCGTTCGGCACGGTCCAGGTTGCGAGCGCCTGGTCGGGGCGGTCGTCGGCGTAGATGCGCAATCGACTCATGTGGCGGGTCTCCGGTTGATCGCGGGGCGCCGGCGTTCGCCAATCGTCCCGATCTCGAAACGTGGTAGCGCGGTGTTCGTGTTCAAGGCCCGCATGCGTCAGGGTTCGGCGAGCCGCAGCAGGTCGAGCTCGCAGCCGAGCAGGAATTCAAATGCTTCCAGGTGCCGCTTGGCCTCGGCCGTGCTCGCGCCCCAGGTATAGATGCCGTGGCCATCGATCAGGTATCCGTACAGCGGCTGGCCGCCGTCGAGCCAGCCATCGACCGCGCGCGTGATGTCGGCCATGTCCTGCGAGTTCGGGAACACCGGGAGTTCCAGAACGCTTTCGTGCGTGGTGTGGCCCGCGATCGCCTTCTGCAGTTCCCAGCCCTCGAAGCGGATCACGCCCCTCGCTGCGAAGCGTCGCGAGGCGACTGTCTGGATGCGCGAATGCGTGTGCAGCACGGCACCCACCTCCGCGAAGCGGCGATAGACTTGTACGTGCAACGCGGTTTCCGCGGACGGCCGCGCATCGGTGCCGACCGCGCGGCCGTCGAGATCGACGACCATGAAATCGGCAAGGCCGAGCCGGCCCTTGTCGCGGCCGGAGATCGTGATCAACGCATGCGCGGCGTCCAGGCGCAGCGAAAAATTGCTGCTGGTCGCCGGCGTCCAACCGAGCGCGGCCAGCTCGCGGCCGATGTCGGCGAGCGCCTGCGCCTGTTCGCGGGCTACCACGGGAGCGTTCGTGTCGATGTCGCGTCTCCGCCGTTCGGACGACCGGACTATACCCGAACGGCTGCGCGGTTCGCGGGCGAGAAGGAGCGGCCGATGCCGTCGCTCGCGCGTCGCCGAGGGTGGCCGGCTTGGTTCTTCCGGGCCACCGGGTTTGCTGCGGCGTCCGTTGCGGCGCAGAATCGCGGCGTTGGCCGGATGCCGGGTCAGTCCACCGCGAACGTGTCCGGCTCGCCATCTGGAGCGCGGCATCCCGCTGGTATTGCGGCGCAACCCGTGTCGCGGATCGGACTTGGGAGGTTCGCATGAAACGTCTGCTCATCGGCACGGCCGCGGTCGTGCTCGGCGTGCTGGTCCTCGGCGCCGTGGCGCTGGCCCTGATCGACGCGGATCGGTTCCGGCCGCAGATCGAGGATGCGCTCGGCACGGCGCTCGGCCGCGAGGTCGGCATCGGCGAATTGCATGCCGCGCTGTGGTCGGGGTCGCTGAAAGCCGATGACATCCGCATCGCGGACGATCCGGCATTCGGCACGCAGCCGTTCGTCACCGCGCAGTCGCTCGCGATCGGTGTCCGGCTGTGGCCGCTCGTCGCGCATCGCGACCTGCATGTGACGTCATTGAGCCTCGACCGGCCCGTGGTGCGCCTGCGCCAGGACCG
>CAYWZC010000009.1:30264-35094 GCA_964462745.1 uncultured Rhodanobacteraceae bacterium
CGCAGCTATGACGACGTGCAACTGACCGCCGACGCGCTCGGTACGCAGGCCGCGTTTCCGTTCTCGATGACCGCGAATGTCGCGGGCGGCGGCTCGCTGCAACTCGACGGCCGAATGGGGCCGTGGAACGCAACCGACGCATTGCTGACGCCGGTGGATGCGCACCTGGTCCTGCGCGACCTCGACCTCGTCGGGGCCGGACTCATGACCAGCGCCGACGGGGTCGGTGGCGTGCTCGATGTCGATACGCAGATCCACGCGGAGCAGGGCGTGCTGCACTCGAAGGGTCGCATCGACGCGCGCCGGCTGAAGCTGGTCGCATCCGGTTCGCCTGCGCCCGCGCCGCTCGGCATCGAGTACGCGGCAAGCTACCGCCTCGACCAGCGCAGCGGAACGATCGACGACACGACGCTCGGAAGTGGCGCGGCGCGGCTCGCGGTCGGCGGCAGCTTCGACGCACGCGGCGAAGCCCTCCAACTGGACTTGCGGCTGCATGGCAAGCAGTTGCCGGTCGACGACCTGCAGGCGTTGCTGCCCGCGTTCGGCGTCGTGCTGCCGAAGGATTCCCGCTTGGCCGGCGGCACGCTCGGCGTGGACCTGCGCGCGCGCGGGCCGCTCGACGCGCTCGTGATCCGCGGTCCGGTGACGCTGGACGATTCGCGACTTGCGGGATTCAGCCTCGGCTCGAAACTCGGCGCTGCGTTGTCGCTGGCCGGCATCCATGCGCCGAAAGACACCGTGATTCGGCACGCCGAAACGGCGCTCGATATCGCGCCGACCGGCATCCGCGCCGATCCGTTTCGCGCCGACATCGTCGAACTCGGCCACCTGACCGGGCAGGGCCGCATGGCCGCGGACGGCACGCTCGATTTCCGCATGCTGGTCAAGCTCGACGAAGCCGTGGCGGGCGGCAGCGGAACCGGCAGCGAGCCGCTCGGTGGCTTGCTCGGCGACTCGTCCGCCGCGCGCGCGCTCGGCGGCGTACTCGGCGGAACCTCCGAACAGGGCATCGGCGTGCGCATCGTCGGCACCGCGAGCGAGCCGTCATTCCGACTCGATCCGAGCGCCGTCGCCGGCTTGCTCAAGGCGGGCCTGGTCGGTGCAGCGAGCAAGGACGACGGGGATCGTCGCGACGACCGCAAGTCGAGCAAGCCGAAGGACGTGCTCGGTGCGCTGCTGCGCGACGCGTTGAAATCGAAGGACGGGGACGACTGATTCCGCACGAACGCGGCAACGCGGTAAAGAATTTGCGGCGAAGCGGTTACTGCCCACTACGTGCAGGGATATTCCCCCGCCTGCGTCGGTGCGTTGTCGTGGAACCAAAAGGGCAACCATGTAGCCCGGGTAACCCCGAATTGATCCGGCGGCGCCAGGGATCCGCTCCCGGCGCCATCGCTCAGGTCCCGGGTGCGGCCTTCGGCCTTACCCGGGCTACGCTGGCAGGAGCAGGCTTCAGCCGCGATGCTTCTCGTACTTGCGGTCAATGCATCACGAGTGAAGCCGGTTCCCTGCCGAGCCGAGTGATGCCATGCCGGCCACTTCGACAACCGCATGGGCGTTCACCGGAACGCCTCGTTCACGCAATCCTGGTAGCGCCGCTGCACGCGATTCGCGAACCAGGCAGTGGTGAGCTTGCGGGTGATCTTGGGGCTTTCGAGGGTGATGCGTGGCAGCACGGCGCGCGGCAGCGGGCTTCCTTGCCGGCGTTCGGCGAGCGCGAACACACGCTCGTAGAGCCGGGTCTCCTCGAACTCGAAGCGGTCGCCGTTCTCCAGCGCGCGATGGATCGCGGCATCGCTCAGGTCGAGTTGCGCGCCGAGCGAGCGCACCGCGGCTTCGGTCGCGCTGATCCGATCGTCGCCGAATCCCTTGTCGTGCAGCAGGAGATCCCCGTCCAGCGCGAGCGGCACGCCGGATGCCGCGGTGACGGCGGCCTGGAACGCCGCGTTGCGGCTCGCGTACCAGCCCGCGTTGAAGTCGGCGAAACGGTACAGGTGGCGCGAATACGAGTTCGGATAGTCGAGCAGATGCGCGATGCCGAAGTACAGGCCGCCACGGCGCGTGAATACCGCGTGGCGGATCGAGTCGTCGCCCGCATACGGATACGGATGCTCGTCGGCGTACTGCTCGGCGAACGCGATGCCGACCTGCATCGGCCCGCCGGTGCGCACGGGATTGGCGCCGCCGAGCAGGCGACGCCCGAGCGGGACTTCGCCGATCAGGTCCTCGTAGATCCGGCTGAGATCCTTCTCGGTGCGCACCGCGTCGAGGCGTTCGTCCCAGGTCCGGCCGTCGGGCGAGGAAAGCCGAAGCGCCGCGCGGACGAGGAGCTTCGGGATGTGCTTCTGCGCCGCGCGGCGGTCGATTTCCTCGCGTGCGATCTTCGCGAGCCCGGGCACTTCGGGATCGACGGTGAAACCCGATTCCTGCGCGGTCACCGCAAGTGCAGCGCACAGGTTCTCGGTGCTCGGAGGCACGTCGATCAACTGGAATGCGGACTGGATGTCGGCCGCCCAGCCTGCGCGGTCGGCGGTGCCGGCCGGCAGCAATTGCACGAGCTGCGCGCGGACCTCGGCCGGCGAGCGCACCGGCGCCTTCGGTCGCGGCATCGCGCAGGCGCCGAGCACGAGCAGCAGGGCGGCCACGAACACGGTGCGGATGCGACGTCGCGTCGCGAATCGGGCGGTATCGGTCATGCAGGCCAGTGTAATGGCGCAAGGACCCGGCCGGTACGCCGACCATTGAGACATCGGTGCCACGCCCCGATATCCTGTTGCAATACGTAGTGCGGTTCGGAGCAGGACATGGCAACCGGTTGGGCCGGCGACGGCGCAGTCCAGGAACAGATCGACGCGACCGTCAGCGACGCGGTCCGGCGCGCGCGCAGCAAGCTCGCAAGCGGCCCGAGCCGGAGCCGTTGCGAGGAATGCGATGCGCCGATCCCGGCCGCGCGGCGCGAGGCGGTGCCGGGCGTGCGTCTGTGCGTCGCTTGCCAGGACATCCACGATCGCGAGGAGCGTGCGGCGACCGGCTACAACCGGCGTGGCAGCAAGGACAGCCAGTTGCGCTGAACGCCGCGGCGAAAGCGTCCGCGGACCCGCCACATCAAAGCCAAACGCACCGCCGCGCCGTGAGATGCCGGCATGCGATGCTCACCGCTCACCGCTCACCGCTCACCGCTCACCGCTCATGCCCGATCGCGCTTGGTGTACCGTATCGCAGGCGATTCCCGCGATGCAGGAGGTTCCCATGTCCGGCGAAGCCCGACCCACGGCCAGCGACTTCGATCCCGAAGTCCTGCGCCTGTTCGACGAATACGTGCACGGCGCCATCGACCGGCGCGGATTCCTGATCGGCGCCGCGCGATTCGCGGTCGGCGCGGCGGGTGCGGCCGGCCTGCTCGCCGCGTTGAGCCCGGATTTCGCGGCTGCGCAACAGGTCCGGCCCGATGATTCGCGCATCACGACGAAGCGCGTCGAATTCGCGTCTCCGAAGGGCTACGGCAAGGCGGTCGGCTACCTCGCGAAACCCGCGAACGCGAAGGGTCCGTTGCCGCTGGTCCTCGTCGTGCACGAGAACCGCGGGCTCAATCCGCACATCGAGGACATCACGCGCCGACTCGCGCTCGACGATTTCATCGCGTTCGCGCCCGATGCGCTGTTCCCGCTCGGCGGTTATCCGGGCAACGAGGACGATGCGCGCGCGCTGTTCCGCCAGCTCGACCAGGAAAAGACGCATGCGGATTTCCTCGCCGCCGCGGATTGGCTCGCCGACCTCGACGGCGGCAACGGGCGCATGGGAGCGGTCGGCTTCTGTTACGGCGGCGGCATGGTGAATTTCCTCGCGACGCATCGTCCGGATCTCCTGGCCGCGGCGCCGTTCTACGGCAGCGCGCCGGATAGCGCGGACGTGGCGAAGATCGAGGCCGAACTGCTCGTGGTGCTGGCCGCGAACGACGAGCGCGTGAATGCCGGCTGGCCTGCCTACAAGGCGGCACTCGACGCGGCCGACGTGCGTTACACGTTGTTCCAGCCCGCCGGAACGCAACACGGTTTCAACAACGACACCACGCCGCGTTACGACGAGAAGGCGGCCACCGAAGCGTGGCGTCGCACGATTGCGCTGTTCGAGCGCAGGTTGCGGGGCGCGATGGACGGTCGGAGCAACGCCTGACCGCACTTTCGGCACATGCGTGCCCGCGGCAGGCTGGCACGCTTCGCCACTGACCACGCCACCGGAGCCCGCCCATGTCGACCATCGTCCGCCGCGCGTCCCGCCCCCCGGCTTGGTTGCCGATATTCCTCGGCGGCCTGCTCATCGCGATCGGCGACATCACGTTCGCGATCACGCTGTGGTTCGACTGGACCGCGGCGGGCGTGGTACGCGTGTTCCAGTCGATCGCGGTCGGCGTGCTCGGCCAGGCGAGTTACGAGGGTGGCGTGCCGACCGCGCTGCTCGGTGCGGCGCTGCACCTGTTCATGGCGACGATGTTCGTCGCGATCTATGCGTTCGTCGCGCGGCGCCGGCCCGGCCTGCTCGACAAGCCGCTCGTGTACGGACCGCTGTACGGCGTCGTGCTGTACGTGGTCATGAATTTCGTGGTCATGCCGCTGTCGCGCGTGGGTGCGTCGCCCTCGTTCGCGCACCTCGACTGGATCGCGATGAGCGTCGTCGCGCACATGGTATTCGGCGTGATCTGCGTATGGTTCGCGCGGCGCGCATTGCGCCCGTAACCGATGCGGGAACCGGCTTCGGCCGTGATGCTCTTGCGCGGCGCTACATCGAAGCCAGAAGCATCGCAGCTGAAGCTGGCTCCTACAAAAGCACCGG
>CAYWZC010000009.1:35194-41555 GCA_964462745.1 uncultured Rhodanobacteraceae bacterium
ATCGCGCTGTAGGAACCGGCTTCAGCCGTGATGCTCTTGCGCGGCGCTACACCAAGGGCAGAAGCATCACAGCTGAAGCGGGTTCCTACAAAATCGCCGGTATCGCGCTGCAGGAACTGGCTTCAGCCGTGATGCCTTGCGCTACTCTGGCATGCGGTCCGTGCGCAGCACCGGGTACAGGCGATAGCGTTCGTCCCATGACGAATGACGCTGGTAGAAGAACGTGAGCCTCGCGGCGGGGTCCGCGGCGAATTCGGCATCGTCGCGCACGCGCCGTTCGAATTCCGCCTTGAGCGCGGGATCACGCGCGAGCATTTCTCGTGCGACCTCTTCGGCGACGTAGGCCTCCATGTATTCCTTGCGTTCGAACGCATTGTTGAACTCGCCCCATGCGGCCAGCGAATCGGGCGCCTGCGGTTCGAGCAGGGCCATCACCAGACGCGACTTCGGTTGCGCGATCGGCACGAACAACGCACCGGCAGCGACATCGCGGGTTTCCGGTTTCCACGTGCCTTCGAGGTCGAGGCGCTGGTGACCCTCGACCGAGGTCGTCGCGAACTCGGCCTGGTCCGCACGAAACGTCGCGACGGAGGCTTTCGGCAGCGCGTTCGCGAGACGCCGGTATTCGATTGCGTGGAGGTCGAGTTTCGCGGCGACCTTCGTGGCATACGCGGCCGGCACCAGATAGCCGGCCGCGGGTGCCTCGACGACGCGGCCGGGCACGATCTCGTCGCGCAGCGGCACCTTCCAGATCTGCGGCGTGTCCTCGTCGTAGCGCGTCATGAGCGCGCCGGAGATTTCCGACGGCGTGCGCGTGTACGCATAGCCGCGAAACGCGATCTCGCGGACCTTGTCGGTTGCGCGGAAATCCAGTGCAACCGGATTTCCGCCGAGTTGCCGCGCGCGAGCGTCCGCCGCAGCGGCAAGCTTGCGCCAGTCCCTGCCGTGCGCGGCGACCTGTTCGAGTACCGCGACGATCGCGTCGTGGGTGACCTTGACGCGGTGCGGGTAATCCTTCCACGAGTGCGTCTCGACCAGCATGCCGATGCGGTTGCGCAGGTAGAAGTAGCCGTGCGAGAAGCGCGGCGGCGCGACCCCGTCGACGAAGCCGGAAGCCGGATCGTCGTCGACGACGAACGAAGGGTAGAACGCGAGCGGCAGCGCACCGTGTTCGGCCAGCGCCGCGATGACACCGTCGCGCAGCTCGGTTCCGGCCGCACGCAGCGCCGGGTCGCCCGCGTGCACCGGTTCGACCTGGATCGACACGTCGTGCTCGAACTTCGCGCCGTCGGTCACGTGCAGGTCGATGCTCGCGAGCGGGTCCCAGGCGTCGACGAGGCGCAGCATCGCCTGCATTTCCGGCGCGTCCGCCTTCGCGTAACCGCGGTTCAGGTTGTAATTTTGCGCAGTCGTGCGCCAGCCCATCTGCTTCGGTCCGCGCTGGTTCGGCCGGTTCCACGCGCCGAAGCGCTCGTGCCCATCGACGTTGAACACCGGCACGAACACGAGTACCTGCTCGTCGAGCACGCCTTTCGCGACCTTGCCATCGAGCAGCTCGCGCAATGCGAGGAAGCCCGCGTCCTTGCCGTCGATCTCGCCGGCATGGATACCGCCCTGGATCAGGGTTACCGGCAGGTCGCGTTCGCGGGCGGCAGCAGGCGTCAACGCGCCCGACGTGGACACGATGAGCACCTTCATCGGCCGGCCCTCCGGCGTGGTGCCGAAGTCCGCGCAGCGCACCGACTTCGGATATCGCCGCGCGAACGCGTCGCACAACGCGATGACTTCCGCATAGCGACCGGTCTCGGTGAAGCCGCTGCGTTCGGCGTGCGTCGTCAGCGCGGGATCGGCCGCGGCGACCGCCGCGGTGGAAGAAAGCAGCAACGCAAACACGATCGATGGCAAGGCGTGGCGAGGGATCATCGGCATTTCCTGATGGGGACCATCGCCCATGGTAACGGAGTGTGGTGGGCCGAATGGCGTCGCATGCCCCGCGCATCCCGTAGAGCCGAGCTTGCTCGGCTTCGGGCGAACCGAAGCAGCGGAGCAAGCTCCGCTCTACGGGGTGTCGGTGCGGAAGATGATGCGTTGCTGGTACGGCGTCCCGATCGGAATCGCGCGGAATCCACGATCGCGGATGTGCGCGCGTACTTCGGGCCACAGCGCTTCCTTGCAGATCCAGATCGCGCCCGGCTCGTCGCGCGACTCTTCCAGCTCGGTGGCGAGGTCCTCGTCGTAGACCGGGTTGAAACGCGACTGGCTGCCGGGCGGAATCGGATCGAGGTCGACCTTCTCGATTTCCGCGTCCAGGTGCAGGCGCAGTCCGTAGCGCGCCATGTCCGACACGAAGACCACCTCGTGCACCGGCGCCTGCGTGCGCGCCTCGATCGCTTCGGCCCACTTGGAGGCATCCTTGTGGCTCGGCCACCAGGCCGCGGCGAGCTTCAGGCCGAGCAATACCGCGGTCCACGCGAGCAGGAACGTCCAGCGCGGCAGCGGTCGTCCTTCGCGATCGCGCTGGATCGCGGCGAGGATCGCGAGCGGCACGAACAGCGGCAGGACGTACAGCGGCATGCGCGAACGTGCGAGGCAGAACACCAGCAGCGGCAGCAATACCCATGCGGTGAGGAACACCAGCCACGCATCGTCCCGGCGTGCCTGCGCATCGCGCCAGCGGCGCAGCGACGCCGGCAATTCGCGCAGCCAGCGCCACAGCGTCGCGGTCCACGGCAGGGTGCCGATCAGCAGGGTCGGCACGTAGATTTCCGCCCAGCCGTACCATTCGCCGTGCCGCCCGAATTCATTGGTCGTGATCCGGTTGACGACCTCGTCGCCGATGAAATATTCGAACAATCCCGGGTTGTCGAGGATCACCGCGAGATACCACGGCAGCGCCAGCGCGACGAATACGGCCAGGCCGGAAATCCGCAACGCGCGATGCCGCCCCGGCATCAGCCAGTCGAACAGCAGCACGACGAGCAGCGGCAGCAGGCCCGGCGGTCCCTTGGTCAGGAAGGCGAGCGCGAAGCCGCTCCACATCAGGGCGATCCACAGCGCCGGCCGCTTCGCGCCGTGTCGGCTTTCGACGAACGCCCAGATCGCCAGCGTCTCGAATGCGGTCAGTAGGAAATCCGTGGTGACCATCTGCGCGCTGCCGAACGGCAGCAGCATGGTCGCGTAGATCACGGCCGCATCGGCCTCGGTGCCGGGCGCCACGCGACACGCGATCCGCCAAGCCAACCACACGCACAACAGATAGGACAACGCGACCGGCAATCGCGCCGCCCACGGGTTCAGGCCGAATACCGCCACGCTCGATGCGATCGCCCAGTAGGTCAGCGGTGGTTTGGTCCAGTGACCGACTTCCTCGTTGCGGCGCGGATTCATCCAGTCGCCGCTTTCGAGCATGTTGATCGCGACGTTGGTGTAGCGTCCCTCGTCGGGGTCCCAGATCCCGCGGCTGCCGAGGAACGAGAACGCGAGGACCAGCGCGTACGCCGCGATCCACAGGCCGCTGCGACTCCACCATGCGGCGCCGGTCGCCGGGATTTCCGGGCGATCGATCACGAAGGAAGCCAGTCGGCGAAGTCCGCGGTCACGTCGCCAAGCTTACCCGGTTCCGTGCCGGGCGTGGCGCGGGAAGACGTAGCGGTCGCGCGGTACACGGCGCTTTTCGCCGCTACAAACGAAACACGCGGGCCAGCGCCCGCGTGCATGGTTTGCTCCGTGGCGGGATCCGTCCCGCATCCCGCGATCAGCGCGCGGGATCCATCTTGCGTTCGTCCATCTTGTCGCTGCGCGCGGCCTTGTGCGCGGCTCGCATTTCCTCCTTGTCGAGGTTGCCGTCTCCGTTCGCGTCGGCGCCCGCGAACTTCGCCTGCGCGGCGCCGCCGAACTCGGCGCTGGATACGTTGCCGTCGCCGTTCGCATCGAGCTTCTCGACCTTGGCCGATGCACGCTCCATTTCCTTGTCCTTGCGCATCTGCTCGTGCGCCGCGACCATTTCGGCCGCGTCCGTCGAACCATCCTTGTTGAGATCCATCTTCGCGAACATGCCACTGGCGCCGGCCGCGTGTTCGGCAGCCGAGATCCGACCGTCCTGGTTGGTATCCATCTTGTCGAATTTCTTGCCGGAATCGTGGCCGTGGCCCGCGAGCGCGAACGGGGCGACGAGCATGCCGGCGATCAGGGGAATGAGGCGATTCATGGTGCGTCCTTCTGTCGTGGGGATTGGCGAGCATCGCCCTTCGAGGATGAACCGAACGGCAACCGAACCGCGGAAATCGGGCCGAAACCAAATACGCGATGAATGCCGGGCGGGATTTCGCGCAACGGAGAACTTTCATCGCGCCGTCGAGCACGACGCGGCCGTATCGGGCCACCGTCGCCCGTCTAGGTGTCCGACGACGGCGTTGGTTCCGGAGTCGTCTCCGCTGTGGTCGTGGGCGGCTCGTTGAGCGGCCGGCCCGCGCGCTTCGGTGGGGTGAACGGGGTCGGCTTCGGCGCATTGCCGCGCAGCAGGTCGCGGCCTGCGCGCACGTCGCCGGCCGCGACTTCGAGATCGAAGCGTTCGGCGTCGATGCGCCGTACCTCGGCCGCGATGCGCGCCGCGACTTCCGCGTCCACGTCCAGTTCGCGCAGCGCCATCTCGCCGAACAGCACCGCGGATTCGAACGTCTCGCGAACCTGATAGTCGACCCCGGCCTTGACCAGCCGCTGCGAGTGCTCGCGATCGAACGAGCGCACCAGCAGTTTCGCCTGGCGGAATTCGGACTTCGCGAGTTCCACGATGCGATCGGCGGCATGGCGGTCGTCCACGCATACCGCGATCGCGCGCGCCACGTGTGCGCCCGAGGCGCGCAGCACGTCGAGCCGCGTGCCGTCGCCGTAATAGACCTTGAAACCGAACTCGGCCGCGCTCTGGATCATCTCGATGTCGGTGTCGATGATGGTCACGTCGACATCGCGCGCGAGCAGCGACTGGCTCATGACCTGGCCGAAGCGGCCGAAGCCGATGATCAGCACGCTGCCGGTGCGGTCGACCGCTTCCTCCACGCCGTCCATCGACGGTCGGGCGGCGGGCAGGAACCTGCGCACGACGATCGTGACCAGCGGCGTGAGCGCCATCGACAGCACCACGATCGCGGTCAGGTTCGCGTTCACGCGCGCGTCGATGACACCGCCGGCCGCGGCCGCGGCAAACAGCACGAACGCGAACTCGCCGCCCTGGGCCATGAGCATCGCGCGATCCAGCGCCTCGCGATGGTTGCTGCGCAGCAAGCGGGCCACGACGTAGATGCCGGTCGCCTTGACCAGCATGAACGCGACCACGCCCGCCGCGATCAGCGCCGCGTTGCGCGCGACCACGTCGAGATCCAGGGCCATGCCGACGCTGAGGAAGAACAGGCCGAGCAGGATGCCGCGGAACGGTTCGATGTCGGCCTCGATCTGGTGGCGGAACGTCGATTCGGACAACAGCACGCCGGCGAGGAACGCGCCCATCGCCATCGACAGGCCGCCGAGTTGCATGAGCAGCGCGGCGCCGAGCACGACCAGCAGCGCGGCCGCGGTCATGACCTCGCGCGCGCGCGCCGCGGCCAGTACGCGGAACAGCGGATTCAGCAGGTACAGGCCCGCGGCGACCAGGGCGACGAGCGAGGCGACGCCGATGCCGATGCTGGTCCAGCGCGATGCGGCATCCGCGTTCGCGCCCGGCGACAGGAAGGCGACCAGGGCGAGCAGGGGAACGATCAGCAGGTCCTCGAACAACAAGACCGAGACGATCTTCTGGCCGCGCGGCAGCGCGATGTCGCCACGCTCGCCGAGCAGTTGCATCACGATCGCGGTCGAGGTCATCACGAATCCGGATGCGGCCACGAAGGCGACCGGCCACGGCCAGCCGAACCCGCGCGCCACGCAGGTCAGCGCCGCCGCGCAGGTCAGGATCTGCAGGCTGCCGAGGCCGAAGATCTCGCGACGCAGGCCCCATAGATGCGATGGCCGCATCTCCAGGCCGATCACGAACAAGAACATGACCACGCCGAGTTCGGCGACATGCAGGATCGACTGCGGATCGGAGAACCAGCCGAATCCGAACGGCCCGATCAGGAGACCGGCCGCGAAGTAGCCGAGCACCGAACCGAGCCCGATGCGACGGAAGATCGGCACCATGACCACCGCCGCGCCGAGCAGCGCGACCAGCTTGACGAGTTCGCCGGAACCCATTTCGACCGACATGCGCGGTGTCCTTTTCGCCTCGCGTTGGCGGCAGGATAACCGCTGGCGTGGAAGGCGGGGTGGGGCGCGTGTTTCCGGTGCTGTTGCGGGGACCGCTTGCGCTGTTCGTGCCGGATTGCGTCAT
>CAYWZC010000009.1:41655-45384 GCA_964462745.1 uncultured Rhodanobacteraceae bacterium
GCATCATTCGTCGCGGTCGGCGACGACATCGAAACCGTCGCGGAACAGGACGAGCTGGTCGAGGTCCGCGTCGTCGACCGGACCCGCGTGGTCGGCGATCGCGGTTGCGCTGACGAGGATGTCCCCGCCTTGCGCGTCGCCGTGCACCGGAACGCGGATCAGATAACGGACGGAACCGGATGCCGGCACCACGAGGCCGCCGTCGGCCAGGTCGCCGGTGCCCTCGAGCGTGCAGCCGCTGCCTTCATCGAGGCACGCCCACACCGCGAGCGCCGCATCCAGTTGTTCGGGCAGTTCGGCGAGCACGCCGACGCCGGTCGCGGCATCGCTGCCCGCATTGCCGATCGTGACGACATACTCGAGTTCCTCGCCGTACGTCGCATGTTCGCGGCCGTCGTCGATGTCGATACCGAACACGAGATCCGGCACGAGGTTCTCCAGCGCGAAGCTCGCGACCGGATCGACGCCGTCCACGGTCGCATCGACGAAGTAACTGCCGACGACATCGTTCGCGGTCGCGGTCACCATCGCGCGGCCCTGGTCGTCGGTCGTCACTACGCTGGCGGACAGGTTCGCGCTTGCGCCGTCGTCGGGTGCGGAGAACGTGACCTGGTTGTCCGCGACCGGATTGTCGTACGGGTCCGTGACCAGCGCGACGAGGCCGACCGGGAAGGCCGTGCCGACCCTCGTCGCCTGGTTGCTGCCCTCCAGCACGACGATCCGGTCCGCGGCGCCCGCGAGATTGGTCAGCTCGAACGCGGCGGGTGCTGCGGCACCGTCGATGCTCGCGGTGATCGTGTACGTGCCCGCGATCTCGTTCGCCTGCGCGACGACCGACGCTTCGCCGGAAGCATCCGTGACGATGCTGGCCGGCACGCTCGCGCTCGCGCCGGTTGCGGGCGCGCTGAAGCTCACGGTCACGTCCGGAACGCCGATGCCGTCCGCGTTGGTCGCGCGCACGACGAGCGGTTCGTCGAACGTCGCGGTCACTGTCGCCGACTGCGCGGAGCCGCTGACCACGACGATCGTGTCGGCCGGGTCGATCGCGAAGCTTGCGACGACGCTGCAATCGGCAGTGATCGGCGCGGTCGTGTAGATGTCGCCGGCAAGGGTTCCGCCACAGCTGCCGTTGACCGCATCGACGTGATAACCGGCATCCGGCGTGAGGGTGAAGCTCGTCGTCGCGTCGTACTCCACGGTCTGCGGCATCGCGGGCGCGATGCTGCCGTGTTCGCCGGCGCTCGGTGTCACGGTGAACGTGTCGATCGCGAAAGTCGCGATGACGTTGCAATCGGCAGTGACCGGCGCGGTCGTGTAGACATTTCCGGCCAGGTTGCCGCCGCACGTGCCACCGACGCCGTCGATGTGGTAACCGGTTTCCGGGGTCAGCGTGAAACTCGCACTCGCGCCGTACTCGATCGTCTGCGGCGTCGCGGGCGCGATGCTGCCGTGTTCGCCCGCGCTCGGTGTAACCGTGAACGTGTCGATCGCGAAGTTCGCGACAACCGTGCAATCCGCAGTGACTGGCGCAGTCGTGTACACATTTCCGTCCAGGCTGCCGCCGCACGTGCCACCGACGCCGTCGATGTGATGGCCGGCTTCCGGTGTCAGCGTGAAGCTCGCGCTCGCGCCATATTCGATCGTCTGTGGCGTGGCGGGGTCGATCGACCCGTGCTCGCCCGCGCTCGGCGTCACGGTGAATGTGTCGATCGCGAAAGTTGCGACGACGCTGCAATCCGCAGTGACCGGCACGGTCGTGTACACGTTGCCCGCGAGATTGCCGCCGCACGTGCCACCGACGCCGTCAATGTGGTAGCCGGTTTCCGGCGTCAGAGTGAAGCTCGCGCTCGCGCCGTACTCGATCGTCTGTGGCGTCGCGGGGTCGATCGACCCGTGTTCGCCCGCGCTCGGTGTAACCGTGAACGTGTCGATCGCGAAGTTCGCGACAACCGTGCAATCCGCAGTGACTGGCGCAGTCGTGTACACATTTCCATCCAGGCTGCCGCCACAGGTGCCGCCGACACTCTCGATGTGATGATGCGCATTCGCGGTCAGGACGAAGCTCGTGGTGAAACTGTCACCGACGATCTGCGGCGTCGATGGATCGATGCTGCCGCCCGGGCCCGCACTCGGCGCCACCGTGCGCGCGGGCACCGTGGTACCGACCAGCGGGATGTCGTACGGACTCGGCACGCCGTCGCTGGTGACGCGTACGCCCGACGTGAACGTGCCGACCAGGGACGTGTTGAACAGCACGCTGAAGTTGCACTGTTCGCCGGGCGCGATCGACGAGAAGCAGTTCGAGCTGCTGTCACCGAGTGAGAACGCGCCGACGCCGATATTGATGATGCCGATCCCGGTAAGGTGCAGGTCGTCTTCGCCGGTGTTGGTGATCGTCGCCATTCGTTCCACGACCACTCCGGCCGGAGTGGTGCCGAAATCGATCGGGTCCGGCGTGATCGAGAGTTCCGGCACGATGCCGGACAGCGACATGCGGTACACGGGCACGTCGTCCAGCACGCCCCAGAACGAGCCGGCCCATGCGAGCGGCCCGGGAATCACGATCCCGTTGGATACGCGCATGATGTCGCCGCCGCCCGCAGCGCCGAAGCGCCCGCTGCCGAACAGCAGCGCGTAATGTCCCGGCTCGAGTTCGAGCCCGCCGAAGTCGCCCGCGTAATCGCGCGCGGGATCGCCGATGTCGATCAGGGTGGTGCCGACCAGGCTGTCCGCGAAATCCGGATGGTCATAGGGCAACGGCACGGCGTCGGCCGACGGCAGGCGCACGATCGCGGCGAACACCTGGCCGTTGCCGTGTTCCATCCACACGCTGACGCGATCGACGCGCGCGGTCTTCTCGACTTCGAAGCGCGTGCCGAAATGCACCTGGTCGGTGATGATGTGCGAGCTGAAATCCCACCACGCCCACGGTCGTGCGGATTCCATGAGGAACTCGGTGGACGAGGGTGGTGGCGTGGTCAGGGTTTCGCCGCGCACGTAGAAGCGCAGCGTCTCGCTTTGCAGGGAGACGCCGTTGGTGCTCGCGTCGATCGAGTACGGGCCGCGCGAGTTCGGCGTCGTCGGCGTGCCGGTGTTGATCAGCGACGCGACGCCGTCGGGGGCGGTCGCGCCGTGACGTCCGGTGCCGACGCCGATCGCGTACCAGCCCGGTTGCAGGGTCAGCGACAGGTAACCGCCGACCGTGAGCGGCGGACCGGCGGGGATGCCGGCCAGCAATTGCGTGGTGCCGAGCAGGTTGGATTCGTTCGCCACGTCCGGCCAGGAATCCGGCGTGTCGAGCCGGTACAGGGCCGCGTACACCCATGCCGGCTGATAGGACTGGATGTACGCGCCGATTTCGGTAACGTGGGTCGGCTCGGTCACGCGGAACGTATGCGCGTGCACGAAATCCGAGGAAATCTCGAGACCGCTGCCACTCGCATTACTCGGCGCGCGACTCTCGAACACGATCGGAACGGGACTGCCATCGGGATCGATCGGCAGGGCCGCCGCGCCCGCAGCGGATGCCGCGGGCACGTTGCCTGCACTTGCACTCGCGAGCAGGATGAGCAGCAAGGCGCGCGCGAAGGCGGTGGCTGTGCGGCGCCAGCCGCGTCCAACGCGCGAAAAGCGGATCTCGTCGCCGGCCCCATGCGGCGCGCGTGGCGCCGGGCATTGCGTCGTCGTGTCGATCATGTCGTCCCCCCGAAGCGGATGATGGTCGCGAGC
>CAYWZC010000010.1:0-43756 GCA_964462745.1 uncultured Rhodanobacteraceae bacterium
ATCACGCCGAGCACCATCGCCGCGGTGGTCATGAGGATCGGCCGCAACCGCGTCGCCGCGGCCATTTCGATCGCCTCGCGCTTGGACTTGCCGGAGCGCTGCAACTCGTTCGCGAACTCGACGATCAGGATGCCGTGCTTGGAGATCAGGCCCATGAGCGTCACCAGTCCGACCTGGGTGTAGATGTTGAGCGAGGTCGCCCAGCTCGAGGAGATCGCGCCCATGCCGACGAAACCCGGCAACAGGTTGATGAACACGAGCGCGCCGAACAGCGCGGTCGGCACCGACACGAGGATCACGATCGGATCGCGCAGGCTGTTGAACTGCGCGGCGAGCGCGAGATACACGATGATGACCGCGAACAGCAGGGTCAGCGCGAAACCGCCGGTCTCGGTCATGAACTGGCGTGCCTGGCCGGAATAATCGACCTGGTAGCCGGCCGGCGCGAGCTCGCGGATGGTGTCGCGCACGAACGCGATCGCCTCGCCTTGCGAGACTGACGGAATGCCGGAAATCGTCACCGAGTTGAGCTGCTGGAAGCGGGTCAGCGCCTGCGGCACGACCTCGTGCTCGATCGACGCGACGGTGGACGCCTGCACGACATCGCCTTCCGGCGTCTGGATGTAGTAGTCGAGCACCTGGTCCGGATTCAGTCGATCGACCTGCAACACCTGCGGGATCACCCGGTACGAACGCCCGGCGATCGAGAAGTAATTGACGTAGCCGCCGCCGAGCGCCGCGCTCAGCGACGAACCGACGTCCTGCTGGGTCAGGCCGAGCGCGGCGATCTTGTCGCGGTCGACCTTGACCGTCGCCTGCGGCTTGTCGACCTTGAGGTTCATGTCGGCGAAGAAGAACATGCCGCTCGCCTGGACCTTCGCAAGCACCGCCTGCGCGACCTCGTAAAGGTTCTCGAACGGTTCCGTCGTCGACATCACGACCTCGACCGGCATGCCGCTCGCGCCCGGCAGCGAGGGGAACTGGAACGCGGCCGTGTTGGTGCCGGCCATTTGCGACCATTTCTGCTGGAGCGTCTTCTGGATCTCGTTCGCGTTCTGGTCGCGCTCGCCCCAGTCCACGAGCTTGGCGCCGGTGAACAGCGAGTTGGGCCCGGAAAAGCCGGTGAACTGGAAGGTCTGGTCGACCTCCGGAACGGTTTTCGCGATATCGTGCATCTGGTCCATGTAATGCGCGATCATCGCCGGCGAAGCATTCGGCGCGGCGGTCGCCATGCCGAGGACGATGCCCTGGTCCTCCTGCGGCGCGAGTTCGGTCTTGGACGCGCTGAACAGGTACACGGCCCCCGCGAGCAGCAGCACGGCCATGACGATCGGGACGAGATGCGTTTCGAGCGTGCCATGCAGGCGCCTCTGGTAGCCCGCATGCAACCAGTCGAAGCGCCCGTCGATGTAATCGACGAAACGGTTGCCGCCGTGCTCGCCCTTGAGGAACTTCGAACACATCATCGGCGACAACGCGAGCGCGATGATCGCCGATACCGTGACCGCGCCGGCCAGGGTGAACGCGAACTCGGTGAACAATGCGCCGGTCAGGCCGCCCTGGAAGCCGATCGGCACGAACACCGCGATCAGCACGATGGTCATCGCGACGATCGGCCCGGCCAGTTCGCGTGCGGCGAGCAGGGCGGCCTGGAACGGCGAGCGTCCCTCCTCCTTGATGTGCCGATCGACGTTCTCGACCACGATGATCGCATCGTCGACGACGAGGCCGATCGAAAGCACCAGCGCGAGCAGGGTGATGAGGTTGATCGTGTAGCCGAGCATCAGCATCACGAAGAACGCGCCGATCAGCGACAATGGCATCGCGATCAGCGGGATGATGACCGCGCGGAAGCTGCCCATGAACAGGAAGATCACGAGGGTCACGATCGCGAGCGCCTCGAGCAGGGTCTTGACGACCTCCTCGATCGAGGTGTTGATGAAGTCGGTCGCGTCGAACGCGATGTTGCCGGTCAGGCCGGTAGGCAACTGCGCCTGGATGTCCGGGAACGCATTGCGCACGCGCTCGGCGACATCGAGGATGTTCGCGTCGGGAGAGACTTCGATGCCGATGAACACCGATTGCTTGCCATCGAACGCGACGGATGAATTGTAATCCTCGGCGCCGAGCACGACGTTCGCGACATCCTCGAGGCGAACCAGCGAATCGCCCTTGCCCTTGACCACCAGCTGGCGGAACTCGGCGACCGTGTGCAGGTCGGTCGCGGCGGTCAAGCCGACCGTCACCGCCTGGCCCTTGGTCGAGCCGACCGCGGCGAGGTAGTTGTTGGCCGACAGTGCCGCATACACGTCGGCCGCGGTCACGCCATGCGCGGCCATGCGCGCCGGATCGAGCCATGCGCGCAGGGCGAACTGACGCGCACCGAGGATTTCGGCGGTCTGCACGCCGTCGATCGAGTCGAGGTTCGGCTTGACCACGCGCACGAGGTAGTCGGTGATGTTATTGGTCGGCAGCGTTTCGCTGTAGAAGCCCATGTACATCGACGCCGTCTGCTGGCCGATCTGCACGCTGATCACGGGCTGCTGCGCCTGCGGCGGCAACTGGTTGGTGACTGCGCTGATCTGGGTCTGGATCTCGGTCAGCGCGCGGTTGGAGTCGTAGTTGAGCTGCAACGTCGCAGTGATGATCGACACGCCGGTCAGGCTCTGCGAGGACAGGTAATCGATGCCCTGCGCCTGCGCGATCGCCGCTTCCAGTGGCTGGGTGATGAAGCCGGCCACGGTCTCGGCGTCGGCGCCGTAGTACGAGGTGCTGACCGTGACCACCGCGTTCTCGGTCTTCGGATACTGGCGCACGGTGAGGTCGCTCACCGAGCGCAGGCCGAGCACGAGGATCAGCAGGCTGACGACGATCGCCAACACGGGCTTGTTGATGAACAGGTCGGTGAATTTCATGCGATGCTCGCTGCGTTCACTGGCGTCCGGCGCGCGCGATCATCGCGCGGCCGGTGCGGAGGGCGTGACCCGTCATTTTTCCTGCGGCGTCGGGTGCGCGTCGTTCGGGGGCGCCTGCTTGTTGTCGATGATCAGCGGCGTGCCGTTCTTCAGCTTGAGCTGGCCGCTGGTCACGATTTCGGTGCCTTCCTCGATGCCGGTCAGGATCGCGACCTGGTCGCCGCGGCGCGGACCGGTGGTGACGAACACCTGCTGCGCGGTCGGCAACTTCGCCTTGCCCTTGTCGTCCTTGCCCTTCGACGGCACCACGGTGAACACGGTCTCGCCGTACGGGTTGAACGTCACCGCGGTCTGCGGCACGGTCAGGTAGCGCTGGTGCTCGCCGAGTTCGACGCTGACGTTCGCGAACATGCCGGGTACCAGCAGGCGATCGGGATTCGGCACCTTCGCCTCGACCCGCACGTTGCGCGTGCCCTGGTCGACCTTCGGATCGATCGCGCTGAGTTCACCGAGGAATTCCTGTTCCGGGAACGCATCGAGCCCGAGGGTCACCTTCTGGCCGACTTCCAGCTTGCCGAGCTGGCCTTGCGGCACGAAGAAATCCGCATACACCGGATCGAGCTGCTGCAAGGTCACCACCGTCGTTCCCGGGCTGAGATACGCGCCGGGGCTGACCGTGACGATGCCGGCGCGGCCATCGAACGGCGCGCGCAACTGCTTCTTCGCGACCACCGCCTTCTGTTTCGCGACGGCCGCCTGGCGCGCCTCGAGATCGGCGGCGGCGCGGTCGAAATCGGCCTTGCTGATCGCGTTCGCATCGAGCTGGCGCTTGGCACGATCGAAGGTGACCTTGGCGAGCGCGGCGTCGGCTTCGAGACGGCGCACTTCGGCACGGTCGTCATCCGCGGAGAGTTCGATCAGCAGGTCGCCCTTGTCGACCTCCTGGCCGGATTCGATTTCCACGCGCGTAACGAGACCGGGCACGTCGAACGCGAGATCGGCGCCGCGTACCGCGCGCAGGGTGCCGATCGCATCCTGCGCCGGCCGCCATTCGCTGAACTCGACCTTGGTCGAAGTCACCGTCTGCGGCGGCGCGGTCATGCTCGACATCGCCTTCTTCATCATGATCTGGCCCATGACATTCCAGCCGATCAGCAGGAACAGCAGCAGGCCGACCAGGACCAGCATGATGATCATGCGCTTGGTCAGGCTCGGTTTGCGCGGGGCGGAACGGGTTCGATATTCGGCGCGCGAGGGCATGCGCGTCTCTCCTGTCTGGTTGTCTGTTCACCGCACCGGCTGGCATCCCGGCTGCGAATGCGGCGACGTTGGGTTCGACGACGAAAGTCGCCGGGGCCGGGTCAGTCTTCCGGATCGGGTGGCAGCGGCGGCGATGCAGCTTCGACGCCGATGGGTTCGGGTTGCAGGGTGGTCGGGGATTCGAAGTCGGATTCGGCCGACCAGCCGCCTCCGAGGGCCACGAACAGCGCGGCCGTGTCGGTCAGCCGCGCACCGCGCGCCTGGGCGAGCCCGATGCGCGCCTGCTGGTACTGGCGTGTCGCATCGAGTACCTGCAGGTAATTCGCGGCGCCGTCGCGATACTGTACGCGCACCAGTTCCAGGCTGCGCTGCGCGGCCTGCTCGGCGTCGGCCTGCGCGGCGAGCGCTTCGGCGTCGAGTTCCAGTGCGCGCAGGCTGTCGGCGACGTCCTGGAACGCGGTCAGCACGGTTTCGCGGTAATCCGCCGCGATCCGATCGAGACCGGCTTCGGCGGCGCGCTTGCGTGCGCGCAACTCACCGCCGCGGAACAGCGGCTGCAAGAGATTGAGGCCGATACCCCACGCCGTGGTGCCGCTCGAGAACAGATCCGAACCTTCGAGTGCCTGCGAGCCGTACGAAGCGGACAGGGTGATCTGCGGGAACAGGTTCGCGGTCGCAATGCCGACCGCGGCCGTCGCGCGATGCAACTGTGCTTCCGCGGCGAGCACGTCGGGACGCTGGCGGGTCAACTGCGACGGCAGGCTGAGCGGGATGTCGCGCGGCAGGGTCAGCGCGTCGAGGTCGATTTCACCGAGCCCGGCTTGCGACGGGAACCGTCCCATGTAGACCGCGAGCTGGTTGCGTGTCTGGTCGAGCGCCTGGCGCAGGGCCGGCAATTGCGCGCGCGCGGTCGCGATTTCCGAACGCGCGACCAGCACGTCGGCCATCGACACCACGCCGATGTCGTGCTGGGTCTCGATCAGGTCGAGCTGTTCGCCGAGCAGCGAAATGACTTCCTCGTTCGCGGCGATCTGCTCTTGCAGCGCGGCCTCGCGGAAACTTGCGGTCGCGACGTTCGCGGTCAACGCGAGGTAGGTGCCCTGCAACTGGAAATACTGGAAATCCGCGAGCGCGGCCTGCGCCTCGACGCCACGGCGGTTCGCGCCGAACAGGTCGAGCGTGTAGCCGACATCGACCGATGCGTTGTACAGGGTGAACGTGGAACTGCCGACCTGCGCGCCGCCGAGACTCGCCGCGCTGTTCTTCTGCCGGTTGGCGCCGGCCTTGGCATCGACGCCGGGCCACAGCGGACCGCGCGCGGCCGCGACATTCTCCTGTGCCTCGCGCAACGCGGCCTGCGCGGACGCGATGCTCGGGCTGTGCGCGAGCGCGGCCTCGATGCGCCGATCGAGTTCTGCATTGTCGAACGCGGTCCACCAGTCGGCCGCGACTTCCTCGCCTTCGAGGAAGCGTTGCGCGTCACCGGTCGGTGCATTGCTCGAAACCGTCGCGGCAGGCAGCGCGTCGCCGCGCCAGCCCTCGACCTCGGGAGGCGCGGGCTTCTCGAACTGCGGCCCGACCGCGCAGGCGCCGAGCGTCGCGGTCATCGCGGCGAACGCGAGAAGGCGCAACGCGCCAAATCTCCGTCTCGCACCGGCAGTGGATTTGCGGCAACGCACAAGATCGGCAGGCCGTCGCATAAGGAAAGGTTCGCTATATTTGAACTCGTCAGTCCAATATTACGGACAAATCATGGATCGCACAACCGGGGAAGCGATCGCAGCAGCGACGCGTCGATTCACGATAGCGGAAATCCATGGCCCTGACATCGGACAAAAGACAGGGGTCCGTCCCGTGGATGTCGCACCGCACAATCCGGCGAATCGACGCCGAACGTGCTACGTATGGCCGGCTCGGGGAATCACAACCCACAGCGGGGCGGCACGCGCTTCAGCCGATCGCGTTGCGCATCGACTTGATTTCGGCCCGGTAGTCGGCCGCGCCGAAGATCGCCGAACCCGCGACGAAGGTATCGGCGCCCGCGCGTGCGATCTCCCCGATGTTGGCCGATTTCACCCCGCCATCCACCTCGAGGCGGATGTCGCGGCCCGAGCGATCGATAATGTCGCGCGCACGACGCAACTTGTCGAGCGCGCTCGGAATGAAGGCCTGGCCGCCGAATCCCGGGTTGACCGACATGATGAGGACGAGGTCGACCTTGTCGAGCACGTACTCGAGATGATCGAGCGGCGTGGCCGGATTGAACACGAGGCCGCTTTGGCAACCGCTGTCGCGAATCAGTTGCAGGCTGCGGTCGATGTGGCGGGTCGCTTCGGGATGGAAGCTGATCCGCGTCGCACCGGCCGCGGCGAAATCCGGAATGATGCGATCGACCGGTTCGACCATGAGATGCACGTCGATCGGCGCGCTCACGCCGTGCTTGCGCAACGCCTCGCACACGACCGGCCCGATCGTGAGGTTGGGCACGTAATGGTTGTCCATGACGTCGAAATGGACCCAGTCCGCGCCGGCCGCGAGCACGTCGTCCACCTCGGCGCCGAGCCGCGCGAAGTCGGCGGACAGGATCGAGGCGGCGATGACGGGGGATTGGCGGGGCATGCTTCAGCGTACCGGTGGCGGGCAGGTTTGCATGGTAGCGCAGGGCAAGGGCTGAGGGCTGAGGGCAAGGGCTGAGGGCTGAGGGCAAGGGCAAGGGCAAGGGCTGAGGGCTGAGGGCTGAGGGCCATATGATGCCCGCGGCGCCAATCCCGCTCACCGCTCACCGCTCACCGCTCATCCGCTCCCCGCCTCTCAGCGCCCGCGCTCCGCCTGGATCCGGTCATACGCCGCGTTGATCTCGCGGGCGCGGGCTTCGGCGCGGTGCTTGATCTCTTCGGGCACGTCGCCGAGCTTGTCCGGATGGTGCTGGCTCATGAGGCGACGATAGGCATGCTTGATGTCGCGGTCGCTCGCGCCGCGCTCGACGCCGAGCACCGCGTACGGATCGGGCTGGCCGGGCGACCGCGGCGCACGCGCCGAGCGCGGTCCCTGGCCCGGTCGTTGCGCATGCACGCCATAACCGCGCATCGCCGACAGCGCGGCGAATTCCATCGCGCTCACGCCGAGCGCGGCGGTCAGCCGACCCAGCAAGTCGGCCTTGCCCGCCGCGAGCGGACCCTCGGCGTGGATGAGGTCGAGCAGGAGATCCAGCAGCACGAATCCGCGGTCGCGGCGCCCGCCGCACCATGCGCGCAGTTCGGCGATCGCGCGATCGGCCGGGAACTCGCCGTTCTTGCCCGCGCCGAATTGCTCGATCGCGCGCTTGCGTGACGCGGCGTCGAGACGCAGTCGCCCGATCAGCGATTCGGTCGCCGCGATTTCCTGCTCGGACACGCGCCCGTCGGATTTCGACAACGCGCCCGCGAACGCGAACAGCGGGCCGATGAAGTCGCTGTCGTGCGCGGTCTGGCGCAGGCGCGCCACGCGCGCGTCGTAGAAGAAGTGCCCGGCCAGCGCGCCGACCACGATGCCGAACGGATTGCGGAACAGGATCCAGCCGAGGATCGCACCGACCAGCTTGCCCATGAAACTCATCGGGTCGCGCCTCCCCGCGGAACCTGCGCCGCATACCAGCGCGCGAACGCCGCGATGTCGGCCTCGGACAGCGCACCCGACACCGCTCGCATCGCGGCCGCGTCGCGCCGGCCCGACCGGTACTGCTTCAGCGCATCGACGAGGTATTGCTCGTCCTGACCGGCCAGGTGCGGCGTGCCCGGCGCGCGCGCGATGCCGTCCTCGCCGTGGCACGCGGCGCACAGGCCGAGCTGCGGTGGGCGCGGCGGGGATGCGGTGACCGTCCCGCCGAGCGCAGCCAGGAACAGGAACGAGAGGAAACGCGGGCGCATCGGATCACGCGGTGCGAAAGGGCTGCCGATTCTAGGGGGAATCGGACTTGCGCGCTCGCTGTGCGGGGTACGCCGCATCGAGACACCGCTACAATGCGCCTCCCACCGTCCCGACGGGATTCGCCGTGCCGACCACCTTGCTGCAATCGACCTTGCCGGACCTCGAACTCGTCCATCGCGGCAAGGTGCGCGACGTGTATGCGTTGTCCGATGCGGAGTTGCTGATCGTCGCGAGCGATCGGCTGTCCGCGTTCGACGTGGTGCTGCCCGATCCGATTCCGGGCAAGGGCGAGATCCTGACCACGCTGTCGAACTTCTGGTTCGCGCGCACCGCGCGACTGATGCCGAACCACCTGACCGGCCGGCGCGTCGCAGACGTGCTACCGGACGGCACCGACGTCGATTTGTACGCGCGCCGCAGCATCGTCGCGCGGCGCCTCACGCCGGTGCCGGTCGAGGCGATCGCGCGCGGCTACCTGATCGGTTCCGGTTGGAAGGATTACCAGGCCAGCGGTTCGCTGTGCGGCATCCGCCTGCCAGCCGGATTGCGCCAGGCCGAGCAGTTGCCGGAGCCGATCTTCACGCCCTCGACCAAGGCCGCGCGCGACGCGCACGACGAGAACATTTCGTTCGACGCGGTCGTCGCGACGATCGGCGCCGATCTCGCCGAACAGGTACGCGACGCGACCCTCGCGATCTACCGCGACGCAGCCGCCTACGCCGCGACGCGCGGCATCCTGATCGCCGATACCAAACTCGAATTCGGCACCGATGCGGATGGCACGCTGTACGTAATGGACGAAATGCTAACCCCGGATTCCTCGCGCTTCTGGCCGGCCGACGAATACCGCGTCGGCATCAGCCCGCCGAGCTACGACAAGCAATTCGTGCGCGACTACCTCGAAACCCTCGATTGGGACAAGCGCGCGCCGGGTCCCGCGCTGCCGCGCGAAGTCATCGACGGCACCGCGGCGAAATACGCCGAGGCGCTCGCGCGACTCGCCGACATCCGGCTCGACTGATGCGTGACCTCGCGTCCTGGTTCGCGGACTACGCCGCCGACCACCGACACCCGACCAATCGCCTGATCCACTGGATCTGCGTACCCGCGATCCTGTGGGCCGCGATCGCGCTGTTGTGGTCGTTGCCGGTGCCGGCCTCGCTCGGGCGCCCGGGATTCTGGTGCGGCCTCGCGATGGTCGGCGCGGTGAGTTGGTACTGGCGACTGTCGCACCGGATGGGTATCGCGATGTTCGTCGTACTCGTCGTGCTCGCGCTCGCGACCGAAGGCCTGCGCCGCTGGCTCGGCCCGACCGCGCTGCTGTGGCTCGCCGCCACGGTGTTCGTGCTCGCCTGGATCGGCCAGTTCGTCGGTCACGCGATCGAAGGCCGGCGCCCATCGTTCACCACCGATCTTGCCTACCTTCTCGTCGGCCCGGCGTGGCTCGCGGACAAAATCCTGCGGCGACTGGGCACATAGTCCCAGGACAACCCCACGGGATTGCGATGCCGGTGATCTCCGGCAAACTCTCCGGGAACAAGGGGGTCGTGAAGCCGCAACGCGGGCAAGCGCAGCAAGCTGCGCTCTACGGAAGCCGCAACCTGAAATCCGGCGCGGCTCTCAGCGCGACTTGCTCCGGAAGGTCGGCAGGTTCCAGTGGTAGCGCAGCGACAACACGCGCAAGCCGGTGCACAGCACGATCGGCAGCCACGTACTCCACAGCATGGACCAGCCGAGTCGATCCCCGACGACCGCGAGCGCGGCGGCGCCGAGCGCGGCCGATGCGTAGATTTCCCGTTGCAGCACGATGGCGACGCGCGTCAGCAGCACGTCCCGCGCAATGCCGCCACCGATCGCGGTGAGCATGCCGACGAGGACCGCGACCTGTGCGTTGTGGCCCAGCGCAACCGCCTTGTGCGCACCGTAAACCGCGAACAGGCCGAGGCCGAGCGCGTCGAACGCGCGTACCGGCATCGCGAGCCGCGTGACCCACGGATACGCCGCGACCGTGAGCAGCACCGCGACCACGGCGGTGACGAGGTAGCGCCAGTCCGCGAGGCCGGCCGGCGGAATCGCGCCGATGCACAGGTCGCGCGCGATGCCGCCGCCGCAAGCCGTCACGTAGGCGACCGCGAGGATGCCGAACAGGTCGAGGCCGCGCCGTTTCGCGGCGGTCGCGCCGCTGATCGCGAATGCGAAGGTCCCCGCGAGGTCGAGCAGCCGGAACAGCGCCTGCTCGTTCATGCCGGCGCACCGCCGACCCGGACCACGGCGTTCGCCGACATCGGCTTTCGAGACCTCAGTGCGCGATGACCTCGGGATGCTGGACGAGCACGGCGTTGCCCTGGCTGGCGAGGAAGCTCGCGACCTCGCCCTGCATCTCGGCGGTGACCAGCGGCGCCGGTCCCGGGTCGAGCAGGGAACCGTGCGCACCCGCGACGAAGCGCACGACGCCGCGGATACCGCCGGCGCCCTGCACGGTGCCGGTGATGCTGTCGAGGCCGAGCGCCGCGATCAGCGGTTCGGTGCCCGACAACGGCGCGCCCGGCACGGTATTGGTGATGACCTGGTCCGGCGGCGAAGTTTCGCTGCCGATGACTTCCTGCAGCAGGATGCGCTTGCCCGCGGTCGCGAATGCAAAGTTGAGCGGATCGGCCGAGTCGATCACGGTCTGGGTCGCGGCGAGGAATGCATCGTAATCCGGCGTACCCGGCGCCAGGCCCGCGTCTGCAAGCCCGGCACGGATACGCGGACCGAACGCCGGCGATCCTTCGAGCATGCGCGCGAGGCCGCCGCCCGGCACGTTGAGCGCCGCGATATCGACGCCCTGCGCATTGACCGCGAGGAAATCGGTGCCGAGGATCGCACCGAGCGACAGGCCGACGAAGCGCACTCGCGATCCGTCCAGTGCGACACCGGCAAGGGCGAGGCCCGGGATCGCCTTGGCCAGCTCGGACAGGTCCGACACGCCCTGGCGCACGTTGTCGCGCGAGGTCAGCAGGCTCGTGAGGTTGATGAAATGGCTGCCGGAAGGATCGATCACGCCATCCGGACCGGCCGCGCCGGTCGCGTTGTCGGTGAAATCGAGGTCGAACGTGCGTTCTTCGGCGCCGAGCGCCGCGAACGGCGTGTTGCCGACGTAGAACGGACTCGAGGGATCGGTGACGCCGTGCAGCGGAATGTCGATCGCGACGACCGCGAAGCCCTGCGACGCAAGCGTGCCGGCGATGCCGAACATGTTGGTGCGGTTGCCGGTGATGCCGTGCTGGAAGATCACGACCGGCCAGCCTTCGGCCGGCTGGGCCTGGCCGGATTGCGCGTTCGGCACGGTCAGCAGCAACGGCACGGTTTCGGTCGAGGTCGCGACCGGCAACGGATTCGCATAGGTCACGTGGGTCGAGGTCGGATCGAGGCCGAACGCGTCGAACGGCGGCTGGTAGGCGCCGGGCGCGGCATGCCAGAAGCCGGTCAGCGGCGCGGTCGGATCGCTCGCGCTCGGCGCGGCAAGGTAATACGGCAGGTCGATCGTGCCGATGTAGATGTCCGCGACCGGCGGCAGGCCCGCGCCGAGATCGCCGAGTGTCATGCCGGTCGGCGCGAGGCGCGTGACCGGCGGCGGCGACAACGCGATGCGCTGGTTCACGGCCTGCATGACCGGCGTCACCGCCTGGGTCGTCGCGACCCAGCTCAGCACGATGCGGCTGCGGTCGACGCCGGCCGCGGAGGCCGCGATTTCCTGTGCATTGACGAGCTGGCGCAGCGGCTCGAGCGCACACGCGGTCGCATCGGACAGCGACGGATCGGTCGAAACCCCGTCGATGCACAATACGTCGGTGCGCCGCGCGAGGTGATAGACCTGCGACGGAAACGCCTCGCGGCCGGCCGCATTGGTCAGGCCCTTGGTCAGTACGACCATGTACGAGCTGAGTTGCGCGAGCGGCTCGGTCGGCACGATCGCGAGCGTGCGGCCGCTCGCATCGGATGGCGCGATCACGGCGACGTATTCCTGTGGCGATTGAAGTTCGCGCACGACGCCGGTCACCGCACCGCCGGGGCCGCTGTGGGTGACTTCGAACATGCGCACGCTGTCGCCCGCGACGACGGACCCCGGCGCGATCGGCACCGAGAACGTCGTCGACCACGGCGCGATCGTGCCGAAGCCATCGAGCGCGTTCATCGCGACGCGCGGATCGCGGGTGTCGTCGGGATTCGCGACCGGTATATTGAGGGTCAGGTCGCCGGTGCCGGACAGCAGCAGGTCGGTCGGGAACGGCACGACGCCGCTGCTCGGGTCGAACTGCGCGGTCAACGCCTCCTCGGGCGGCGGTGTGGTGTCTTCGACGGGCGGCGAGGAGTTGCCACCGCCACTGCACGCGGCGAGGGTCAGGGCGGCCCAGGCTGCAACCAAGGGAATCCAGCGAACACGCATGGTCGTCTTCTCCTTGAGTCCCGAGACGGTTTGCATGGTAGGCGGAGCGCTCCGGGCAATGCAATTGCGCGGCGGATCGACGCGTCGTTCATGGTAACGGATGCGGCTGCCAGCTCGTGGCTTCCGGCCGGAAGCCGCGTGGCGCCCAGCCCAGGTCGACCACCGCTGCGTCGTGGTCGGCGACGAGATCCACGTCGAGCCGCGCGAGCGGCGCACGAAATCCCCGCCACGCGGGGACCAGGGACGCGGCGCCACGCAGCGCGGCGACCGGCAACGGCAATGGAACGGCCCACACACCCAGGCCGAGGCGAATGCGATCGAGCATTTCCGCGAACCGCAGGCGCTCGCCGCCACCCACGTCGTAGCCACGGTTCGCCGCCGCGGACCGCTCCTGCGCGGCGGTGCACAGCCCGGCCAGATCGTCCGCGTGCACCGGTTGTCGCAGCCCGCTCGCGCCGACGAGGCGCGGAAGCACGTGCCAGCGCGACGCAAACCGCGCGATCGAAGTCAGGTTGCGGTCGAGTCCGGCGCCCCAGATCAGGGTCGGGCGCAGGATCGTCCACGCGCAATCGCGCGCGGTCGCCGCGGCGGCCAGTCGTGCTTCGGCCTGTGCAAGGCGCGCCGCGAGCGCACGTTCCGCCGCATCGATCGAATCGCGCTTGCTGACGACGCTCCGCGAACCGATCGCGACGATACGCGGCTGGCCGGCGAGCCGGGTTCGTTCCAGCCATGCCGCGAACGCATCGAGCGGACCGAGGCTGAAGATCGCATCGGCAACCGGCAAGCCGGCGACATCCGCACACAGGTCGCCGCTCCGCCAGTGCAGATTCGGATGCGCGCCGGCGCGCGGCACGCGACTGACCGCGAATACCTCGTCACCGCGCGCGAGCAGGCGCGGCAGCAGGAACCGGCCGATCGCGCCGCTCGCACCGAATACGACGGATCGCGTCATGCGCGCATCGCGCTCACGTGCCGGCGGTCAACCAGACCTCGCCGATCAGGAACACGACATACAGCGCGACCAGCACGCCGCCTTCGCGACGCGACAGTTCGCTGTCGCTGCGCATCATCGGGTACAACGCAACGGCGAGGGCGAACAACGCGGGCAGCTCCACGCGTTGCAGGGATTGCGCAACGCCCGGCGTGCGCCACACCGCGAGGATGCCGATCAGCAGCAACACGCTGCCGAGTGCCGCGCCGAGCGCATGGCCGAGCGCGAAATCGCCGTGGCCGCGGCGCGCCGCCTGCACCGCGTGCGGCAGGCTCGCGAGCGCGGTGCCGAGACCCAGCAGGATCACGCCCAGGACGATCGGTGACACGCCGAGCGCGGGCGCGAGTCCGAGCGTGCCCTCGACCATCCACAGCGCCGCGAACGGCAGGATCACGAGGCCGATCACGAGCCGCGTGGTATCGCGCCAGACCAGCATCGAAGTGCCGGTCGCCTCGGCGAGCTCGTTGCGCACGCCCTCGTCCTCGCGACGCGCCGCGCGCACGACCAGCACCGCGACGACCAGGTACGCGACGATCAGGACCACGCCATCGACCAAGCCAAGCTGCGCATCGGCGCACAACAGCCACAGGAGCACGATGCCCGCGATCAGGGCCGGCTTGACCCACACGAACAGGCGCAGGCGCGAATGCAGCGAAGCGGCAAGCGCGGCGATGCCGAGGACCAGCGCGAGCTGCGCGATGCCGCCGCCGACCAGCGCACCGAGCGCAAGCTCCGGCTGATCCGCCAGCGCGGCGGCGACCATGACCGCGAGCGCCGGGACCAGGCCGCCGAGCGCGGTCGATGCGAGGCCGACGCCATAACCGCCCGCGCCGCCGCGCAACATCAGGCCCGCCGCGCCGCGGGTCAGCGAATCGCTGGCCAGCACCAGCAGCACCGTTCCCAGCACGAACCAACCGATATGGACGAGCATGCGCAATCCTCCCTAGGCGGTATTCGACGAACCGGCGGCCCGCGCGAGGTGCGGGCGCGAAACCGTTCCGGTCGCAAGTCTAGCCCGGAAATCCACTGCGGATGAGGGCGAACTCGCCAGATCGGCGCAGACGCCGGGAACCAATCCCGCCTGACCGCGCTCCCAGCCGCACCCGTTGCAGCAGGCGACGCGCGAATCGAGGAGGATCATATGCTGAAGCGCACATTCTGGTTGTCGATGCTCGGCGTCGGCTTGCTGGCCTTCACCGCGCCGTCGGCGTTTGCCGCCGCGACGACCAGCGCCGACGCCGGCAAGGTCGTCATGTACGCGACCCAGTCCTGCGGGTATTGCGCCAAGGCACGCAGCTATTTCGACAACCGCGGGGTCGCGTTCGAGGAACGCGACATCGAGAAGTCGTCCAGCGCGCACGCCGAGTGGAAATCGCTGGGTGGCGTCGGCACGCCGCTCATCGTCATCGACGGCGAGCGCTTCCACGGCTTCGATCCGCGCCGGCTGGACACGGCGCTCGCAAAGCACGGCAAGTAGGGCTGGCATACGCCTCTCGCCACGCCATACGATCGAAGATGTCCCGGTGGATTCCCGCCTGCGCGGGAATGACGGCAGGAAATTTCGACAGGGCGGGCCAGCCGCAGGAACCGCCTGTAGGAACCGGCTTCAGCCGTGATGCTCCCGCCTCGAGCGCCCGGAAGCACCCATCGCGCGCGTCGATCCGGTATCGTTCGCGGCGTCATTGACCTTCCCGGACCCGGAGATCGCCATGCGAATGGCTTTTCTGCTCTGCCTGCTGGTTTCCGCCGGGGCACTCGCCCATGAACCCGGCGCCGAGCCGGCCACGGGCCACGAACGCACGCCCGCGGCGGCGATTCCGGTGCAACGCAATGCGCTCGGCGCAGTGTACGGCGCGCGACTCGCGGAGAATCCGCCCACGCCGGTTTCGATCGGCGACGCATCCGCGAATCCGTCGGCACATGCAGGCAAACCCGGCGCCTATAGCGGCCGCATCACCGAGGTCTGCCAGAAGATGGGTTGCTGGCTCGTGCTCGCGGGCGACGACGGCGAAATCGCGCGCGTCAACATGCACGACCATGCATTCGGCGTGCCGAAGGACGCGAACGGCGAGGCGATCGTGTACGGCACGCTCAGCGAGAAGCAACTGTCCGCGGAGGAAGTCGCGCATCTCGCCGAAGACGGCGCCGGCGCGCCGGCCGAACGCGAGCTGCAGATCGACGCGACTTCGGTGCTGATCCGCGGCGGTTGAGTTGCGCCGAGCGGACGATCACGCGGCGAGAATCTCGTTGACCCGGTCGACGAAATCGGTCAGGTTTCGGCGACTGGGATATCGATGCGCTTTGCGAGCACGGTGAGTTTCTTGTCGAACGTGGACAACACGCTGCCGGTGCGCCGCGCGGTTACGAGGTACAGGGCGTCGTAAACGCGATGTCTGAGGTTCGAAGCGAGAACCAGGGCCTCGGGAAACAGCTCCGCGTCATCGAGATGGCGATCGACGAGGTCGACCGCGTCGCGATGCAGGCGCAACGCATCGTCGGCAGCAATATGCTTCGCGGCCACGTACTTCCATAGCGCATTCGCGGTTTCCACCACGAACAGGGTCGGCGCGTAGACGGCTTCCGCGGTTGCGAGCAGATCGAGCGTTGCGGATTGCCGCGATGCATCCAGTACCACGCGCAATGCCGCCGAGGCATCGAGCGTCAGCGCCGCCATCAGCGTGTCCGATCGGCGCGAATCAGCGATTCCGGGGCCGGCAGGCGACCCCGCGCCTTGCGCGGTTGCGCTGCCGCACGAATGCGCTCCAGCGCCGCATGCCGCGCGCTCGTATCGAGCGCCTGCGCCTTGCGTAGCTCGACCACCGCCTGCTGGGCAATGCTGCGGTGGCTACGCGCCGCCTCGCGACGCAGGTCGAGATACAGATCGTCCGGCAGTTCACGGATTTGCAGGATCGGCATGGCACATGCTCTGTTGCGGAATGCATGCATTCTGCATGCATCCGACTGCCGGGTCAATCGCGGCGACTTCTCTTTCGCCTGATTGGCGACAGAACGCAGTCGGCACCCCCCGTGGCGTTCTCCGGCAGGCCATCCCGGCGTTCGCCGGGATGGCGGTAAAAAGACGCCCCTACGCGTTGCGTTTCGGCACGTACAAATCCGTGATCGTGCCTTCGTACACCTCGGCCGCCATGCCGACCGATTCGCTCAGGGTCGGGTGCGGATGGATGGTCAGCGCGATGTCGGCGGCTTCCGCACCCATCTCGATCGCGAGCGCGATCTCGGCAATCAGGTCGCCCGCGTTCGGTGCGACGATGCCGGCGCCGATGACCTTGTGGCTCGCCTCGTCGAACAGCAGCTTGGTGAAGCCTTCGGTGCGACCGATGCCGATCGCACGGCCGGACGCGGCATGCGGGAACTTGCCGACGCGATACGCGACGCCCTGCTTCTTCGCCTCGGTTTCGGTCAGGCCGACCCAGGCGATTTCCGGGTCGGTGTACGCGACCGACGGAATCACGCGTGCGACGAATTCGGTCTTGTGTCCGGCCGCGACCTCGGCCGCGACCTTGCCTTCGTGGGTCGCCTTGTGCGCGAGCATCGGCTGGCCGACGATGTCGCCGATCGCGAAGATGTGCGGCACGTTGGTGCGCATCTGCCGATCGACCGGGATCAGGCCGCGCTCGGTCACCTCGACGCCGGCCGCTTCGGCGCCGATCTTCGCGCCGTTCGCGGCGCGACCGACCGCGACGAGCACGCGATCGTAGATCTGCGCCTTCGGTGCGTTGTCGCCCTCGAACGTCGCCTCGAGGCCGTTCTTCCTTGCCTCGATCTTCGCAACCTTCGTCTTCAGGTGGATGCCCGCGTAGCGCTTCGCGAGGCGCTGCTGCAGCGGACGCACGAGATCCGGATCGGCGCCCGGCATGAGCTGGTCGAGAAGCTCGACGACCGTGACCTCGCTGCCGAGCGCGTCGTACACGCAGGCCATCTCGAGGCCGATGATGCCGCCGCCGACCACGAGCAGTTTCTTCGGGATGTCGGCGAGTTCCAGCGCATCGGTCGAATCCATGAGCCGCGGATCGTCCCACGGCAATCCGGGCAGCTTGAACGACTGCGAACCGGCCGCGATGATCGCGTGCCCGAAGCGCACGAGCTTCTTGCCGTCCTCGCCCTCGACCTCGATCTCGTGTGGCGAAACGAACGTGCCAGTGCCGCGCACGACCGTGACCTTGCGCTGCTTCGCCATGCTCGCGAGGCCGCCGGTCAGTTGCGCGACGACCTTGTCCTTGTTCCTGCGCAGCTTGTCGAGGTCGATCTTCGGTTGGCCGAATGCAATGCCGATGTCGGCCGCGTGCGCGGCTTCGTCGATCACCCGGCCCGCATGCAGCAGCGCCTTGGACGGGATGCAGCCGACGTTGAGGCACACGCCACCGAGGGTCGGGTAGCGCTCGATGAGGACCGTATCCTGGCCGAGGTCGGCGGCACGGAACGCGGCCGTGTATCCGCCGGGACCGGAACCGAGCACGACGACCTGGCATTCGATGTCCGCCTGGCGGCCGGATTCCGCGGCGGCCCTGATTCCGCTTGCCTCGTTTGCGGGGGAAGCTCCGCGCGGAGGAGACGGGGGCGCTTCCGGCGCGCTCGCAGCCTTCCCCTCACCCCGGAGCGGAGAGGGAGCAGAATCGCCACCCGCTGCGCCGCTCGGAGAGGGAGAAGGAGCCGCATCGGACACCTCGACCAGCGCGATGACCGTGCCTTCCGAGACCTTGTCGTCGAGCTTGACCTTGACCTCGCGCACCACGCCCGCGACGTCCGACGGCACTTCCATCGTCGCCTTGTCCGATTCCAGCGTGGCCACCCCCTGGTCCTTCGCGACCGTGTCGCCCGCCTTGACCAGCACCTCGATGACCGGCACGTCGTCGTAACCGCCGATGTCGGGGACCTTGATTTCGATCGTGTTTGCCATATCCGCCAATCCGGGGTCCGATTCAGTCGGTGATCGCGGTGCCGCTCACAGCAGCACGCGGCGCATGTCGGCGAGCACCTGGGCGAGATACGCGGTGAAGCGCGCGGCCGAGGCACCGTCGATGACGCGGTGGTCGTAACTCAGGCTGAGCGGCAAGATCAGGCGCGGCTGGAATGCCTTGCCGTCCCAGACCGGTCGCATGGCCGACTTCGACACGCCGAGGATCGCGACTTCCGGCGCATTGACGATCGGCGTGAACGCGGTGCCGCCGATGCCGCCGAGGCTCGATATCGAGAAGCAACCGCCGGCCATCTCCGCGGGCCCGAGCTTGCCGTCGCGCGCCTTCTTCGCGAGCTCGCCGGTCTCGGTCGCGATTTCCAGCACGCCCTTGGTGTCCGCATCGCGGATCACCGGCACGACCAGGCCGTTCGGCGTGTCCGCGGCGAAACCGATGTGGAAGTATTTCTTGAGGACCAGGTTCTCGCCGCTTGCATCGAGCGATGCGTTGAAATCCGGGAACTTCTTCAGTGCGGCGACCACCGCCTTGACGAGGAACGCGAGCAGGGTCAGCTTGATCGCGTTGCCACCCTTCGCGGCGGCGCGCTCGTTTTCCTTGTTGAGCGCGACGCGCAACGCTTCGAGCTCGGTGATGTCGGCATCGTCGTGCTGGGTGACATGCGGGATCATCGCCCAGTTGCGCGCGAGGTTCGCGCCGGAAATCTTCTTGATCTTCGACAACGCGCGCGTCTCGATCTCGCCGAACTTCGCGAAATCGACCTTCGGCCACGGCAGCAGATCGAGCCCGCCGCCCGCCGCGCGAGGCACGCCGCCGGCCAGCGCATTCTTGACGAAGTTCTGCACGTCCTCGCGCTGGATGCGGCCCTTGCGCCCGCTGCCGGTGACCTGCGCAAGATCGACGCCGAGTTCGCGCGCGAACACGCGGATCGCGGGACTCGCATAGGGCAGCTCGGCCGGATTGCGCGCCGCCTCGGCAACCGATCGCGTCGCGCGCTCGCGCGCGGCTGCGTGATCGTGGTCGAACGCCTCGGCAGGCTCGACGACGCGGCCGCCGGAAGGCTGTGGGGTCGGAGCCTTGCTTTCGCTTCCCCCGCCTGCGGGGGAAGCTCCCCGGACGGGTGATGGGGGCGCTTTTGGCTCGGCCGCGGTCGGCTCACGCGAAGAGCTTCCCCCTTCCGCCTTCGGCACCTTCCCCCGCTCCGCAGGGGAAGGAACAGCCGCTTCGGACGCCACCTCGACCAGCGCGATCACCGTGCCTTCCGAGACCTTGTCGTCGAGCTTGACCTTGACCTCGCGGACCACGCCCGCGACGTCCGACGGCACTTCCATCGTCGCCTTGTCCGATTCCAGCGTGGCCACCCCCTGGTCCTTCGCGACCGTGTCGCCCGCCTTGACCAGCACCTCGATGACCGGCACGTCGTCGTAACCGCCGATGTCGGGGACACGGATTTCTCGGGTTTCGGCCATGGCGCTTCCTCGGGCGGCACAATCGCGGGGAACCCCATTGTCGCCGCGAATGCGCGCGACGGCCAGCACCGGATCATCCCACCATCTTTCCCGCACCGTTCCCATACACTGTGGAACCGCAGCAGGAGCCGGCTTCCGCCGCGATGCTCTGCACCACGCGCCACGACAGGCAACCGACATGACCGATCTCCACGAATTCTCCGCAACCACCCTCGACGGTGCCGAACGATCCCTGGCCGACTACCGCGGCCAGCTCGTGTTGATCGTGAACGTCGCCTCGCGATGCGGGTTCACGCCCCAGTACACCGGCCTCGAAGCCCTGTACCGGGAGTTCCACGAACGCGGCCTCGTCGTGCTCGGCTTCCCGTGCGACCAGTTTGGCCACCAGGAACCGGGCGACGCCGACGAGATCCGCACGTTCTGCTCGACGAATTACGACGTGACCTTCCCGATGTTCGCGAAGATCGAAGTCAACGGCGCGAACGCCCACCCGCTGTACCGGTTCCTCAAATCCGCCGCGCCCGGTGTGCTCGGCAGCGAGGCGATCAAGTGGAACTTCACCAAGTTCCTCGTCGACCGCGACGGTCGCGTCGTGCGTCGCTACGCGCCGACCGACACACCCGAGGCGATTCGCGCGGATATCGAGCGGTTGCTGTAAGCGAACGGAACGGCGCGCTGCGCATCCGATTTGCCGATGCCGGCGCATCGAGCGCAAGATGCACGCTGCATCCGTGGTCCCCGGCCCGCCGCAACAGCCGATCCGTTCCCGCAAACCTCGCACCGGCGACCGCGCCCGTGCGGGTTCCGGCGCGGGTCCCTTCAAGGAATCGACATGCCCAAGGTTTCCGCAACAGACGCACTCGAACGCCTCCGCGAGGGCAATCGTCGCTTCGTCGCGAACGACTGGAGCCGCGACACGCTCGCAAGCGCCGCGCGACGCAACGACCTGTGCGAGGGCCAGGCGCCGTTCGCCGCGATCCTCGGCTGTTCCGATTCGCGCGCGCCGGTCGAGATCGTGTTCGACCAGGGGCTCGGCGATCTGTTCGTGATCCGCGTCGCGGGCAACATCGTTGCATCCTCGCAGATCGACAGCGTCGAGTTCGCGGCGCAGATTTCCGGTTGCCGGCTCGTCGTCGTGCTCGGCCACTCGCGCTGCGGGGCGATCGCGGCGACCATCGAGGAGCTCAGCCGACCGCCCGCGGAGCGCAGCCGCGCACTGCCGTCGATCGTCGGCCGCGTACGCCCGTCGGTCGAGACCTTGCTGGGTACCGAACTGCGCCACGACCCGGCCGCGTTGTCGCATCATGCGGTACGCGCGAACATCCGCGCATCCGTCAACCAGTTGCGTCACGGCTCGCAGGTCATCGAACGCCTGATCCGCGACGACGGCCTGCTGATCGTCGGCGCCGAATATTCGCTGGAAACCGGCGTCGTCGATTTCTTCGAGGGCATGCCGCCGGATTGAGCGCCCGGTTGCGGGCGCGATGGCGAGCGGCGCCTTTTGATTGCCAGCCTCGCACGCCACACGGATCCTACGGATCCACCGAAGCGCATCGGTCCGCTTTCCCGCACGATCGCGAACGCGCTATCGTTCGCCGCCATGCGACCCAGGGGAACGGCATGACTTCCAACGCTGGCGTGGTTTCCGACGGCCGTTCGCTGAACCGCCGCGACGCGCGCACGCTCGGGCTCGCGTCGCTCGGCGGCGCGCTCGAGTATTACGATTTCATCATCTTCGTGTTCTTCACCCAGGCGATCGGGCAGTTGTTCTTCCCGCCCGACACGCCGGAGTGGCTGCGCCAGTTGCAGGCGTTCGGCCTGTTCGCGGCGGGTTATCTTGCACGTCCGCTCGGCGGCATCGTCATGGCGCACTTCGGCGACAAGAGCGGGCGCAAGCGCATGTTCCTGCTCAGCGTGCTGCTGATGGCGATTCCGACCCTGCTGATCGGCCTCTTGCCAACCTATGCGAGCATCGGCTACGCAGCGCCGATCGCCCTGCTCGTGCTGCGCATCGCGCAGGGCGCGGCGGTCGGCGGCGAGGTGCCGGGTGCGTGGGTGTTCGTGTCCGAGCATGTCTCCCATCGGCGCACCGGCATCGCATGCGGGGTGCTGACCGCGGGATTGACCGCCGGCATCCTGCTCGGATCGCTGGTCGCGAGCGCGGTCACTTCGCATTATTCCGAGGCCGAAGTGCTGGATTTCGCGTGGCGCATTCCGTTCCTGGTCGGCGGCGTGTTCGGTTTCCTCGCGGTGTTCCTGCGCCGGATGCTCGCCGAAACCCCGGTGTTCGAGGAACTGCGTGCGCGCGCCGCGCTGGTCGAGGGCCTGCCGCTGCGCCGCGTGCTGGCCGGACATGGCCGCGCGGTGATCGTGTCGATGCTGCTGACCTGGCTGCTGACCGCGGCGATCGTGGTCGTGATCCTGATGACGCCGAGCCTGATGCAAAGCCTGTTCGCGATCCCGGCCGCGCACGCGTTGCGCGCGGGCAGCATCGCGACCCTCGCCCTGACCATCGGCTGCGTCGCGTTCGGTGCGCTCGCGGATCGCCTCGGTGCCGCGCGTACGCTCGCGCTAGGCTGCGCGGCGGTGTTCGCGGCGAACTACGCAATGTTCGCGGATCTTGCCGCGGGCGGCGCGAATGCGTACCTGCATTTCGGACTCGCCGGTTTCTGCGTCGGCGCGGTCGCGGTGATCCCGGTGGTCATGGTGCGCGTGTTCCCCGCCGCGATCCGCTTCTCGGGGCTGTCGTTCTCGTACAACGTCGCGTATGCGGTGTTCGGCGGGCTGACCCCGCTGGTCGTTACCCTGATGATGAAGGACGCGCCGCTGGCGCCCGCGCACTACGTCGCCGCGTTGTGCCTGGTCGGCATCGCGACCACGATCGGCCTGCGCTGGCTGCCGGCCGATTCCGTCGCCGGAAGCGAGTACGGCATCGCTCCCGCGAAGTGAGGTGACCGGCAAGTTGCCTTTGCCCTCGCCAGGGATCGAGCCGAGCAAGCTCGGCTCCACGCCGCCGGCCCTTCGCGCAGGAAATCGTGTAACGGAAGCTTGCCCACGGCACCTTTCGTAGGGCGGAGCTTGCTCCGCTGCCCAGGGCAACCCCGGACTGGATCGGGGTACTGGGGAATCGGTCTGCACCGATACTCCGGGAGCCGCGGCCCTGTTCATGGCGTGCCGAAGAACAGGATGTCGCGATCCCCCTCTCCGCGAGGCGGCTCGTCAAGAGGAATCCTCGGGAAACGGCTCGGACGCGTTCCGACACCTCGCGGGATCCCGTTTCCGGGCCGCCCCCGGCATCCGCGCGAGGCGCGTTCACGGAAACGAAACGTCTGCCTGACGAAAAGCACACGCGCCGCGGCCGCAATCCGCGCAGGCTCGGGAGTTCGCGGGCCCGGCGGGTCCCTGTCTCGGAGAATGTTTGCCATGCAATTGATCGGAAAGGGGTTTGGCGGAATGTTGCGCGGTCTCGCGGGTGCGGCGCTGGTACTGGTCGCTTCGCTGGCGACGGCCGGTGGTTCGTTCGTCGCGACCGGCGACATGACCGCGCCGCGCGCAATCCATGGCGCGGCATTGACCGGCGCAGGCACGGTTCTCGTGGTCGGAGGCATCGAGGATTTCGGTGTGTTCTCCACGACCGCGGAGATCTACGATCCGGCCAGCGGCACGTTCAGCCTGACCGGCGCGCCGGTGGAGCCACGCTACGGGCCGTCCGTGGTCGCGCTGGCCGATGGCCGCGTGCTGGTCCTCGGCGGACGCAACATCACGGATGGGAACGACCTTGCGAGCGCGGAAATCTACGATCCCGCGACCGGACAGTTCAGCGCGACCGGCGACATGACGACCGGGCGCTACGTGCCGAGCGTCACCCTGCTCGAGGACGGCCGCGTGCTCGTCGCGAATGGAATGGATTTCGCGACCGGACCGCTGTCGAGCGCGGAAATCTACGATCCCGCAACCGGCGAGTTCAGTCCGACCGGCGATTCCTCCGTGGTGCGCACCGCGCCCAAGGCCGCGATCCGCCTCGCCGACGGCCGGGTGCTGATCGCGGGTGGCACCAACGAGGCGGGACTGCTTTCGGTCGCGGAAATCTACGATCCGTCGAGCGGCACCTTCTCGCCGACCGGCGACCTGCCCGAGCCCCGCGAGGGTCATTCGATGGCCCTGCTCGAGGACGGCAGGGTCCTCGTGGTCGGCGGCAGCGATGCGGGACTCGGCGGCGGCTTCCCCAACTATTATCCGAACGCGCTCCTGTTCGATCCCGCAACCGGCACTTTCTCCTCCACCGGCGATCTTGCATTCCCGCGCGACAACACCACCGCGACTGCATTGCAGGACGGCCGCGTGCTCGTCGCGGGCGGCTCCGCCGTGGTCGGCAATCCGGGCAGCACGACCATAGCCACCGCGGAAATCTATGATCCCGCGACCGGCGAGTTCAGCACCGCGGGCGACATGGCCGTGCCGCGCTACGAGGCGCAGGCCGTGACCTTGCCCGACCATCGCATCCTGTACGCGGGTGGCTGGGCGTTCGGCGGCGACACGCTCGGCGACATCCCGACCGCGAGCGCGGAACTGTTCGTTCCGGCGGTCACCGATGCCATCTTCGCGGACGGGTTCGACGGCAGCGCACCGCCGACCGATCCGGTCAGCAACTACGACGATCTCGCCGAGAGCGAAGTCGGCACGCCGTTCTCGTACAACGGCATCACCTACCGCGACATCAACGGCATCGGCGGCGTGTTCCCGGATGGCAGCACGTTCACGCCGGCCGACGTCGGCGAGGCGCTCTACATCGACGACGCCGGCTATGTGTTCAAGGATTTCCCCGATTTCGGCAGCCCGCCGAACGTGCTCAACTTCGGTACCTTCCTCATGGAAGGCCCGAACGTCTCGGTCGGCGCGCTGGTGCGCGTCACGATGGATCTCGACCAGCCTGCGAGCGCCGCGAGCCTCGACCTCGCGTTCTACGAGAACGGGCCCTGGGGCCGCATCGTGATCCACCTCGACGCACTCGAGGGCGACACCGTCGTCGCGAGCGATTCGCTGACCATCTCCGACCTCGGCGGCCGCGACAATCTGACCACGTCGAGCCTGTCGGTTTCGGGCGCAACCTTCGACACGCTGAAGCTTTACTCGACGTACGAAGGCCAGCCCAGCGCACCGCGCATCCTCGTCGACGACCTCAACCTGACGCCAGCGGACTAATGCCGCGTTACGCCCTCTCCTCGTCGGGGAGAGGGCCGCGGCGAGGGGAAGTCAACTAGACCAAGAGTGGGGAGACCAAGCCCGCTTCCGCACCGTTTCCGCGCTAAGGACCACGTACGCGCAATGCGTCGGACGGCAATCTGAGTAACCCGTTCCAGTCGACCCGAATCGATTGTCCGGCATCCGTCTGTCGCGATGAAAACTTGCGTGCCGGTCCATTCGCCGGCACCCTGTGATCGTTCCAGCGTCGCGGGGGAAAAAGATGAACAGCATTCCGGGATGGCTGCTGGCAGCCCTGTGCCTGTTCTCGGCCGGGCCGGCGACGGCCGCCGAGTGGGAAAGTTATCCGGGGTTCTTCGGGCCCGGTCATGCGGGCATTGCCATTGGCGATTACGATGGCGATGGCACGACGGAAGCGGTGGTCACCGGTCATACCGTGGATTGGTACTACTCGGGAACGCAATTGCTGGCTGTGCTGTCGGGCAATGCATCGGGTGACGTACGAGTTCGCGAGGTAACCGTTCTCCACGGCGTGTTGATGGGATCGGTGATTGCAGCGCCCAAAGAGGGTCAGGAAGATCGCCTCGTTGCCGTTGTGAGCGGTGATTTCCCCGGCAGGCGGATCCTCGTACTCGGCGACGTTCCGCTACGCATTCTACGTACGGTTGAAGTACCGTTGATAGGACGCGCAATCGCCGTTACCGATGTCGATGGGGATGGAGAAGCCGACATCGTCGCGCTGACCGATGTAGTCGGCGCGGGGCGCCCGATAGTGCTCGATTACCAAACCGGCGCGACCAAATGGACCGGAAAGGAGACGGTCGAGGATATCGGCGTGGCCCAGCTTGATGGCGACGCGGCTGGTGAATTGATCCTGGCAGGTACACCCGGCCAGATCATCGATGGTGCCACACATGCGGTGGAGTGGTCATATCCCAGCGGATTTCCCGGTCAGATCCTCGTTGGTCAGTTCAATGCAGACCCGAATGTGCCGACCTTTGCCGTGGCCAGCTATTCGGGAATCCAGATCTTTCGTGGCCAGCCTTATTCCCCGGTGTCTCAGTTCGCCGAGTTTACAAGCGGCCCGGCCAGCGTAGTCCAACTCAGCGCCAACGGGCCGGATGAGATCGCCATAGGAGCACGAGGAGACAGCATTTCGATTTGGGACCCCCGCACGGAGCAGCTCATTCTTGCTGTACCCAACGATACGTATAGTGTTTCTGCGATCGCGGTAGGCGATATCGACGCGGATGGACGCGCGGAGCTCGTATATGGCGGTGGCTTGGACTCCACAGGCGCCGACCTCCTGCGAGTCGTTGATCTGCAGTCAATGCTGGAAGACTATGCGCAAAGCGACGAATTTGGTCCGTACTCTGCCCTGGTTCGCGGCGATCTCAACGGATCGGGAGGGGACCGAGTGGCGTACGTCACGACCGGTTCCGAATCGGGTTATGCCGGCGCGAACCTCCGTATTCTCGATGCGACCAGCGGTAACACAGTGGCCGAACGGCTGAACATCTTGCCGAACCCGTGGGCAAACGCCGCCGTACCGCAGATCGCGATCGAACAAATGGACTCCGATCCGCAACTGGAGTTCATTGTGGCTGGCGCGGATTTCTACGCCGGGGTTGTCGCAGTAGTCGATGCTGTCAGTCTCGAAGATCAATGGCGAGTGGCGCCTTACGGCAATTGGCCAATTCCCTATCCGGTTGCTTCCATATCCACGATTGACGTCAATGTTGACGGGATACCGGACATTGTCCTTGCGACGGACGCGGTCCGACTGATGGCCCTTGACGGCCGCAATGGAGCGGTCTTGTGGGAATCGGTGACCCTGAATGGTGACACGCCGCCAAGCATTGCCACGTTTCATGATTTGACTGGCACACCGAACGCACTGCTGACCAGAGGAAAGGGTATTTACGTCTTCAACCTGCAAACCCACTTGCTTGCTTCGACGTTCAAGAGGAGCGCCGACATCACTGGCCTTTGGCAATGGGGTGACCATGTCGGCTGTCGCTTCGCGATCCTCGACGAGGATTCCATGTTGACCGTGTACCGTTGCCCCGGAATGGAAGTGGCCGGAACGTATTCCGTACCGCCCGATACGACATTCTTTCGCCCGATCTACAACGACAACGGGCCACGATTCCTCGTCGCACGTGGCTCTCGTCTGTATGTGTCCGATGGCGAGGGCACATCGCTTTCGGTGTCAGGGGATCTCGGCAACCAGGTTGGCGCAGGAAATCGTGGTGTGTTGCGTCCCGGAAGCGATGCAGACCACTTCGACCTCGTGATTGGTTCGGATTACATGGTCACACGCGTAACCATCTCGACACTTGATGTCGTATTCAAGAACGGCTTTGAGTAGGAAAAGGTCCGACGTGGGTGGAACCGGTTCCCGACAGGAGACGATGCAATGAATTGCATTCGGAGATGCATGCTGACAGGGCTCATCTTGCTGGCCATGCCGGCGACGGCCGCCGAGTGGGAAAGCTATCCCGCATTCTTGGGGCCCGGTCATGCCGGGATAGCAATCGGCGATTACGACGGAGATGGCAATTCGGAGGCAATCGTAACCGCTTTCACTCGAGACTCTTATTACTTTGGCAGGACGCAATTGTTGGCGGTGCTGTCCGGTGATCCAGCCGACAGCACTCGCGTTCGCTCGATGACGATGCTCCCAGTTCAATCGATCAGCCCGCTGGTGGCAGCACCGCCTGATGGGCAGGCTGACCGAATCGTGACCGCGGTGAATGATGGTTCCCACAGCCGAATCTTCGTACTCGGTGATATTCCGGTGCGCATTCTGCGCGCGATAGAGGCGCCTTTGATTGGACGCGTGACCGACATTGCGGACGTCGATGCCGACGGCAGGCCTGACATCGTCGCATTGACCAATACCGACTACTACCAAGGTTATCCTGTTGTACTTGATTATGAAACCGGCGAGATCAAGTGGACGGGCAGCAACCTGGTCTCCGACATCGGCGTGGCCGAACTCGATGGAGACGCGGCGGGTGAGCTGATCATGGCAGGCACGCCCGGCCGCATCGTCGATGGCGTTACTCACGCGGTCGAATGGTTGTATCCAAGTGGCTTCCCCGGGGAGATCCTGGTCGGCCACTTCGACGTCGATCCGGATGTGGCGAGCTTTGCTGTCGCCATTCACTGGTCCGGAATTCAAGTCTTTCGGAGTCAACCGTATTCTCCAGTGTCCGAATTCGCCCAATTCGAGATCGGTGCGGCCAGTGTCGCGCGGTTAAGCCCCGGCGGACCCGACCAGATCGCGATCGGTGAAGGGCAATGGGGCAGCGTGTCGGTGTGGGATCCTCGCAGCGGACAAGCGATCGTCTCCCTTCCCAATCCCGAACACGGCGTTTCCGCGATCGAGGTCGGTGACATCGACGCTGACGGACATGCTGAACTCGTGTACGGCGCCGGCTTGACCAGTAGCGGCGGTGACCTGCTGCGAGCAGTGGATATTCAATCGCAACTCGACGATTACCTGCAGATCGACGAAATTGGTCCATTCGCAGCGCTAGTCCGCGGCGACCTCGATGGTACGGGTGCGGACCAAGTGGCATACCTCAGCGTCAACTCCGATTCGGGCTATTCCGGGTCCGATTTGCACATTCTGGATGCGACCACCGGTCTGAAGGTCGGCGAACGCCTGGACATTCTCGACAGCCCATTTTCGATTGACGTACCGCAACTCGCGGTCAGACAAATGGACTCAGATCAACAAAAGGAACTTATTATTGCTGGGCCGGAGGCCTACGGTTATGGAGTTGTCGCAGTAGTCGATGCTCTCAGTCTCGAGGACCAGTGGCGCGTGGGGGAATACGGCGATTGGCCGATTCCCCAAACGGTCGTTGCGATGGGAACTATCGACGCCAACTCCGATGGTGTGCCGGATGTCGTCATCACGACGTCGTCGGTCCGCCTGATGGTGCTGGACGGTCGCAACGGGGCGATCCTGTGGGAGTCGGCTTCCCTGAACGGAGACACGCCCCCCGGCATCGCCACATTTCACGATCTTGCTGGCGCAGCAAACGCACTGCTGACTGTCGGCTCCGGGATCTACGTCTTCAACTTGCAGACTCATCTTCTTGCTGCGTCAATCAAGACGAACGCCGGCATCACGGGCCTCTGGCAATGGGGCGACCATGCCGGCTGCCGCTTTGCGACCCTTGATGAGGATTCCATGGTCACCGTGTACCGTTGCCCCGGAATGGAAGTGGCCGGAACGTATCCTGTACCGCCCGACACGACATTCTTTCGTCCGATCTACAATGATCAGGGGCCACGCTTCCTCGTCGCGAGTGGCTCGCGTCTGTATGTATCCGACGCGGAAGGCACCTCTTATCCGGTGTCAGGAAATCTCGGCCACCAGATCGGCGCAGGAAACCGCGGGGTGTTGCGCCCCGGCAGTGACACCGATCACTTCGACCTCGTGATCGGTTCGGATTACATGGTCACGCGCATGACGATCTCGGCGACGGATGTGGTGTTTGCCAACGGTTTCGAGTGAGCGGATTGCCATTGACGTGTTCCGCATTTGGCATTCTCGTGGAAACATGTCGTCCCCGACCGGATCCGACAGCATCACGGCGGCCGCCGCTCCCACGAGGTGCGCGCAACGAAGCGCGTTTCGTTGCGGATGCTTTCCCCGCCCCACCCGCCCCACGATAATGGCGCATGAACGAACCCATGCGTGACGTGATCCTCGTCGGCGGTGGCCACAATGGCCTGGTGTGTGCCGCGTATCTCGCAAAGGCGGGCCTGAAGGTGACCGTGCTCGAACGTCGCGACGTGGTCGGCGGCGCGGCGGTGACCGAGGAGTTCCATCCGGGTTTTCGCAACTCGGTCGCGGCGTACACGGTGTCGCTGTTGCAGCCGAAGGTGATCGCGGATCTCGATCTCGCGGCGCACGGCTTGCGCATCGTCGAGCGCAAGCTCAACAACTTCCTTCCGCTACCGGACGGCGGCTACTTTCTGACCGGAGGCGGCCGCACGCGCGAGGAGGTCGCGAAGTTCTCGGCCCGCGACGCCGAACGCCTGGCCGAGTACGAACGCCGCCTCGACGCGATCGCCGACGTGCTGCGCGCGCTCGCGCTCGAGCCGCCGCCGAACGTGACCGACGGCGGCTGGTGGAAGGCGTTGCCCGAACTCCTGCGCGCGGGCCGCCTCGGCAAGCGCCTCGCGTCGCTCGATGAGACATTGCGCACCGACCTGCTCGACCTGTTCTCGATTTCCGCTGCGGAGTACCTCGACCGCTTCTTCGAGAGCGAGCCGATCAAGGCGGTGCTCGGCTTCGATGGCGTGGTCGGCAACTACGCGAGTCCGTACACGCCGGGTTCGGCGTACGTCCTGCTGCACCACGTGTTCGGCGAGGTCAATGGCGTCAAGGGTGCGTGGGGCCACGCGATCGGCGGCATGGGCGCGATCACGCAGGCGATGGCGAAATCCGCGAGCGCAGCCGGGGCCGAGATTCGCACCGGCTGCGGCGTCCGCCACGTTGTCACCGAGGACGGCCGCGCGGTCGGCGTCGTCACCAGCGACGGCGAGACCCTGCGCGCACGCTGCGTGGTCGCGAACGTCAATCCGAAACTGCTGTACGAACGCCTGCTCGACCCGGCCGCCGTACCCGCGCCGACCCGCGAACGCATGGCGAACTGGCGCTGCGGCTCGGGCACGTTCCGCATGAATGTCGCGCTCGCGAAACTTCCGGACTTCACCGCGCTGCCCGGGCCGGGCGACCACCTGACCGCCGGCATCATCCTCGCGCCGAGCCTCGACTACATGGATCGCGCGTACCGCGACGCGCTGGCATACGGCTGGTCGCGCGAGCCGATCGTGGAAATGCTGATTCCCTCGACGCTGGACGATTCGCTCGCGCCGCCGGGCCGGCATGTCGCGAGCCTGTTCTGCCAGCATGTCGCGCCGGTGCTGCCGGATGGGGCATCGTGGGACGATCATCGCGAGACGGTCGCCGACCTCATGGTCGAGACGGTGGATCGCTACGCGCCCGGCTTCGCGGCATCGGTGCTCGGCCGCCAGATCAAGAGCCCGCTCGATCTCGAACGCGACTTCGGCCTCATCGGCGGCGACATCTTCCACGGCGCGCTGAGCCTCAATCAGTTGTTCAGCGCGCGGCCGATACTCGGCCAGGCGGACTATCGCGGCGCGTTGCCGGGCCTGTACCTGTGCGGTGCCGGCACCCATCCGGGCGGCGGCGTGACCGGCGCACCGGGCCACAACGCGGCGCGCGCGGTAATCGCGGATCTGGCCTGAGTCGCGGCCAGCCGGCGGAAACATCTCGCAGGAATGGCGCAGGAAAACGACGCGCCGTGGCGTCGTTGCAACATCGTTCAAAGGCATCACGGCTGAAGCCGGTTCCTACGTCCACGCGGTTACCACTTACAAAAAACCCCGGGCATCGCTGCCCGGGGTCGGTATTGCGTTGCGATGCGGGTGATTTACATCACCTGCACTTCATCCGCCTGCATGCCCTTCTGGCCCTGCACGGCGACGAAGCTGACCTTCTGGCCTTCGGCGAGGGTCTTGAAACCCGAGCCCTGGATCGAGCGGAAATGCACGAACAGGTCGGCGCCTTCCTCCGGGGTGATGAACCCGAAACCCTTCGCATCGTTGAACCACTTGACGGTACCCATCTGGCGATCTGCCATGACGTTGACTCCTGAATATCGGAACAAGGAACTTCGCGACCCGGGACATCCGGATCGAGACTGAGCTAGGCAAGGAGGCAAGCGAGGTAGGCGATGGAGTGATCGAAAGATCGACCGCATCGGGCCACGGTTCACTGTGACCCTGCACACACAGTACCTCCATCATACCCGGTTCCGGTCCGGGAAGCGAGTGTTGTGGTAGTTTCGCGTCCTTCTTTCTTTCCCGGGGTAGCCATGAACGTCTCGAATGCGCTGGCCGCCGTCGCGCTCCTGTGCGCGGCACCTCTCGCCGGCGCCGCGCCGCGCCACGCGGCGGAATGCATCGACGGCATGGCCGATGGCCATCCGTGCCAGAACATCGACATGCTCGCGCACATGGGCCTGACCGAGCTCGGCACCAGTAGTGGCGGCAACGGCAATGACATGTGGGGATGGACCGATCCGACCAGCGGCAAGGAATACGCCCTGGTGGGCATCGACAACGGAACGGCGTTCGTCGACATTTCCGACCCCGAGCATCCGGTGCGGCTCGGCAACCTGCCGACCCACAGCGACAGCTCGCTGTGGCGCGACCTCAAGGTCTACCAGGATCACGTGTTCGTCGTGTCCGAAGCCATGGGTCACGGCATGCAGGTGTTCGACCTGACCCGCCTGCGCGACGTGGCCAACCCGCCGGAAACATTCACCGAGGATGCGTGGTACGGCGAGTTCGGGCAGGCCCACAACATCGTGATCAACGAGGAATCCGGCTACGCATACGCAGTCGGTTCCCGTACCGGAATCGAGACCTGCAATGCCGGCCTGCACATGATCGACATCCACGATCCGAAGAATCCGGTGTTCGCGGGTTGCTATTCGGAGGATGGCTACACGCATGACGCGCAGTGCATCCTCTACGACGGGCCGGACGGCAACTTCCTCGGCAGCGAGATCTGCTTCGCCGCCAACGAGGACACGCTGACCATCGTCGACGTGACCAACAAGAACGCACCCGTGCAACTCGCGCGCGTCGGCTACGACGGTTACGGCTACACGCACCAGGGCTGGCTCACCGAGGATCGACGCCACCTGCTGCTCGACGACGAACTCGACGAGATGAACCATGGCGGCAATACGCGCACCTACGTCTGGGACGTGCAGGATCTCACCGATCCACAACTCGAATTCACGTACTACGGGCCGGTCGGGTCGAGCGACCACAACCTGTACATCCACAACGGTTATTCGTATCAGTCCGATTACCAGAGCGGCCTGCGCATCCTCAATCTGTCGGACATCGACAACGGCAGCCTCAGCGAGGTAGCGTACTTCGACACCTATCCGGCCAACGACAACCCCGGGTTCAACGGTACCTGGAGCAACTATCCGTACTTCGAAAGCGGCGTGGTTGCGATCAGCGACCGCTCCGGTTTGTTCGTCGTGCAACCAAACCTGTGCGTCGCGCCGGCCGCAGTCGATGGCCTCGGCGCGTTGCCGAACGGCGACCATCGCATCGATCTCGCATGGAACGCGAGCGCGACGCCGGATGCGACCTATGCGGTGGATCGCATCCTCGGCGGGTGCGCCGGCAGCACGGTCGAGACGATCGCCGAAGGCCTCACTTCCCCCGCATACAGCGACCTCACGGCCTCCGGCCAGGTGCCGTACGGTTATCGCATCCGGGCCATCGCGGCGTCCGGCGAATGCTCGGCGCCGGTCAGCGCCTGCGTCGAGGCGACCACGACCGGTACCTGTACCGCACCGCCCGCGTTCGCGGGCATCGCGAGCGCGCAATCGGCCGGCACGTCGGCGTGCGCCATCGATCTCGGCTGGACCGCGGCGGCCCCGTTCTGCGGCACGGGCGCCACCTACAGCGTGTATCGCTCGGACGATCCGGAGTTCGTGCCGGCAGCAGGCAACCGCATCGCCACCGGCATCCCGACGCTCGACTTCAGCGACACGGACGTCACCCTCGGCACCGACTACACCTACATCGTCCACGCCGCGGACGCGCAGAACGGCAGCGAGGAGTCCAACCTGATCCGCCTGACCGCGCACGCCGACGGCCCGCTCGGCGACGGCGACTGGTTCAGCGGCGCCGAAGTGGGCGAGCCGATCCTCGGCGCCTACATTTCCGGACACGATCCGGGCGGCCCCGCGCCGAACCACGTCGCATGGGAAATCGTCGACGATACAGGCCACACCGGCGAGCGCAGCTACTGGTCCGGCTACAACAACCTGGAATGCCTGCACATCGACACGCCGCCGCTGGAACTGACCGCCGGCACCGCGCCGAGCCTCTCGTTCTGGACCCGCTACGGCATCGAAACCGGCTGGGACGGCGGCATCGTGCAGGTTTCCGACGACGACGGCGCAAGCTGGCAGACGATCACGCCGAACGGCGGCTATCCCGGCGTGATCGACAACAATGGCGCCAACAACAACGCCTGCGGATTCGCGGAAGGGACCGGCGTGTTCACCGGCACCGATCTCGACTGGAGCGAATTCCAGTTCGACCTCGCCGCCTGGGAGGGCCGGACCGTGACCGTGCGTTGGGTATTCGGCACCGACACCGCCCAGACCGCCGAGGGCTGGTGGCTCGACGACATCACGATCCGCCACGCGCAGGTACCCGGAATGTGCCTGTCCACCGACGTCGTGTTCGCGAACGGTTTCGATCCGGGCTGAACGCCCGGCGCGAACGCGCGCCACGGAACGCACGCGCAATCTTCCAGCCTGCCGCATCCCGGCGTCCGACCTCCAGGACGCCGGGTGATCCTGCAAGGCAAATCCCGAACGGCCCGGCGCCGCTCTCAGGGGATTACTTCGATGCGATTGACCGGGCCGGCAAGATCGCGGTTCAGCGTGATCCAGAGTTCCTGCTCGCCCGGTCGCAGCGACGCGTAATAGTCCACGTCGGCGGCCAGCGGCGCACCGTTGCAACGAACGAGGGAGGGATAGTCCCCGTCGAACGAATGGATGACGAGGAGCGGATTTTCGAGCGTGCCGCTGCCGATCGCGACGTTCGCATCGAGCGCGTTGCCAGCCGCGGCGAACGCCAGCGCACCGCGCACGGGATCGTAGCCGGGTGGATCGTAGGTCATCGTATCGTCGCGTCCGACGCCGGCCGGCCCCTCGGCGACGACCGTGCCCACGTTCGCGGTCAGGCTCACGGTCTGCATGGTCTCGACCTGTTCGACCGCGGCCGCGACGGCGTCCGCCGAATGCAGGCCGAGCACGACGTACACCGAATAGCTCTTGCGCGGCCAGCCCGGAGCGGTCGTGTCCGGCAGCGGGCCGCCGTAGTACGCGCTGCCATGGATAAGGTAACTGGCCTGGCCGAGAAAGCCGAAATTCGTGCCCCATGCGAGGCGCGTGTTGTCGGTCGGCACATCGGGCGTGTACGGATTCAACGAATAGTTGATCGACTGGAACGGCCAGTTGAAATCGCAGGGCATGACCGAAGGCGGACCGTTTGGCGCGAAACACGCGTCGCCGTCCGCACTGGTCGTGCCCCAACGATCGACACCGTAATAGCCGCCCGCGTCCTGCTGCACGATGGTTCGGGTTTGCACGCTGCCCATCGTCGCATCGACCGCGCTGGTCCAGAGTTTCACGTACGGAATCGTGTTCGGCTCGTTCCACGTCCACCCGCTGTTGTACGTGACTGGATTGCCGGTGCTGGCGAAGCGGTAGCGATCACCCCAGCCGACGCCCGCGATCGGGCTCGCCTGCGCCGCGCTCGCCGCGCCGTCGAACAGGAGTTCGCCGTACGGCGCGCGCGAATCGTCGTTCAACGCATCGACCGGCACCCCGGACAGATCCCAGGTCACCGCCCACAACGGATCGTCGCGGCCGGTCGCGAACAGCCATTCGATCGTGACCGGCACGTCGTAGCGGGTGTTCGGCGGATCGGCGTCGGTGCGCGAGTAACGCGGATAGAGTTGCGTGAACCGGAAGATTGCGTGATGACGACCCTCGAACACGCGCTCGAACGTGCCCGGAAAACCGTGACCGAGCGGCGAATCGTCCGCGCCGATACCACTGGTCCCCTCGAAGCGATGCGACACGACATAGCCGAAGCCGCCCGCACCGCTCGGCGGCGCACGCACGATGCGGGTACCCGCGTCGGTTTCGTAGTGGAACTCGCGCAGTTCGCCGCCGTGCGTGCCGCCGGGGCCGGTCGCACCGTCGTTGTGCGCGAGGACCGCGACGCGCGGCAGTCCCGACGCGCCGCGCCACGCGAAGCGATCGCCGAGCATGCCGTCGATCGGGACGTCGTGATCGACGATGAGGCCGTTGGACGGTGGCGGCAGGTCGCCGCCATCGAAACCGTCCGCGAACACGATGTCGGCTTCGGCGCGCAGCTCGACATCGTCGAGATACAGGATCGGCTGCGCACCGGCCACATCGCTCTGCAGGTCGATTCGGTCGAACACGCCGCCGTAGCCGAGCGGCGGCGCGGCAAACATCACGCCGATTTCGCGCCATTCGCCTGCCGCGATCGCGCCGCCTTGGATCAAGTCATCGAGTTCGGCGTCCGCAACCACCGCGTCGTCGTGCTGCACGATCACACGCAATTGCTGGCCGCCTGCCGCGCCACCGTGGACCCAGAAGTGCAGCGCCGGGTAATCGACCGTCGAGAGATCGCCCCCCGGATGCGCGAACGACACCGCGTTGAACGCATTGCCGGTGAACGCGATCGACGCGCTGCCGCCGTGCACCGGGTCGGTGTTCGCGAAGTCGCTGCCGCCGCCATAGGAATAATCTTGGAAGCCGTTCCGCAATGCATCGTCGTACACGGTCAGGGCGGCGGCCGCAGCCGGCGCGGCGGCGGCGAGCAACGCAAGCAGGATCGGCAATCGATGGGCCATTCGTGCTACCCGCGGGACGCGACGAGTGTAGCGCCGTTCAGCCCGGATCGCCCCTGTGCCTGCTCCGCGCCCGGCGTCGCAACGTTCGCGCGATGGCGACCGGCGGCACGTGCCGGGGGCGCTGCGTCGGCGAACGTCCCGCTCAAGGATCGAAGCCGTCGGCAAAGATTCGATCCCCACCGGCCGGCACGACAACGCAGTTCGAGAATTCCGAGACAATCAGGGACACCGGGCTCGCATCCTCGGCGAAACGCCGCGCGAGTACGCTCACTGCCGTGCCGGGTTCGAGACGTGGGGAATGCAGCGTGAACTCGGTATGGCCCTCGGCATCGGTTTCCTGGGTGCCGCTGGATTGTGGGTCGTCGAGGAGTTCCTGCGCGCCCTCGCCATGGCCGGAAGCGTCGCAGGCATCGCCCAGGTAATAGTGCAATTCGACGTCGAGTCCGGGGTTGGAATCGAGGTGCCCGGCGAGATCGCCGAAGCCGCTCATCGGGTCGAATTGAAGCGTATCGAGCACCGGCGCATTGAGTGATTCGTTGGGGCCGGTATCGACATCACCCGGATCGGCGTCGTTGGGGCCGGGCGGCGCGATGTCGATGCCGAGGCCGCCGTTGTTGAAGAATCCCTGGGCGACGATGTCGACCCTTGCACCGCCGTCGATGTACAGACCGGCACCGGCATTGTTCGCGATGCTCGCATGGCCGGCCGAGAATCCACTGGTGAATTTCTGGTCGGCCACGGTGACCGCGAGCGCATCGCCACCGACATACACGCCATGGCCCTGATTGCCGAGCGGCGGTCCGTTGGCGCCGAGGTCGCCGATGCCGACGCCGATGAGGTTGTTGCGGATCACCGATCCCGGCGTCAGGTTGGTGATGCCATTGCCTCCGTTCGCGACGATGGTGTTGTCTTCGATGTCGGCGGCATGGGAAAGAAACGGACCCGACACGCTGTAGGTGACGCCATCACCTCCATTGCCGAGCGCGAGCGTGCCGGTCGCATCGGCGCCGATCACGTTGTTGCGGATCACGCCGCCGACGGGATCCGAGGGGCCGACCGGATCTTCCGACGTGACGATGACACCCGCCGCGAGATTGCCGGAAATCACGTTCACCGTGAGCGCATGCGGAGGGTCGTAATCTTCCCCGACGACAACCATTCCATCCACGACGAGAACACCGGTGCCGTTGCCCTGTGCAACCTTTCCGGTGGCATCCGTGCCGATGAAACAACCCCAGATGTCGGCCGCACCGTGATCCACGAAGATGCCCGCGCCATCGAACCGATCGATCACCAGGCCGGAGACGAAGCTGCCGCCGGTTCCCGAAGCGAACACCAGGCCGCTCGCGTCATCGCCGGCCAGGCTGCCGTCGATCTCGATCGCCGGCAGCGCGTTGCTGCCGCCATCCTGGCGCGTGTTCACGCTGCTGCCTGGTTGCGTGTAACCATCAATGATGACCGGTTGCGTGATCGCGGGCAGCGGCGACAGCGGCCGGATGACCTGTACGCCGCTGCCGGGAATCGCAAACTCGATCGCGTTGGTGCCACTGTCCGGATACGGCGCCGCGTTGGCGGCGTCGATCGCTTGGCGCAGCGAACCGGGACCGTTGTCGGCCACACTGGTCACGATGAATGTTTGCGCATCGGTCGCAACGGCCGGCGCAACCAGGGTTGCGTTCAGCAGGACGCCGACGATCATGGAACGAAAGTTCACGGGTCGAAACCGTCGGCGAAGATGATGTCGCCCACACCCGTGCCGACCATGCCCAGGTTGAAGTTCCCGCCATTGAAGATGATCGCAACGACCTCCGTGAAGTACCCCGGCTCGGTGGGGGTGAATCGATAATGGAGGTGGCAGGAGAAGCCAGGCGGCAACTCGAACGGCGGCACGCCGCAGTTTCCGAAGTCGCCGAAGAACGGTGGCTCCGGTTCGGTCAGCGTGGTGATCGTCGTCTGCAGCGAGCCCGCGTTGGTGAGCGTCACCGTTTCTTCCTCGGTCGCGCCGACGGCGACGACGCCGAAGTCGATCCCTTCCGGGCTTACGGACAGGACGACGGGACTGGTTTCAAACGCGCCGATGTCGGCGCTTGCGCCGACCACCCGCGGAAACCCGGCACCACGTTGGTCATACGAGGCTGTGCCCGCATTGTTGCCCGCGTCGATCGCAGGGCTGCCCGGCAACAGATCGACGGTGGGGGTCGGACCGCCATGCGGATCGAGATCGCCGAGCAGCGGGTCCACGCCCTCGATGGTGTCGGCGGGCACCACGCAGTCGGCGGCCAGGATCAGATTGTCGGCTCCGTCGACACTGCCCGATGTCGAGTACTTGGAAATGTCGGCAGGTTGTCCGGCGGCGCGATTGCCCGCCATGAGGGTGCTTTGCAGGGTCACCGTTGCATTGGCGAAGAACAGGCCCGAATCGATCGGATCGCCGGTATTCGGATCGGTCAGCAAGCCCGCCGAATTGCCGGAAATCGTGCTGCTGTAGATGTGCAACGGCACGTAGTCCTTGATCCCGCCGATGAACTGGGCCACCGAGTTGTCGGCGATCGTGCTGTTCGTGATGGTCACATTGGGCGTGGCGGACCCGGGCGCCAGCAGCAACGCGCCGACTGCATACGCCTGGTTGCCGTTGATCGATGAGTTGGCGAGATAGGTGCCGAGGAAGCCGCCGTTGCCCGCAACCCAGGCACCACCCGCGATGCCGCGCGGGCCCGCGGTGTTGTAGTCGATCGAGCTGTACTTCATGACCATCGAGCCGTGGACATAGGCGCCGCCGCCACGCGCGCGCAGGCCGCTGTGGGCGCCCACGTACGAATCGGTGATGCGGCTGTTTCTCAGGGTCAGGTCGCCAAACGTGTAGACCCCACCTCCCTTCGTGAGGTCGTAGGGAGAGCCGGTCGTCTCGGCCCGGCAGCCCGTGACGATGGAATCCTCGAGGTCGACGCTGCCGAGCGAGGCAATGCAGCCGCCCAGGCTCGCAACCGTGCTCGCGGAGAATCGGCCATCGGCGATCGTGACCCCGGACAACGTGAGCGTTCCGTAGCCACTGTGAACGAGCACGCGATTGGCGATGACGCTGGCGATCGTCATCCGGTCAGCGCCGGGACCCTGGATCGTCAGGGTGTCCTGCGGAATGACGATGGAATAGCTCGTGGTCTCGATGCGGTCGCATGCGAGCCCGTCGAGACTGACGGTATCGCCGGAGGTCGCAAGGTGATCGACCACGTAACGCAGGCTGCCGGCGCCGTCGTCGTTGCAGTTGGTCACCGGCCAGGTGGATGCGGGCCGATCGGGGTCGGCCCTTGCCGCGAGCCTGCCGGCCTCGGTCCGGGCAAGTGGCGTCGCGAGGAGTTGCGGATGGACGCCCAGATCACCGCTGACACGCGAATTCGCGAATGCCGGATCAGCGGCCGCTGTCGCTGGCGCAGCACGCGGATGCTCGTGCGTCGTCGCCGCGCGGATCGCGGAATCCGGTGCCGCAAAACGCACCACGGCGGATACCGGCGCCGATCGAATCGGCACGGCGTCGAGCGCCGATGCCGCGACCACTCCCGGCAGCACGAGGCCTGCGGTGGAAAACGCCGCCGCAAGGCATCGCACCAGGGTATTCGGTGGGCAAGGAAGATCAGTACGTTTCATCGAGCCTCCACGGGATCGCTCCCTCATTCAAATGCGTCGTCGAAAATCGCATCGCCGATGCGGATCAGACGTCGCTGCTGCGGCGCCCGCCAGTAATCGACCCCAGGGTGTTCGTCGCGGCACGCACACCGCACAGGCCGACCGGCAACGGCGCGTGGACGTCCAGGGCAGCACCGGAAATCGTGCAGATGTCGCCGGTCCAGGTATCGAACTCCGCCAGGCTGCCGCTGCTGGCCGAAAACGGCTCGGGTGGACACGCTCGACCGCGGCATACCTGCTCCCGGCGATCCTTCGCGCAACGCACGCGCCAGATCGCCTTCGTGGTGTACTACGCAAAAGCACATTGTCGACCGACATCCATTGGCCGGGTCCCCGACATCCTTCCCGTACGGATGGTGCCGGCGACCTCGCGTGCGCCGTGCCGACGCGATCACATCAACGCAGCGGCGAATCGCTGCCACCACGCGGTTTGAGAAACCACCAGCGCCAGCGGCAGGCAACCGACGGCGGGGACGCCACCGAGGATCCAGGCCGGGTGCAAGCGGCGATGGATACGTACGTCCCGCACCGCGCACGCGAGCACCAGCAGCGCCACCGTGCCGATGGCCAGCACCAGGCTCGCGGAACGCAACACGTCGAGCGACTGCGGGATCCGCGCGATGGCCGGCGGCAATATGCTGAGCAGTGCGAGCAGCATCAGGCGACGATGCGTTTCGCGGCGATTGCGCAGCAACAGGCCGACGCCCGCAAGACCGGCGAACGCGACGATGTTGAACAGCGGAACCGCGAGGAACTGCTGCGACGTGACCTGCGGAACCGGCGTATGCCCCGCACGCATCGCATCGATGGCCATCGCCACGGCGAGAACCGGCACGAGCGATGTCAGGATCGCACCGGCGGCGCCGACGGCCCGATGCAGCGCGATCCTGCCGCGCGCCACGAGCCAGGCCTGCCATGCAAACAACGCGAGCCAGAGGCTCATGACGATGCCGTGCACGACGGCCAGCGAAGGCAGCGGAACATCGGTGAACAACGGTCGCAGGAAGAAGGTCTTCGCGAAGCCGGCGAGCACCAGCGCGATGCCGGTCAGCGCGATCCACGTGCCGAAGGTTCGCCGGCCGTGTGCCGTCGCAATCGCCGGCGACGCGGCAACCGGCGGCGGTTTCGCCAAATTGTTCCCGGATCCGATGATCGTTCGGGTTGCGTCTTGCATGCCGCGCTCCGCCCGGCGCGCATGCGGACAACCCGCAGACGCGCCACTGCATCCGCTATCCGTTACGAAATGGCGCGCCGACAACCGACATCGGGTGGTCGGATCGCATGATTGGCCTATACTTCGACCGAATCGCATGGGAAGCCGAACCGTGACGGGCGACGTCACCGCGTTGATTGCATCAGCGAAGGATGGCGACGAGCGCGCGCTGTCGTCCCTGTTCACGCTGGTCTACCGGGAACTGCGACGCCTCGCACACCGACAACTTGCCGGTTCAGGCGGTGCGACCCTCGGCACGACCGACCTCGTCCACGAGGTCTACCTGAAGCTCTCCGATGCGAACGGCTGGGGCGTCGAGGGCCGCGCCCATTTCTTTTCGCTTGCGGCGCGCGCCATGCGCCAGATCGTGATCGACCATGCGCGCGCGCGCCACGCGGAAAAGCGCGGCGGCGCCGGCTTGCGGCTGGTGGACATCGACGACGCGAACCCCGTTGCCGACCCCGGCACCGATCCGGACAGCCTGCTGCGCCTGAACGACGCCCTCGATCGCCTGGCAGCCGACGAACCGCGCCTTGCGCGACTCGTGGAACTGCGTTTCTTCGCAGGTCTCGAAGTCCGGGAAATCGCCGTGCTGGAATCGGTCAGCGACCGCACCCTCAATCGCGACTGGCGGCGCGCGAAGGCGCAGCTCTACAGCGCGTTGCATCCGGAAGTCTGAGCATGGACCGGCGGCGCCTCGCACGCCTGTTCGAGGCCGCGATCGACATGGACGGCGGAGCGCGAGCGACGTGGATCGACCGCGAATGTGGCGACGACCCGGAACTGCGCGCCGAACTGGAACGCCTGCTGCGCGCGGATGCGCGGGCCGGCGCGTTCCTCGAAACCCCGCCGCTGCTCGCGGCGGAGGCTGCACGCGCCGAAGCCGTCCAACCCGCGCGCTTCGGAGCTTGGCGCGTGCTCGGATCGCTGGGCGCGGGCGGCATGGGCGAGGTGTGGCTCGCCGAACGGGACGACGGCGAGTTCGAACAACGCGTCGCGATCAAGCAACTCGCGTACCCGACGCCGGGCCTGCTCAGGCGCTTCCGCCAGGAACGACAGATCCTCGCGAACCTCGGACATCCGAACATCGCGCGGCTCCTCGACGGTGGAGTCGACGCCGAAGGCATTCCATACCTGGTCATGGAATACGTCGGCGGACAACGCATCACCGACTACGCGCGCGAACGCGCGCTTGGCGTGCGCGAAACGTTCCTGCTGTTCGTGAAGGTGTGCGATGCGGTACGGTTCGCGCACCAGAACCTGGTCGTGCATCGCGACCTCAAGCCGTCGAACATCCTCGTGAGCCCCGACGGCGTGCCGAAGCTGCTCGATTTCGGCATCGCAAAGGTTCTCGCGAGCACCGACGAGGAAATCGGCGCGCGCACCGCGACGCGGCTGCTCACACCGGATTACGCCGCGCCGGAGCAATTCGCCGGTGCACCGGTCACGACCGCGACCGACGTGTACGCGCTCGGCGTCGTGCTGTACGAACTGCTGGCCGGCTCACGACCGCCACGGCGCGCAGGGAGCGGCGATCCCGGTGCGAGAGAGGCGGAGCCGGCGCCACCGAGCGTCGCGCTCGGTCGCGGAAACCGCGATACGGCGCAGCGGCGTCGCGCGTTGCGCGGCGATGCCGACCGCATCGTCCTGACCGCGCTCGCCGCCGACCCGGCTCGACGATACCCCACGGCCGAGGCGTTGGTCGAAGACATGCGGCGCTACCTGGATGGGCTGCCGATCGCAGCGCGCCACGCGCAGCGGGGTTATCGCCTGCGCAAGTTCGTGACACGGCATCGCTATGCGCTGGCCAGCTGCGTCGCGGTGTTCGCGATCCTTGCCGTGGCGACTTTCATCAGCGTGCAACAGATGCGGATCGCCCGCCAGCAAGCCGCCGTGGCACGGCAACAAACCACACGCGCCGAAGCGGTACGCAACTTCCTCGGCGATACGTTCGCGCGCATCGATCCGGACGAAAGCCGGGGCGGTGACGTGTCCGCCCGGCAGTTGCTGCAACAAGCCGAGACGCAACTGGGCAACGTGGGCGAGCCGGGCGTGCGTGCCGACCTGACCGGACTGCTCGCCGGCTTGTACCGCAGTGTCGGGGATTCCGCGGATACCGAGCGCCTGCTGCCGCAGCTTCGTGCGGCGGCGAACGACCCGTCGCTTGCGGGCGACCTCCGGATGCGGATCCTGAACCAGCTTGCGTCGATC
>CAYWZC010000011.1:0-24870 GCA_964462745.1 uncultured Rhodanobacteraceae bacterium
CACGGCTTCCTGCCGCTCAAGGAAGTCTCGCGCCAGTACTACACGCCCGGCGTCGATGCCAACAAGGCCTCGATGCGCGAGCTGGTCCGCGAGGGCCAGGACGTCATGGTCCAGGTCGAGAAGGAGGAGCGCGGCAACAAGGGCGCCGCCCTGACCACCTTCATCAGCCTCGCCGGCCGCTACATGGTGCTGATGCCGAACAACCCGAAGGCCGGCGGCGTGTCGCGCCGCATCGAGGGCGAGGACCGGCAGAACATCAAGGAGGCGCTCGACCACCTCGACGTGCCCGACGACATGGGCCTGATCGTGCGCACCGCCGGGCTCGGCCGCGATGCCGAGGAACTGCAGTGGGATCTCGACTACCTGCTGCAACTGTGGAAGGCGATCTCCGAGGCGTCCACGACGCGCCAGGCGCCATTCCTGATCTACCAGGAATCCAAGCTCATCATCCGCGCCCTGCGCGACTACCTGCGCGCCGACATCGGCGAAATCCTCATCGACAACGAGGAGCTGTTCGAGGACGCACGCGAGTTCGTGCAGCAGGTGATGCCGAACAACCTGCGCAAGCTCAAGCTGTACCAGGACACCACGCCGCTGTTCACGCGCTTCCAGATCGAAAGCCAGATCGAGAACGCATTCGGCCGCTCGGTGCGCCTGCCCTCGGGCGGTTCGATCGTGATCGACCAGACCGAGGCACTGACCGCGATCGACATCAACTCGGCGCGCGCGACCAAGGGCAGCGACATCGAGGAAACCGCGTTCAACACGAACTGCGAGGCGGCGGTCGAGATCGCCCGCCAGTTGCGCATCCGCGACGCGGGCGGCCTCATCGTCATCGACTTCATCGACATGGATTCGCCGCGCCACCAGCGCGAGGTCGAGGAGAAGCTCAAGGATGCGCTGCGGCACGACCGCGCACGCGTGCAGATCGGGCGCATTTCGCGCTTCGGCCTGCTCGAGATGTCGCGCCAGCGCCTGCGCCCGAGCCTCGGCGAGGCTTCGCAGATCGTGTGCCCGCGTTGCGACGGCCACGGCCACATCCGCAGCGTCGAGTCGCTTTCGCTGTCGGCGCTGCGCCTGGTCGAGGAGCATGCGATGAAGGACAACACCGGCCAGGTGCTGGTGCAGGCACCGCCGAGCGTCGCGAACTTCCTCGTCAACGAAAAGCGCGCCCAGCTCAGCGAAATCGAATCGCGCCAGAACGTCACCGTGATCGTGGTTGCCGACCGCAAGCTGGAAACGCCGCACCTGGAAATCCAGCGCATCCGCTCGTCCGAAGTGGGCGACGAAAGCCGTCCGAGCTACCAGCGCACGACGCCCGCCCAGCCGACCCCGTTGCCGCAGATGCTGCAACCCGGCGAGGAGCCGGAGCAGCCGGCGGTATCCGGTATCGTGCGCGCGACGCCCGCACCGTCGCGCCCGGAACAGGAAGCCGTCGCGCCAGCGGTGCCGGCGTCCGGTGGACTGTTCGCATGGATCAAATCCCTGTTCACGGCGGAACCGGCGGAACGCAAGCCGGTCGCCGCGAAGCCCGCCACGCGCGGCAAGTCGCGCGACACGGAAGGCCGCGAGCGCGGTGAGCGCAAGAATGCGCGCTCCTCGACGCGCACACGCAAGGAATCGGGCAGTCGCGGCAAATCGCGCCGTGACGCCGGCAGCGACGCACGCAGCGGCGAGAGCCGTGAAGCGAAGCCGGCACGCGAACGGCGCGCTGGCAACGCCGCCGCGAGCGCTTCGGGCGATACCGCGCGCGCGCCGGCTCGTCCGCCGCGCACGCGTACGTCGAGCGCCGGAACGGCCACGAATGCCGCCGCGGGCGCCGCTACCGCGACGGGGCTTCCGAAGGCACCGGCTGCGGATGCGTCGTCGACGCCTCCCGTTGCGCCTGCGGGTCAGGCCGCATCCGGCGACACGACCGAGGCGGAGACGCCACGGACCCGTCGTCGCGGTCGTCGTGGCGGTCGCCGTCGTCGCAAGGATTCCGCCGCAACGGCCAGTCCGGACCAGGCCAACCGCGCACGCGACTTCGACGACGAGGATCGCGGCACCGAGACGCGCGAGGCCGCGTCGTCTGCTCCCTCCCGCGACCCGATGACCGAACAAGACCCGCGTTCGGCCAGTGCGTCGCGGAGCGAGACGCCTGCGCCCACGGAATCGCCAGCGAGCCTGCCGGAGCGGGAACTACGCAGGAACGAGACACCGGCGCCGTCCGCCGCCGCCACCCCGGCTGCGGCGCCATCGGCTGCACCGGAGTCGACTGCCGCGCCCGCTGCGACTGCATCGTCCCCTGCACCGACGCCGCCGGCACCCACGGCGACGCCCAACGCAATGCCGAAGCCCGCGGCCACGCCGCCTTCGCCGCCACCGGCCGCCTCGGCACCGGCCGCGACGCCGGCTTCCGATCCGGCCCCGACGACCGTACCGGTACGTTCGCCGACGACTGCCACGCCAGCTCCGGCATCGCAACCGTCGACATCGGACTCTCCACCGAGGGACCGCATTGCCGCGGCAGCGGGTATGCCGTCGCTGCTTCCGGTATCGCAGCCCTCGCTGTTGCCGGGCCAGGAGACCCAACGCGATACCGAATCGAAGCACGCGGTCGCCGCCACGATCGCGATGCCGAGCCTCGGGTTCCCGCTCAGCAGTACCGTGCCTCCGGATCGACCGGTATCGTCGAGCCAGGCCCCGGTGCGGCCTGCCTCACCCTCATCCATCGGCGAACCCGCTTCGGAGGCAACACACGGGCAGCAAAAGCCGTCGAGCATCGCGCCGAAGGGTTCCGATTCCGCTTCCGACGAGGACTGAAACCGACAAGGGACCCCTGCCGGGATCGCGTCTACCAGGATCGCGTCTATCAGGATCCGGCCTGTCGGGATCGGCGGGCCGGCCCGATCAGCCGGCGCTCAGCGAACGCGCATCCTCGTCGAGCAGTCCATGCACGTGGGCGAGGTGCGCGAGCGCCACGGCATTGTCGATTCCGAGCTTCTCGAACAACCGGTACTTGTAGGTCGCGATCGTCTTCGGACTCAAGCGGAAACGGTCCGCGATATACGGCATTTCGTGGCCTTGCGCGAGCATCATCGCGACATCCAGCTCGCGGCTGGAGAGCACCTCGAACGGCGACGCACCGCCCTGGTCGAGCGCGCCCAGCGCAAGGCGTTCGGCGACGTCGGGCGACAGGTAGCGGCGGCCGTCCGCGACCTGGCGGACCGCGCGCAACAACTCGTCCGCGGCGCAGCCTTTGGTCAGGTATCCGCTCGCACCCGCCTCGATCAGGCGGCGCGGGAATGGCGCCTCACCCACCACACTGACGATCACGACGCGTGTGCGCAGCTTTGCACGCCGCACGCGCGCGGTGACTTCGATGCCCGAAAGGCGCGGCATGTGCACGTCGACGAGCGCGACATCCGGCTGGCTGCCGCGGATCAACGCGAGGCCTTGTTCGCCATCGGACGCCTCGCCGACCACTTCGATGCCGGCCTTCTCGAGGATCATGCGAAAACCGGTGCGGACGAGCTCGTGGTCGTCGACCAGGGCGACACGGATCATGGCCGTTCCCCTCCAGGCACGCGGTGCGGCTTCGCGAAGGGACGCGGATGGGTTTCCCGCGCGCGACCGACCGGATTTTCCCCCTGCGGCATCGTCCGGCATCCCACCCTGCCCGGCGCGCCACCACCTGTGCGGGACAGTGTCGGTCAGGCGATGCCGCTTTGCAACCGGCGCTCGCGCACCGGCGCCTTCGCGAGCGGAAAACCCCTCAAGTCGCGACCCGAGGTACGGGAGGAAGCCTGCGCTCATCCCCGGTCCGATTGGCTTACAGACCGCGCACGAACTCGCGGGTCGGTCCGGCCAGTTGCGGGTCCTGCATCGCCATGTGCAGGGTCGCCTTGACCAGGCCGAGCTTGCTGCCGCAGTCGAAGCGTGTGCCCTCGAAACGCCAGGCCTGGACATTGTCGCGAGCGAGAAGCGCCGCGATCGCGTCGGTCAACTGGATTTCGCCGCCCGCGCCGGGGGCGACCTGGTCGAGCAATTCGAAGATCCGCCCCGGCAGGACATAGCGACCGACGATCGCCAGGTTGGACGGCGCCACATCGGGAGCGGGTTTCTCGACCACGTGACGCATGCGCGCGCCGCGGCCGTCGGCCGGATCCGCGGCGACGATGCCGTACTTGCCGGTCTCCTCGCGCGGCACTTCCTCGACCGCGACCGCACCGACCGTATCCGCGTCGATGATCCCGGCCATCTGGCGCAACGCACCCGGACGGCCCGGCGCGTTGACGATCAGGTCGTCCGGCAGGATCACGCCGAATGGCTCGTCGCCGATCACCGCGCGCGCGCACGCGACCGCGTGGCCGAGACCCAGCGCCTCGGCCTGGGTCACGTACACGCAGCGCACGTGCTTGGGTGCGACGTCGCGAACGAGGCCGAGCAGTTCGTGCTTGCCGGCGCCGTGCAGGCGGGTCTCGAGCTCGTACGCGGTATCGAAGTAATCCGCGATGGAATGCTTGTAGCGGTTGGTGACGAACACCAGCGTATCCGCGCCCGCGTCGACCGCCTCGTCGACGGCGTACTGGATGAGCGGCCGGTCGAGGACCGGCAGCATTTCCTTCGCGACCACCTTGGTCGCGGGCAGGAAACGCGTACCGAGACCGGCAACCGGGAATACGACCTTGCGCAGCTTCTGGGACATCGACAACCTCCGGAAGGGAAACAGGGCGGCGCATCGGAACTTCGCGCCGAATGATCTGGATCTCAGGAAACGCCGCGCGTCGTCCCCTGCGGCGCAATCGGAATCACGTCCGCGGGCGCGGCGGATCGCTGCAACGGGAATTCGGGCAGCAACTGGCCGACGATTTGCGCGAGACGTTCCTCGTCGAAATCGCGCACCGCCGCTTCGGCGTCGCGCAACCGGGTGGTGAGCTCCGCCCACGAGGTGCCGCCACGCTCGGCGAGCCGGATCTTGGGATGGCCGGTGACCTGGCAGCTCTCCAGCGGATGGAACAACTCCTCGAACAGTTTCTCGCCGGGCCGCAATCCCGTGTAGACGATCGCGATCTGCTCCGGGGACTTGCCCGCAAGCCGGATCATCTGCTCGGCAAGATAACGAATCCGGATCGGCTCACCCATGTCGAGCACGAAAACCTCGCCGCCCCGGCCGAGCACGGCGGCCTGCAGGATCAACTGGCAGGCTTCCGGAATGGTCATGAAGTAGCGCGTGACCTCCGGATGGGTGACCGTGACTGGCCCACCGGCGCGAATCTGCGCGCGGAACAGCGGCACCACGGAGCCGGCGGAATCGAGCACGTTGCCGAAACGGACCGTGACGAAGCGCGTATTCGAGGGACCGCCGAAATTCTGGCAGTACAGTTCCGCGATGCGCTTGCACGCGCCCATGACGCTGGCCGGATTGACCGCCTTGTCGGTCGAGATCAGGACCATCGCATCGACCGCGTGGCGTACCGCGGCCTCGGCGACCGTCGCGGTTCCGAACACGTTGTTGCGAAATGCCTCGCGCAACTGGCCCTGCAACAGCGGAACGTGCTTGTACGCTGCTGCGTGGAACACGATATGCGGTTGCGCCTCGGCGAACGCACGCTCGACCGCGGCCGGATCGCAGACGTCGCACAGGCGCGCATCGACCAGGAGATCGGAGAACTCGCGGCGCAGTTCCGCGTCGATGAGGTACAGGTTGTGTTCGGAAACCTCGAGGATGGTCAGCGCCTCGGCGCCGAGCCGCGCGATCTGCCGGCACAGTTCGCTGCCGATCGAACCGCCGCCACCGGTCACGACCACGCGCTTGCCCGCGATGCAGGTGCGGATCGCGGTCCAGTCCAGGCTCACCGGTTCGCGCCCGAGCAAGTCCTCGATCGCGACTTCCTTGAGTTCGTTGAAGCCGGAGCGTCCGGCGACCACATCCTCCAGGCGGGGCACGGTGCGGAACGGCAACTTGCTCGCCTCGCACAGGTCGACGACACGACGCATCTGCTCGCTGGTCGCCGCGGGAATTGCGATCACGACCATTTCCGCGGCGGTTTCGCGCGCGAGACGCGGCAACTGCGCGAGCGTTCCGAGCACTGGCACGCCATGCACGCGTGCCCCGCGCAGATGCGGATTGTCGTCGAGGAAACCGACCGGCGCGTAGCGGTTCTCGCGCAACAGGTCGCGCACCAGCGCCTCGCCGGCCTTGCCCGCGCCGAGGATCAGCACGCGCTGGCCCGGCGCGCGGGACAGGAAATCCAGCCGACTGTCCTTCCAGTAGCGCCACGCCAGGCGCGGCGCGCCGAGCAGCACGACGAGCATCAGCGGATAGACCACGAGTGCCGTGCGCGGCACGGTGGCGAGACGGTTGTAGAGGAACAGCGCGATCGCGATCGACAACGCACCGAGCACCGCGGCGCGCACGAGGTTCCAGAGATCCGGCATGCTCGCGAAGCGCCACAGGCCACGATACAGGCCGGTAAGCCGGAACACCGCGCCCTGGGCCAGCAGGACGATGAGCGCTTCGATTCCGAATGCATTGAGGTCGGGCGGGTTCGGTTGGAACGACCAGCGCACCATGTTGACCACGGTCCACGCAATCCAGGTCATCGCGAGGTCGTGCACGACCACCGCGAGGCGTGGATGGATCGCAACGACCGGATTACGCCAGCGCACGAATCCCTCCCCGCGCTCGCGCGTGCGCGAGGCACGCGCGCCGCGCCATGCACCAGGCGAGCGCGCCGATCGCGTACACGACCGCGCACAAGAACCATCCCGCCGGAGGCGGCAACGACGCGGCCGCGATCACGGCCGGCACGACGACGGACAGGTTCCAAGCCATATAGAGTCCCGCGACTTTCGCGTGGGAACGACCGCCACGCACCAGCCATTGGTAGAGATGTTCGCGATGTGCACTATACCAGCGGCGCCCGCGCACGATACGCGAGAACAGGGTGAGGCCCGCATCGATCGCGAACGCGGAAACCGCGAGCAGGGCCGCGACCAGATCCAGATGGCCGCGCAGGATGCCGAGCGCGGCCAGGGCCGCGATCATGAAGCCGAGTGCACCGCTGCCGACGTCCCCCATGAAGATGCGCGCGCGTGGAAAATTGAACGGCAGGAACCCCGCAACCGCCGACGCGACCAGCGCACATGACAGCGCCCACGCGTACGCGCCCGCGAGCGCACCACACGCGGTGAAGACACCGAATACGAACAGCGCCTGCAGCGCGAGCAGCCCGTCGATCCCATCCATGAAGTTGTGCAGGTTGATGGATGCGACCACGACGAGCGCAACGGCCGGCATCCACCACGCGGCGGGCGCGCCGAATGCCGGCAGGAACGGCGGCGACGTCCCGGACAACGCCACCACGAATCCGGTCGCGGCGATGCCGTGCGCGAGGAGGCGCGGCCACGCGCGCAAGGGCCGATGATCGTCGTACCAGCCGATCGCCGCGGTGACGGCCAGGCCGAACGCGAAGCCGATGGCGGTTCCAGGGTCGACCAGCGATGGGCGCCATGCCACGAGTACCGCCGACGCCACGAGCATCGCGCCGACGATGCCGATACCGCCGCCGCGTGGTGTCGGCATCCGGTGCGAACGGCGTCGCCCCGGTTCATCCAGCAGCCCGCGACGCCGCGCATAGGCGATGGCGAGCGCGACCAGGCCCGCCGACAGAAGCGCGGTCCCCGCCGAACCAAGCCATGCGACCGGCGAAATGTCGATCCAGCCAACGTCAGCCACGCGCCCTGCCCCGCTTCGATGCACGACCGGAACCCGGACACCTGACCGCAGGCCACTCGCTCGCGATCGACGAAACGGCGCGGGCTCGATTCATCGCAGCACGCCGCCGGCTACTCGGTGACGACGCCGTGGATCGGCCGCACCGATCCCCAGGTCTTGCAGCCCGGGCATTGCCAATGGTGCGCCTTGGCGCCGAAACCGCAGCGATTGCAGCGGTACATCGCCTGTCCTTCGAGCAGCTTGCGGGTCAGGTCCCGCAAGGCAAGGAAATTCTCGCGCGCCTCGCCGGTCGCCGTGTGCAGGCTCACGTCGATCAGGGCCATGAGTGCGCGCACCGACGGACGCTGGCGCAGGGCGCGGTTAAGGAACTCGATCGCGGTCGGTTCGCCGTGGGTCTTCGCGTACAACCGCGCGAGGGTCAGCACTGGTGAAACGCCCTGGTAGCGCTCGGTGATGTCGAGCAGGAAGGCCTCGGCATCCTGCATGCGTTGCGCCTCGGCATAGCAATCGAGCAGGGGCGAGAGGATTTCCGGCACGTAATCGATGTCGCATTCGGCGACGTGCTCGAACGCCGCGATGGCCGCGTCGAAGTTTCCGCGCGCCGCCTCGATGCGGCCGCGGATCATGCTCGCGCGGGTGCAGTCCGGTTCCGATTCGCAGGCGTCGTCGAGGCTCGCGAGGGCTGCATCCCAATCGGACCGCGCGAATGCCTGGTCGGCGAGTTCGCAGTGGAGCTGGGCGATGATCGGCCCCTGCGATTCACCGGACACCTGTTCGAGTTGGCGCGCGTGTTCGATCGCCTTCAACCAGTCGCGTTCGTGCTGGTAGATCGAAACGAGATGGCGGAGCGCCGACGGCGCGAGCGCATCCATCGCGACGAGATCGGTGAACAGGGTCTCCGCGCGATCGAGCAGGCCGGCGCGCATGTAGTCTTCGCCGAGTTCGAGCAGGGCGACGGTCTTTTCGCTCTCGTTGAGATTCGGACGCGCAATGAGGTTCTGGTGCACGCGGATCGCGCGATCGACCTCGCCGCGACGACGGAACAGGTTGCCGAGCGCGAGGTGCGTCTCGACCGTGTCGCGGTTGATCTCGGCGAGCTTGAGGAACACCTCGATCGCCTTGTCCTGTTGCTCGTTGAGCAGGTAGTTGAGGCCGCGGAAGTAGCTCGTCGACAGCTCGCTGACGCGTGCGCCGGACGTGCGCTCGCTGCCGCGCCGGGCGATGTACCAGCCCGAGAACGCCGCGATCGGCAACAGCAGGAACAGGAACGGGAGTTCGCTCATGCCGGGTCGGACGGGCGCGCGACGGCCTGCGCTTCACGCAATGCGCGGCGCGATTCGCGCAACTGACGCTGCAACCGCGTCACGCGCGCGAGCCAGACCACCACGCCCCCCAACAGCCAGCCGAGCAGGAGCGCTGCAAGCAGCGCCGCGCCCTTGGGCATCCCGAACGCGGCGAAATAGAAATCGAGCGTGATGCGCTCGGCATTGAGCGCGCCGAACAGCGCACCGAGGATGACGAACAGAAGGACGGGTATGACGATGCCAAGGCGCATGGGAATCCAGCATGGAACCGGTCGGACGCAGTCTAGCAGGCACTTGCGGCGGGCTTCGCGTCACGATGGCCCGCCATTTCGCGACCTCGTCAGCGGCTGCGCAGTACCTGCCGCTCCCGATCGATCGAAGGCCGCGACAGCGGGCTTGCCGCCGACGGAAGCGGTGCCTTCGCCGCCTGCACGGGCGCTGGCGACGCGTCGCCGGTGCCGCGGTTGACCCGTTCACGCAATTCCTTTCCGGGCTTGAAATGCGGTACGTGCTTGCCCGGCAGCGCCACCGCTTCGCCGGTTTTCGGGTTGCGTCCCATGCGCGGCGGACGATAGTGCAGGCTGAAGCTGCCGAAACCGCGAATCTCGATGCGTTCCCCGTGCGCGAGCGCCTGGCTCATCTGTTCGAGCAGGCTCTTCACGGCGAGCTCCACATCGCCAGCGGCGAGGTGCGTCTGGCGCGCGGCCAGGGCTTCAATCAGCTCCGACTTGGTCATCTCGGCAGGCATTCATCGCGATGGGGCGTGCGACCGCACGCATCGTGGTCGGGCCGGTCGCGCATCGCGACGACCGGCCCGGGTACGTTACTCGGAACGATTCCACTGCTCCTTGAGCAGTTCGCCGAGCTGGGTCGTGGCGGCACCCTGACCGCCCTGGTACTCGTCGAGCACCTGCTGCAGTTCTTCCTCGTCCTTGGCGCGGATCGACAACTGCAGAACGCGGCCCTTGCGGTCCATGCCGACGTACTTGGCCTCGACCGTATCGCCGACCTTGAGCCGCGTGGTCGCGTCCTCGACGCGCTCCTTGGCGATGTCGTTCGCGCGCAGGTAACCCTCGATGCCGTCGGCAATGTCGATCGTCGCGCCGCGTGCGTCGACTTCACGGACGGTACCCGTCAGGATGCTGCCGCGCGGATGCGCCGCCATGAACTGGCCGAACGGATCCTGCTCGAGCTGCTTGATGCCGAGCGAAATGCGCTCGCGCTCGGGATCAACGGCCAGCACCACCGCCTCGATCTCCTCGCCCTTCTTGAAGTTGCGCACGAGGTCCTCGCCCGACATCTGCCAGGAGATGTCCGACAGGTGCACGAGGCCGTCGATGCCGCCGTCGAGCCCCACGAAGATGCCGAAATCGGTGATCGACTTGATGACACCGGTGACCTTGTCGTTCTTCTTGTGGATCGCGGCGAACGCTTCCCACGGATTCGCGCGGGTCTGCTTGATGCCGAGCGAGATGCGGCGGCGCTCCTCGTCGACGTCGAGCACCATGACCTCGACCTCGTCGCCAACCTGGACGAGCTTGGCCGGGTTGATGTTCTTGTTGGTCCAGTCCATCTCCGAGACGTGCACGAGGCCTTCGACGCCGGGTTCGAGTTCGACGAAGCAGCCGTAGTCGGTTACGTTGGAGACCTTGCCGAACAGGCGCGTACCGGTCGTGTAGCGGCGCCCGATGTTGACCCACGGGTCCTCGCCGAGCTGCTTGAGGCCGAGCGAAACGCGATTGCGCTCGCGATCGAACTTGAGCACGCGCACGTCGAGTTCGTCGCCGACGTTGACCACTTCGGACGGATGCCGCACGCGCTTCCACGCCATGTCGGTGATGTGCAGCAGGCCATCGATGCCACCGAGGTCGACGAACGCGCCGTAGTCGGTGAGGTTCTTGACCACGCCCTTGACCACAGCGCCTTCCTGCAAGCGTTCGAGCAGCTTTTCGCGCTCCTCGGAGAACTCGCTCTCGACCACCGCGCGGCGCGACACGACCACGTTGTTGCGCTTGCGGTCGAGCTTGATGATCTTGAATTCGAGCTCCTTGCCTTCGAGGTAGCTCGGATCGCGCACCGGCCGGATGTCGACCAGCGATCCCGGCAGGAACGCACGCACATCCTTGATATCGACCGTGAAACCGCCCTTGACCTTGCCCGAGATGCGTCCGGTGACGGTGTTGTCGCCGGTCTGCACTTCCTCCAGCTCGTCCCATACCAGCGAGCGCTTGGCCTTCTCGCGCGAGAGCATGGTTTCGCCGAAACCATTCTCGATCGCGTCGAGGGCGACCTTGACGTCGTCGCCGACATTGATCTCGAGGTCACCGTTCTCGTCGCGGAACTGCTCGATCGGGATGATGCCTTCGGATTTCAGGCCCGCATTCACGACGACCACGTCGGAGCGGATTTCGACGACCCTGCCGGTCACGATCGTGCCCGACTTCAGATTGGAGAGCGCCTGGCTCTGTTCGAACAGCTCGGCAAAACTTTCGGTCATGTTGGTTTCCAGTTGATGGCAACGGGTTCGGCGCGATTCTGCGAACCGGACGGAACCCACCTGTCGAGGGCGCGGCGAACCGCACCATGAATGTTCCCGGCGTACTCACGCGCCGGACCGTTTCCCCACTGATCCATCACGCACGTGCCCGAGCACGCGCGCAACGACTTCATCGATGGAAAGTTCAGTCGTATCCACGATCAACGCGTCGGGCGCGGGCCGCAATGGAGCGACCTCGCGGGATGCATCTCGCGCATCCCGCGCCTGAATTTCCCCCAAAAGGGACGCGAGTGTAACGTGCAATCCCTTTGCCTTCAACTGTTTATAGCGGCGCTTCGCGCGCTCCTCCGGCCGGGCGTTCAGGAATACCTTGTGCCCCGCGTCGGGGAAGATCACGGTGCCCATGTCGCGCCCGTCCGCGACCAGTCCCGGGCGGCGGCGCAAGCCGTGCTGCTTGGCGACCAGTGCGTGCCGGACGCCGGGAATCGCGGCAATCGCGGAAGCGACCGCTCCGCAGGTTTCGGTGCGCAACTCGTCGGTCGCGTCATGGCCGTCCACGATTACCCGCGTTTCGCCGCCATCGCCCGGATTGCGAAACGCGATGCGCGTGCGCTCCGCGCAGCGCGTCACCGCCCCGGTATCGGCGAGATCGATCCCGGCCACGCTGGCGGCGTAACCGATGGCACGGTACAACGCGCCGGAATCGAGCAGATGCCAGCCCAGCGCCTCGGCGACCGCGCGGCTGATCGTGCCCTTGCCGGAGCCGGAAGGGCCGTCGATGGTGAGTACGGGAACCGCGGATTTCCCTTGGATCTTCATGCGGCAGCACTTCGGGTTGGGGGCACGACCGGGAATTGTCGCACCTCCGCGATCGCGGCGACCTGTCCTCGCAACCACGCCTGTCCGGGCACACCTCGTCCCGTCACAGGCTTCGCGGGTAGTGGCGTCCGATCGTGCGATCGAGGGTCACCAGCGGCGCATCGAGCAGGATTGCATGCGCGACGATCAGACGATCGAACGGATCGCGCGTGAACGCGAGTCCGAGCGCTTCGCGGACCACGTCGGCGAAGCGGTCACCGGCGACAGGGATGTCGAGTTCGCGCGCGAGATACTCCGCAACATGGCTCCCGCCATGGCGCAGTCGGCCGATCTCGTGCAGCAGTTCGAGTTCGAGCAGGACCGCCGGCGAAATGACGACCTTGCCGCGATCGATCGCACGCCGCGCGGCCGGCCCGAGGCCGGAGCTCCGACCTTCGTACAGCGCCACGGCGATGTGCGTGTCGAGCATCGTCACGTGCGGCGACGCCGGGCAGCGCGCGGCTTCGCTGCGTACTCGGCAGCGGCAGCTTCGGCCGCGCGGATGGCGGGCAACTCGCTCCATTGCGCGGGCGACTCATGCGGATCGAGCGGCGGGCCGAGGACGAGCGGCTGCGATTCGAGACGATCCAGACGCCCGCGCGCGGACGTTTCCGGTTCATCACGAACCAGGCGCAAGCGTACGCCCTTGCGCATCACGATCAGTGGCTCGCCGGTCTCGATGACCTGATCGGCCAGCTGGAACAACCGCTGGCGAAGTTCCGTCAGGGAGATGGCCAAGGCGCAGCCTCCGGATTGCTGTACGTACGTACAATAGCACGGAACCATCACCTTCACAATCGACCGCCACCTCGCGAGACCGAGGATCTCAAGAGCGCTTTGAAAGGCTGCTCCGGCGCAGGGATGTGCCGCCACAGGGGGTACGCGTACCGAGCGCCTCGCTCGATGCGAACCAGGAGTGATGCCGGGATCGTCTTCTTGCAACCGCGGCAGGATGCCCGGCCTTGCAAACCATTCTCAGCCCGGATCGGCATCGACGACGCGCAGTGCGAAACCGCAATCGTTCGCGCAGCCGGCAAAACCCGGAAACGAGGTCGCGACGTTTGCGCAGTCGACGATGCGTACTGTGCCGTGCGCGATCAGCCCGGCAATCGCGAAACTCATCGCGCAACGATGGTCGCCCGCGCTGTCGACCGATCCGGATTGCAGATTCCCGCCGTGGATCGCCGCGCCGTCCGGCGTCTCCTCGACCTCGATACCGAGCTGACGCAGGCCGCGCGCCATGACCGCGATGCGATCCGACTCCTTGACCCGCAGCTCGGCCGCACCACGGACCACGGTGCGACCGCGCGCCGCGGCTGCCGCTATGAACAGCGCGGGGAACTCGTCGATCATGTCGGCCACCGCATCCGCCGGCACCTCGACACCATGCAGCGCGGCGTGGCGTACGCGCAGGTCGGCCACCGGCTCTCCGGCGCAGTCGTGCGCATTCTCCACCACGATGTCGGCACCCATTGCGCGCAGCACGCCGAGCAATCCGGTCCGACGCGGATTCATGCCTACGCCACGCAACACGAGTTCCGATCCGGGCACCAGGGTCGCCGCGACGAGGAAGAATGCAGCCGAGGAGAAATCGCCGGGCACGACGACATCGGTTGCGCGCAGATCGTGGCCGCCGGTGAGCCGCGCCCGGCCCGGCTCCCAATCGACCGGCCAGCCAAACGCGGCGAGCATGCGCTCGGTATGGTCGCGGGTCGGATGAACTTCACGGACTTCGGTTTCACCCCGCGCGTACAGGCCGCCGAGCAGGATCGCGGACTTGACTTGCGCGCTCGCAACCGGCGTTCGACAGGCGACGCCGCGCAGCACGGCGCGACCTTCGATGCGCAGCGGCGGCAATCCTCCGGCTTCGGATTCGATGCGCGCACCCATCGCAACCAGCGGATCGATGACGCGTCGCATCGGTCGCCGCGACAGCGACGCATCGCCGGTCAGGACCGAGTTGAACGCCTGCCCCGCGAGCATGCCCGAAAACAGGCGCATCGCGGTACCCGAATTGCCGCAATCCAGCGTCGCGCCGGGCGCGGAAAGCCCGTGCAGGCCGACCCCGTGCACGATGCGCTTCGCCGTGGACGGCGCTTCGATCGAAACCCCCATGGCCCGGAACATCGCCGCGGTCGCACGCGTGTCCTCGCCCTCGAGGAACCCGTCGATCCGAGACGTACCATCGGCGAGCGCGGCGAGCAGGATCGCGCGATGCGAAATCGACTTGTCGCCCGGCACGGCAAGCTCGCCGCGCAGCGGTCCGGCCGGAGAGCTGACCCAGTCGTGCCGATGCGTCATGGCCATGCGTCCAGCAAGCGCTGGTTCTCCGCACGGCTGCCGACGCTGATACGCAGCATGTGGCCGAGTCCGTAGCCTGCCATCGGGCGCACGATCACGCCGCGCTCGAAAAGATGCCGTTCGAAGCCGCCGGCGTCGCCGCGCGGCTCGAACAGCAGGAAGTTCGTCTGCGACGCCAGGCAGCGACCGCCGCGCGCGTGCAGCGCGCGCGCAAGCCATGCGCGTTCGGCAAGATTGGATGCACGCACGCGATCGAGGTGCGCTTGATCGGCCAACGCCGCCTGCGCGCCCGCGAGTGCCACTGCGTTGACGTTGAACGATTCGCGCAATCGCTCCAGCACGGCGACGACGCTCGGGTGTGCGACGAGGTAGCCGACACGCAACCCGGCCAGCGCGTACGCCTTGGAGAACGTGCGCGTGACGACCAGATTCGGATGCGCGCCGGTGAAGCGCAGCGCGCTGCTCAGGCCGGCCGCGTCGACGTATTCGTGATACGCCTCGTCGACAACCACGAGCACGTTGCGCGGCAATCGATCGAGCAGGCGTTCGAGAGTCGCGTCGCCGAACCAGGTACCGGTCGGATTGTTCGGATTGGCGAGATACACGAGGCGCGTGTCGTCGCGCACCGTCGCGGCCATTGCATCGAGGTCGTGGCCGAGCGGCGCCTGCGGATCGTCGCGCGACAACGCGGGCACGCACAACGCGTGCGCTCCGGCTGCCGCCGTCGCGATCGGGAACACCGCGAATCCGTATTGCGAAAACACGACCGAATGCCTGGTGTCCGCGAAGCACTGGGCAAGCAGCATGAGCAATTCATGCGAACCGTTGCCGAGCGCGATGCGTTCCACGCCGACTCCGAGATGCGCGGCGAGCGCCTTCTTCAGTGCGGCCCCTCGGGGATCGGGATAGCGGAAACACCCGTCCAGCGCGGCGTGCATCGCCGCCAGCGCCAGCGGACTCGGACCGAGCGGATTCTCGTTCGAGCCGAGTTCCGCAATCCGTGCGCCGAAACGTTCGCGCAAGACCGGCAGGTCGTGGCCCGGGTCATACGCACGCAGGGCCGCGACGCAGCGATTTGCAAGTGGGCTCGCATCGAATCCGTCGTCCTGCGTCGTGCCTGCCATTGTCTTCCGTCGTTCGCTGTTCGGGAATGGAAAGCCAGTGCCGGTACCCGCTAGTCGGTAGCTGGTAGCCGGTAGCCGGTAGCCGGTAGCCAAAAGATAACCGGGACCCGACTTGCCTATCGCCTATCGCTTATCGCTTGCCGCCATTCCCTGTTCCCAACTCCCCATTCCCGTCTCAAGGCACCGCGACAGGATACGACCCGAGTACCTTGATCTTCGCCGCGTGTCCCGCGAGTTCGGCCAGTGCCTGCTTCATCGCGGCTTCCTCGACGTGACCCGCGAGGTCGATGAAGAATCCGTATTCCCACAAGGCCTGGTTCGAGGGCCGCGATTCGATGCGGTTCATGCTGATGCCGTGTTGCGCGAACGGACTCAACACGTTGAACAACGCGCCGGGCTGGTCCTTGACGAACACGAGCACCGAGGTCCGGTCGTGGCCGGATGGCGGAAAGATCTGCCGACCAATCACGAGGAAGCGCGTCGTGTTGTCGGCGTGATCCTCGATCGAGCCGGTGATGACCTTGCGCAATCCGTAGATGCGGCCCGCCGCCTCGCCCGCGATCGCGGCGGCATCGTCGGCATTGCGTGCGCGACGCGCGGCCTCGGCGTTGCTCGACACGGGAATCTTCTCGATCTTCGGCAGGTTGCCGCGCAGCCAGTTCTGGGTCTGCGCGAACGACTGCGGATGCGAGTAGATGCGTTCGATGTCCTCGATGCGCCCGCCCCGCGAGAGCAGGAACTGGTGCACACGCAGCTCCACTTCCCCGCAAATCTTCAGGTTCGACGTGAGGAACAGGTCGAGCGTGATCTGGATCGTGCCCTGGCCCGAGTTCTCCACCGGCACCACGCCGAAGTCCGCGGCGCCGCTTTCGACTTCCTGGAACACTTCCTCGATGCTCGCCATCGGCATGCCATGCGCCGAGCGGCCGAAGTGCTTGAGCACGGCCTGCTCGCTGAACGTGCCTTCCGGGCCGAGGTAACCGATCTTGAGCGGTTCCTGTTGGGCCAGGCACGCGGACATGATCTCGCGGAACACGTGCACGAGCACATCGTCGTTGAGTGGGCCCTCGTTGCGATCGACCACCATGCGCAGCACCTGCGCCTCGCGCTCGGGCCGGTAGTAATCCACCGCGGCCGCAAGCTTGCCCTTGGCCTTGCCAACCTGGTGCGCGAAGCGCGCACGTTCGGCGATCAGCGCCTGGATCTGGCGATCGATCGAATCGATGCGCGCGCGCACCTCGCCGAGATCCGGCGTGCTGCCGGGCTTCGGTGCCGACGGTTTGGCCCGGGTCGCCACCGTCAGTCCGCGATTACGCGCACGGACAGGATGCCGTCGATGGCGGCGATCGCGGCGACCAGGTCACCGGGCGGCGGCGAATCGGCATCGATGAGGGTGTAGGCGATATCGCCGCGCGACGCATTGTGCATCTGCGCGATGTTGACGCCCGCGTCGCCGAGTACGTGCGACAACTGGCCGATCATGTTCGGTCGGTTGCTGTTCGCGACGCAGATGCGCGCGGCGCCGCTGCGCGGCATGCGCAGCTCGGGGAAATTCACCGAGTGGTGGACGTTGCCGTTCTCGAGGAAGTCGCGCAGCTGGTCGACCACCATGCGCGCGCAGTTCTCCTCGGCCTCGCCAGTCGACGCGCCGAGGTGCGGCAAGCCGATCACCCGCGCATCGCCGGACAATCCCTGCGCCGGGAAGTCCGTCACGTAGCGTCCGATACGACCCGTTTCGAGCCCGCCGCGCAACGCGGCTTCGGACACGATGCCGTCACGCGCGAAATTGAGCAGGACCACGCCGGGCCGCGCGATCTCCAATGCCGCCTCGCCGAAGATCCCGCGCGTTGCGTCATTGAGCGGCACATGGAACGTGATGTAGTCGGCCGCCGCGTACAAATCGTCGAGCGAACCGGCCTTGGTCACGCTGGCCTGCAACTGCCAGGCGCCGTCGACGGTCATGTGCGGGTCGAAGCCGATCACGCGCATGCCGAGTCCGAACGCGGCGTTCGCAACCTTGACCCCGATCGCGCCGAGGCCGATCACGCCGAGCGTCTTGCCGGCCAGTTCGCTGCCGACGAAACGCTTCTTCTCCGCCTCGATGCGCTGGTGCAGATCACCGCTGTCCTCCGTCACGCGTACGAATTCGAGCGCATCGGGCAGGTTGCGCGCGGCGAGCAACATGCCGGCAACGACGAGTTCCTTGACCGCATTCGCATTCGCGCCGGGTGCGTTGAACACCGGCACGCCGCGACGGCTGAATTCCGCGACCGGGATGTTGTTGACACCCGCACCGGCGCGCGCGATCGCCTTGACGGATTCCGGAACGGCTCGCGCGTGCAGATCGGCGGAACGCAACAGGATCGCATCGGGCCGTTCCGCTTCATTGGCGACGCGGTAACGGGTCGCCGGCAACCGGTCGAGGCCGCTGCGCGAGATCGCATTGAGGGTCTGGATGGAGAACATGGGAATCGGGAATTGGGAATTGGGAGACCGGGAATCGGTGGCGGGATCGGCGGGAACTTCGCGGAGTCGCGATTCCTGTTCCCCATTCCCGTCGTTATCCATGCCGACGCGCGAAGTCGCGCATGAAATCGACCAGTGCCGCGACTCCCTCGAGCGGCATCGCGTTGTAGATCGACGCGCGCATGCCGCCGACCGCGCGGTGGCCCTTGAGCGCGAGCAGGCCGGCGGCTTTCGCTTCGGCCAGGAAGGTTCCGTCGAGTGCCGCGTCGTGCAGGGTGAACGGCACGTTCATGAGCGACCGCGATGCCGGTTCGACCGGATTGCGATACCAGCCGTCGCTCGCATCGATCACCTCGTACAACAGCGCAGCCTTGGCCGCGTTGCGCTCGGCCATCGCGACCAGTCCGCCCTGGCGTTGCAACCACTTGAACACCAGCGCAGCGACGTACCAGCCGAACGTATTCGGCGTGTTCGGCATCGAGCCGCTGTCGGCAAATGCGGCATAGCGGAAGATCGGTGCGATCGTCTCCGGGCAGCGCGCGAGCAAATCCTCGCGCACGATCATCAGCGACAAGCCGGACGCGCCGATGTTCTTCTGCGCGCTCGCGTAGATCACGCCGAAGCGCGAGACATCGAGCGGCCGCGACAGGATGTCCGAAGACATGTCCGCGACGAGTGGCACGTCGCCGACTTCGGGCACGTCATGGAACTGGACGCCGTGGATCGTCTCGTTCGAGGTGAAATGCACGTACGCAGCGGATGCATCGAGCTGCCATTCACTGCGGGGCGGAATGCGCACGAAGCCCGCTTCCGCACTGCTCGCGGCAACGCGCGCGGTGCAGTGATGGCGCGCCTGCGCAAACGCCTTCTCGCCCCAGTGCCCGCTCAACACGTAGTCGGCCGCCTGTCCGGGTGCGGCAAGGTTCATCGGCAGCTGCGCAAAATGCTGCGTCGCGCCACCGGGCAGGAACAACACGCGATAGTTCGGGGGCACCGCGAGGAGGTCGCGCAGGTCGCGTTCCGCCTCCTCGGCCAATGCGATGAACGCGGCGCTGCGATGGCTGATCTCCATGACCGATGCGCCGGTATCGCCCCACTCCGGCAATTCCTCGCCGATGCGTTGCAGGACTTCGGTCGGCAGCGCGGCCGGTCCGGCGCTGAAGTTGTAACCTCGACTCACCAGGGGCTCCTTGCACGATGGGGCGCGCACGCCGGTCGGCGGCAACGCGATGGGCGATTATGCCGCAGCGCACCAAGCGCGCAAAGCGCGCGGCGAGCCGCTACGCGTGGACACACCACGCGGGAACCTGCCCCGCCGTCCCGCGGTCCGTTCCTGCACCGGCGCGCGGCGCGCGTCATACTGGACGGCGGATTCCCCCCCCCGGCCATGCCCATGCGACGCATCCCGATCGATCCGCTTCCTTCCTCGGAAATCACGCCCGAACCGGTCTACCGTGCGCGCCGACGCTGGCTGAAGCTGGTCGCCACCGGGGTGCCGGCGCTCGCCGTCGGCTGCGGCGAGAATGAGCAGGCCGCGGGCACTCCGGCCGCGACGGCGCCGCCGCCCGCGGGCCAACCCCTGACGATCGCCAAGCGCAGTGGCTACTCGACATCCGAGGTGCCCACGAGCTTGCACGACGCGAGCCACTACAACAACTACTACGAATTCGGTACCGGCAAGGGCGATCCGGCACGCAACTCGGGCGCGTTCCGGCCGGCGCCATGGACGGTCGAGATCGCCGGCCACGCCGAGGTCACCGGTCGCTTCGCGCTGGAGGATTTGCTGAAACCGCATGCGCTCGAGGAACGGGTGTACCGCATGCGCTGCGTCGAGGCGTGGTCGATGGTCATACCGTGGGTCGGCTTCCCGCTCGGTGACCTGCTGAAGCGCATGCGCCCGACCTCGAAGGCGAAGTACGTTGCGTTCACCACGGTCGAACGGCCGCGCGAGATGCCCGGGCTTGCGTTCGGCGTGCTCGACTGGCCGTATCGCGAGGGCCTGCGCATCGACGAGGCGATGCATCCGCTGACCCTGCTCGCGACCGGCATGTACGGCTACTCCCTGCCGAACCAGAATGGTGCGCCGTTGCGCCTCGTGGTGCCGTGGAAGTACGGGTTCAAGGGCATCAAGTCGATCGTGCGCATCGAATTCGTCGAACGCGAACCGCCTACGTCGTGGAACGCGTCGGCGCCGGACGAATACGGTTTCTATTCGAACGTCAATCCGGCGGTCGACCATCCGCGCTGGAGCCAGAAGACCGAACGCCGCATCTCCGGCGACGGACTCGCGCTGTTCGGCAACCGCCTGAAGACGCTGCCATTCAACGGCTATGCCGAGCAGGTCGCCTCGCTGTACGCGGGCATGGACCTGCGCAAGCATTTTTGATGGCGGCGCGCGATCCGGTCGCGTGGAGCAAGCCGCTCGTGTTCGCGGCGTGCCTCGTGCCGTTTGCATGGCTGGTCTGGGATACCTTGCACGGCACGCTGGGTCCGGATCCGGTTGCCCAGCTCGAACACCGTAGCGGCGACTGGGCGCTGCGCGCCCTGCTCGCGACGCTCGCGATCACGCCGCTGCGGCGACTGAGCGGACGCGCCTGGCTGCTGCGCTACCGGCGCATGCTCGGACTGTTCGCGTTCTTCTACGCGTCACTGCACTTCGCGATCTACCTCGTCGTCGACCTCGGTGGATTCTGGTCGCAGATATTCGCGGAGATCGCGAAGAAACCGTTCATCACAGCCGGTTTCCTCGCCTGGCTGCTCCTGCTTCCGCTCGCCGCGACTTCGACCCGTCGCGCGATGCGACGCCTCGGCCGCAACTGGCAGCGCCTGCACCGCCTCGTCTACGTGGCCAGTTTGTGCGGCGTGCTGCATTATCTGTGGCAGGTGAAGTACGGCGAGACGATCGCGGTGCGCGAGCCGCTCGTGTACCTGGCCGTGTTCCTGCTGCTGATCGGCGCGCGCGTACCGTACTGGCTGCGCAACCGGCGCGGAGACGGACCGACCTGAGACAGCCCGGAAACACCGGATTCACGCGTCGGTCGTGCAGAAGCCGCAGCGTCAGCGGTTGCCGAGCAACAGCAGTGCCGCGATCAGGAGGCCGATGACGGCCGCACTGCCGATCAGCCACCAGATCGACCGTTGCGCGGTGCGTGGCGCTTCGGCCACCGGCACCTGGACCGCCTGCATGATCTGGGTGATCGGACGCGACCCGGTCGGCGGGTCCATGCCCTGCGAACCGCGCGCGGGCAGGCCGGGTGCCTCGATCACGAACCGCTGGTGATCGAACACGATCTGGTCGCCCGAATGGAGCACGGCGTCGCGCAATGCGATGCCATTGACCTGGGTGCCCGTATCCGACCCGAGGTCACGCAGGTACACGCTTCCACCGTGGTTCTCGATGGCCGCATGGCGCGCCGCGATGCCGGCTTCGTCGACAACGACGTCGCAGTCGGCGTCGCGACCAATCACCGTACGGTGGTCGATCGCGACGGACTTTCCGGACCAGGGGCCGTTGATCCCGCGCAGCACGACGCGTGCCGGCGCGGCATCCCCGGGTGCGGACGACGATTCAGGCTGCAACGTCGTGACGATCGATTCGTCGCGATCCTGCTTGAGCGTCATGGAAATGGTGCCGAGACAGACGACGTCACCCGGACGAAGAAACGCACGTTCGCGAACCGGTCGCGCGTTCAGGTGGGTCCGCGCCGCGGGGTCCAGCACTTCGAGGATGCAGCCGCGACGGTCCATCACCAGGCGCGCGTGGCTCGCGGCGACACCACCACCATCGAGCACGACCTGGTTGGCGGGCGAAGCACCGATGGACAGGGTCGTGTCGTCCGCGACCACATCCGCGTGTTCACCATGGGGAAAACTCAGTCGCATCGATCATCGGTCGGCCACGGTCGCCGCACTCTAGCACCAAATCCGGGGCTTGCGCATGCAATGGATGGGGCCCGTCACACGCGCATATGGCATTGGCGAACGCGGCCCGTCATCATGTGCGGCCGTCCCGTCAACCGCAGGAAGACCGCGTGTCCCGGATCGACATCCAGCGAAGCCACGCACTGACGCCCGAGGAAGTCCACGCGGCGATCGACGAAATCGCGCAGTCGTTGACCGCGAAGTACGGCGTGCGTTGCGCGTGGCAGGGCGGCGTGCTGGATTTTTCGCGCCCCGGCGTGGAGGGCAGCATCACCGTCACCACGCACGAGGTCCACCTGCGCGCCCGGCTCGGCCTCGCCATGCGCCCATTCAAACCCGTGATCGAGCGGGAGATCGAGCGCTACCTGGACCAGCGCCTCGCATAGGAATGTTCTCCGTCGTCATCGCGGAAAGCCTGCCGAGCGAGTTCGGCACGGCGTTCGCCGAACCTGGCTGCAGAGCCGAATCCGCGCCTACCAGTCCGCGCGGATGCGCATGCTTTCCTGCTTGCGGTCCCAGGCGCGCAGTTCGTCGCGCAGGTGGGCGATGCGCTGGCGGCCGAGCGCGTTGCGTTCCTCGTCGAGCACCACGCCGTCGAGCAGTTCCGCGAGGCGTTGCGCGGTCGGCAGCAGGGTGTCCCAGGCATCCAGCGCGGACGCCGGGCCAGGCAAGGTCATGAACAGGCCGAGGCCCGGCGTACGCAGGGTGTCGAGCGAAGCCATGTCGAAACTGCCGGGCTTGACCATGCTGGCCATGCTGAACAACGGCCCCTGATCCGGCCGACCCGCGACAAGGCGGTGGAAGATGCCCATGTCGCCGAACACGAGGCCGGCCTTCTCCGCGGCGACGACCACGTCGGCCCCGGTGAACTCGGCGTCCGGGCGCGCGGCGACGAACACGGTCACGATGCGTTCGATGTCGCCACTCGGGCGGGAACCCGCACGTGGCGAAGCGGATTCCGGCGGGAGTTCGGGTTCCGCCACATCGGAATCGACCAGTCCGTCATCGCGGAATACCGGTTCGATGCGTTCGGATACACCGCGCGCGAACAGCCGGCGCTTGCCCTGCCCCGGCTTGCGCGGCCGCCCGAAGAACCAGATCGCGACGAGCACCAACGCGCCAATGACTGCAATGAGGATGCGCAACTCAGTCGCGCTCACCGTTTGCGGCTCCATGCCCGACTCCTTGCTGCCCGTGATGGTTTCGCAGACAACCGCATGCCGTGGACTACGCCACTCCGGCCAGTTGGGTCGCCTCGGCCAAGTCGACCTGCACGAGGCGGGATACGCCCGGTTCGCGCATGGTAACCCCGCACAACTGCATGGCCGCTTCCATCGTACCCTTGTTGTGGGTGACGAAGATGAACTGCACGTGCTCGCTCATCTCGCGTACGAGATCCGAGAAGCGCCCGACATTGGCCTCGTCGAGCGGTGCATCGACCTCGTCGAGCAGGCAGAACGGTGCCGGATTGAGGCGGAAGATCGCGAACACGAGGGCCACTGCGGTCAACGCCTTTTCGCCACCGGACAGCAGCGAAATCGAGCTGACCCGCTTGCCGGGCGGCCGCGCCATGAGCCCGACGCCGGTCGTCAGCAAGTCGTCGCCGGTCAGTTCGAGATAGGCATGGCCGCCGCCGAACAGGCGCGGGAACAATTCCTGCACGCCGGCATTGACCTTGTCGAACGTGTCCTTGAAGCGCTGCCGGGTTTCCTTGTCGATCTTGCGGATCGCACCTTCCAGGGTTTCCAGGGCGGCGCCGAGGTCGGCCAGTTGCGAGTCGAGGTAATCCTTGCGCTGCGACTGTTCCTCGTACTCGGAGATCGCGGCGAGGTTGACCGGTTCGAGGCGCCGGATGCGGTTCTCGATTTCGACGAGTTCGGTCTCGCGCGCGCCAGCGTCGGCGTCCTCGGGCACCGCTTCGAGCAGTTCGTCGATCACGAAGCCGGCCGTATCGATCTCGTTCTCGAGCGCGCGCGCGGCGAGCCGATGCTCCTGCTCCGCGAGGCGCAAGGTCGACACGCCCTCGCGCTGCCCATCCAGCGCCTCGATGATGCGCTGGCGTTCGAGTTCGAGCTGGCGCAATTGCGCCTCGTGCTCTTCGACTGTCTTGCGCGCGTCGACGAGTTGACGGTCGACGAGCAGGCGCTGGTTGAGGCAGGCCTGGCGTTCCGCTTCGAGTCCGGACAGCGGATCGGTACCGGCCGCGAGTTCGGTCGCGATCTCGGCCTTGCGCGTCGCGAGTTGCGCGAGTTGCGCCTGCATCCGCGCGAGCGCCTGTTCGGAGGACGCAAGCGCCGCGCGGCGCGATTCGATGCCGAGCGCAGCACGATGGCTCGCATCGCGTGCCTCGGCCGCATTCATGCGGGCTTCCTCGCGCGCCTCGAGCAAGGCCCGTCGTTCGCCGTCGAGCTGGTGTCGCTGGCGTTCGAGTTCACCCATGCGCGCGACCGCCGCCTCGAGTTCCGCGCGCGCGGTGCGCGTTGCCTCGTTGTCGGCCTTGATCGCATCGGTCAGCTGCGTGAGTTCCTCCGCAATGCGCTGCACGCGCTCGCGCGATGCCTCGATGCGACCCCGCTGACTCTCGATGCGTCCCGACACATCGGCCATGCCGCGGTGCGCGCGATACAGCGCAGCCTGCGCCTCGTCGCGTTGCCGTTCGACCTCGATACGCGTCGC
>CAYWZC010000011.1:24970-31567 GCA_964462745.1 uncultured Rhodanobacteraceae bacterium
AACGCGGCGGCGCTGCCCGGCGCATCGACGAGGCGTCCGTCGAGCCACTCCGCGAGCACGGTCTCGACCGCGCGCTCCCAGCCGGCTTCGACGTCCAGCGACTCGGCGAGATGCGGTGCCGAATCGAAACCGGCGCGCTCGAGCCAGGCGCGTGCGTTCTCGCCGGACTCGCCGAGCGCCGCATGCTGCAATGCTTCCAGCGAAGACAAGCGGCCGCGCGCGACCTCCAGTTCACTGCGCCGTGCGCTGAGTTCGGCCTGGGTGGACTGTTCGCCCGCGACGAGTTGCTGGTGGCGACTGCGATGCCCGTCCACCGCGGCAGTCAGGCTTTCGACCTCGACGCGCAAGCCCTCGTGCTCGCGGCTCATGTCCGCGAGCGCCGCTTCGATCTCCTCGATGTTGGCTCCCGCACGTTCGGCCTCGAGCGCCGCGCGGCGGCGGTCCGCGTCCAGGCTGCGTCGCTCGAGGTAATCGATGCGCGTGCGTTCGACCTCGGCGGCCTGGGTCGCGGCGGAGCCCGACTTGGCGTACGCGTCCCACTGCTCCTGCCACGCCGCGAGCCGCGACTCGGCTTCGCGCAACGCCAGCGTACAGCGCTCCTCGCCGTCACGCAGGTTCGCCAGTTCGGGCTCGGCAGCCTCGAGCGAGGTCCGGAGCTCGTTGATCTGGCCCGCGTCCGCCGCGATCTGCGCCTCCAGCTCGGCATGCGCACGCTCGGTCTCGGCGCGTGCTCGCTCGAGACGCTCGGCGAGTTCGCGATTGTGCCGGATCTGTTGTTCGACGCGAGCGACCTCCGCGCCGACCCGGTACACCTCGGCCTGCACCGCATTCAGGGCCTCGCCGGCCTGGCCGTGCCGGTTGCGACCCTGTTCGAGTTCGGCCTCGAAGCGGCGCTGTTCGGCAAGCTGGCGTTCGACTTCGGTTTCCGCCTCGCGCAGCGATGCGACATGACTGGCGAGCCGCGCGCGCGCATCGCGCAGGTGGAGGACCTTGAGTTCGGCGGCCTTGCGCGCCTGCTCGGCCTTGAAGTTCTGCCAGCGCTCGGCCGCGCGCGCCTGGCGCTTGAGATGTTCGAGCTGTTTGTCGACCTCGTCGCGCACATCGCGCACGCGATCGAGGTTCTCACGTGTCGCCTTGATCCGGCTTTCGGTTTCCTTGCGACGCTCCTTGTACTTCGAGATTCCCGCCGCCTCCTCGAGGTGACTGCGCAACTGTTCCGGGTCGGCGTCGATGATCTGGCTGATCATGCCTTGCTCGATGATCGAATAGCTGCGCGGGCCGAGTCCGGTGCCGAGGAACAGGTCGGTGATGTCGCGACGCCGGCAGCGCACGCCATTGAGGAAATACTGCGAATTGCCGTCGCGACTGACCGTGCGCCGAACCGAGATCTCGGTGTAGTTCGCATACTCGCCGCTGATCGCGCCGTCCGCATTGTCGAACACGAGCTCGACCGTCGCGCTGCCGACCGGCTTGCGCCCGCTCGAACCGGAGAAGATCACGTCGGTCAACGAGTCCCCGCGCAGGCGACTCGCCGCGCTTTCGCCCATGACCCAGCGGATCGCGTCGATGATGTTCGACTTGCCGCAGCCATTCGGGCCGACGACGCCCGACAGGTTGGTCGGCAGGTGCAGGACGGTCGGATCGACGAAGGACTTGAATCCGGCCAGCTTGATCGTGGTCAATCGCATCGGGAAACCTGGGTTCTGTGGATCGGGGCTTGCAGGTCCGGCACGGATCCGGACTCAGCTTCCGGGCCGCGTCTCGTCCTCGGCGGTGTCGGCGGTGTCGGCGGCGGATGGCGGGGACGCGGCGGTGGCCGGCTGGGTCACGGAATCCAGCGCAGCCGCGTTGCGCGTGACTCGCGCATTCTCCCGCAATTCGGCGAGCCGGGTTTCGGCGAACCCCCGCGCAAGCGAACGACGAATGCCATCCTCGACCGCGGCGAGCGGCGGCGGCGTGAACGGCCGCGTCGCGTCCAGATGCACGACATGCCATCCGTAGCGGGTATGCACCGGGAGCCGGGTCGTCTCGCCCGGCTTCAGCGCACGCAGCGCTTCGGCCAGTTCGGCCGGCACCTGGGCCGGATTCACCGCATTGAAGGTACGCGCCTGGCTCGCTTGCGCACGGTGCGCATCGAACACTTCGGAGAACGGCTTGCCGGCCATGATGTCCCCCTCGGCGCGCAGCGCGGCATCCTCGTCGTCGAACAGCAACTGGGTGAAATCCCAGGCGAGGCTGCCGCTCGCCTTCACCTGGCGGTCGTAAGTCGCCTGGATCGCGCCGGCGTCGATGTTCGCGCGCTCCTGCAAGGCATGCATCGATGCCTCCGCGATTCCCTGCAGGCGCGCGAGCGCAACCTGTGCTGCGAACCGCGGATCCTCGGCGAAGTCCTCGCGCTCGGCGACATGCGCGAGCACGACGAAATCGGTCAACCGACGCATCGCTTCGTCGCGACCTTCCGGTTGGGAAACATCGAGCCGGTAGGCGTTCGCGGTCGCGAGCAACAGGCTTGCGGGAATCGGCTCACCATCGATCGTCGCGACTTCGACGCCGCCTCCGGGCAATCCGATCGTCGTGTCGCCCGCTTCGTGCGCGCAGCCCGCGAACAACGCCGGCATCGATACCGCGGCCACGAACGCACAAACCGCGATCCTGCTCTTCATCCTGTCCATCAAGCCTCCGTCGGCGTGCGCGCGTCGATCGACAGCGCGTGAATATCGGTTTGCAGGAGATCGCCGAGCGCCGCATGCACCGCGCGATGACGCGCCAGCGGCGCCTGGCCGACGAACGCATCGCTGACGATGCGCACGCGATAGTGACCACGCCCGTCACGCGCGCCCGGGTGACCGACATGGCGATGGCTTTCGTCGACGATCTCGAGTTCGCCCGGCGCCAGCGCCCGGGTCAGCCGCGCACGAATCGCTTCCACGCGCGTGCTCATGGCAACACCTGGCGGAATGGATGCACGTCCACGCGCGCATACACGTTCGCGGCGACATACGGATCCTCGGCGGCCCATGCGCGCGCCTCGTCGATATCGCGAAACTCGGCGACGATCAGGCTGCCGGCGAAACCCGCCGGGCCCGGATCGATCGCATCGATTTTCGGCAATGGTCCGGCCAGCAGCAGACGCGCCTGCGAATGGAGGGATTCCAGGCGCGCGAGGTGCGCCGCGCGCGCGGTCGCGCGTGCGGCGAGCGATTCGGGATGATCGAGACCGATGATGGCGTACCACATGGGGCGGTTCGTTTCCGGTTGGCGTCGTTGGCGCGCGCGTCGTGCGGCGCGCGTACGGATCGACCCGCTATGGTAGCCGATGCCGGGGCCGCCACGTCGCCGCAGGGGACTGGACGCGCACGGAATTTGCCCTTACCCTTGCATGTGACCGTCGTGCCGGTCGGCCGGATTCCATCCGCCGGGGCGCGTCGCAAGTGTCGCAGATCGAGCCACACGAACCCTCGGGACGCGCCCGGAGACCGGGCGATCGGGTCCATGCAGGCATCCGCGGCGCAAGTTCCTTGGTTGTTTTGTTGCGAGCAGCTCCCGGCCGCGATGCGATGCGTTGCCACGCGGATGCACGAAGGCTCGCGCGCAGTATCCACGGCGCCCGATCGTGCAGGAGGCGCAGCAACCCGACGGTGTGCGGATGCGGTGGCGATTCGACTCCCGCACCAGCGCATGGATTGAACGATTTCGTACCAACGTCACCGTTTCCGACGGACCGCTGACCGCACCGCAACGATACGGATTACGCCACGACCTGCGCCGTGAGGCGCCAGTCACCATTCCGATGGGCATGAATACCCCGATCACCCAGCAACGCGTCATCGCCAATGGCGAAGACCACCCCGGCGGGTTCCCGCAACTTCCGCAGCAGCAGGAGATGCCGCTCGCGCTCGTGCGCGGCCAGCCGTTGCTGGAAATGCCGCAGGACCTGTACATCCCGCCGGATGCGCTCGAGGTGATCCTCGAAGCATTCGAGGGGCCGCTCGACCTGTTGCTGTATCTGATCCGCCGCCAGAACCTCGACATCCTCGACATTCCGATCGCCGAGATCACCCGCCAGTACGTCGAGTACATCGACCTGATGCGGGAACTGCGCCTGGAGCTCGCCGCCGAGTACCTGGTCATGGCCGCGATCCTCGCCGAGATCAAGTCGCGGCTGCTGCTGCCCCGCCCCCCGGCCGACGAGTCGATCGAGGAGGATCCACGCGCCGAACTGGTGCGCCGCCTGCAGGAGTACGAGCGCTTCAAGAAGGCCGCCGAGGACATCGACGCGCTGCCGCGCCTGGAGCGCGACTTCAGCCTTGCCAGCGCGTTCGTGAGCGACCGCAAGGTGGTGCGACTGCCACCCGAGGTCGACCTGCGGGAACTGCTGCTGGCGCTCAAGGACGTGATCGCACGCGCCGAATTGTTCGGCCACCACGCGGTGCAGCGCGAGGCACTCAGCGTGCGCCATCGCATGGGCGAGGTCCTGCGTGCCTTGCAGGATGGCGAATTCCACCGTTTCGAGACCTTGTTCGACGCGCGCGAAGGCAAGCGCGGCATCGTGGTGACCTTCCTCGCCCTGCTCGAGTTGGCCAAGGAACATCTCATCGAAATCATGCAGGACACGCCGCCTGCACCGATCTACCTCAAATCGCTGGCCACCACCGCCTGATTCACGCCGATGTGATCCGCCAATGACCGATATCGACCAACTCAAGCGCATCCTCGAGGCCGCGCTGCTCGCGGCCCCGCAACCGCTGTCGCTTGCCCAGCTCGCAGCGATCTTCGACGAGGATGCCGGACCGAGCCGCGAGGAACTCGCGCGCGCGCTCGAGCAACTGCGCGAGGACTGCGAATCGCGCGGCATCGAACTGGTCGAGGTCGCATCGGGTTTTCGCTACCAGGTGCGCGAGAACGTCCATCCGTTCGTGAGCCGCCTGTGGACCGAACGGCAGACACGCTATTCGCGCGCACTGCTCGAAACCCTCGCCCTGATCGCGTACCGGCAGCCGGTCACGCGCGGCGAGATCGAACAGATCCGCGGCGTCGGCGTCGCGAGCAGCATCATCAAGACGCTGGAAGAACGCGAATGGGTGCGCGTGGTCGGTTACCGCGACGTCCCCGGCAAGCCGGCCCTGCTCGGCACCACGCGCGCGTTCCTCGACTACTTCAACCTGAAATCCCTGGATGAACTGCCCGCACTCAGCGAGCTTCGCGAACTCGCCGATCCGGATCCGCAACTTTCGCTGTCGACGGACGCAGCACCTGCCGGCGACGGCAACGCGGACGCAGGCACGGACGCTCCTCCCGACGAAACCTCCGGCGACGCCGATTCCGTCGGACAGGACGAACCTTCCGATCCGGAGCCCGAGGCAGGCATCGAAACCAGCACCACCCCGATCACGACACCGGAAACCACCGCATGACCCGATCCCTGCTCACCCTGAACCGCACCGCGGATTCCGCGCCGGCCGTCGAGGAGCGCCTGCACAAGGTGCTCGCCAATGCAGGCATCGGTTCGCGACGCCTGCTCGAGCATCGCATCGAGGCAGGCGAAATCCAGGTCAACGGTGCGGTCGCCGGCATCGGTCTCGGCGTGCGCGCCGGCGACCGGATCGAGATCGACGGCAAGCGTTTCGTGGTCGTCGCCGACGACGGCGAACAGGCACGCGTCATCGCCTACAACAAACCCGAAGGCGTGGTCACGACGCGCGACGACCCGGAAGGCCGTCCGACCGTGTTCGAGGACCTGCCGCCGTTGCACGGCGCCCGCTGGATCGCGGTTGGCCGTCTCGACATCAACACCACCGGGCTGCTGCTGCTGACCACGGACGGCGAACTCGCCAACGCGCTCATGCATCCGCGCTCGGAGATCGAGCGCGAGTACATCTGCCGCGTGCACGGCGAGGTGCCCGACGAAGTCATCGAGCGGCTCAAGAGCGGCGTCGAGCTCGAGGACGGCCCGGCGCGCTTCGACCAGGTCGCGGTAATCAGCCGCAGCGGCAGCCACTCGTGGTTCCGCGTCATGATCCGCGAAGGCCGCAACCGGGAAGTCCGGCGCATGTGGGAATCGCAGGGGCTCATGGTCAGCCGTCTCAAGCGCATCCGCTACGGCAGCATGGAACTGCCGCGACTGCTCAAGCGAGGCAGCGCCGAACCGCTCGAAGCCGAGGACATCCGCAACCTGCGCGAGTGCGCGGGCGCGAAGCGCCCGGCCGCACGCCTGACCCTCGCCCCGGTCATCGGCCAGCGCCGCGCGAGCCAGACCGAGTTCCGCCCCGATCCGAAGACCCAGCAGGCCTGGACCGGCGCACGCCACGACGAGGCACGCGAATTTGCCGCGTTCGACCGCATGCGCGACGACGGTTGGCGCGGACCCGGCGCGAAAACCCCGCGCAAGCGCCGCCCCGGCGGCGCGCGCAAGGGCGCCCCTCGTCGCGACAATCGCTATGCGGAGCCCGGCATCAATCCGGCCGTACTGCGCAGCTGGTTTCCCGATTCACCGATTCCGGGTGCGCGCAAGCCCAAGCACAAGTCCGGCCCTCGTGGCAATCGCGCGGAGCCGGACGGCAATCGCGCGGTGCCGAACGGCAACCGCGCACACGGGCC
>CAYWZC010000011.1:31667-43249 GCA_964462745.1 uncultured Rhodanobacteraceae bacterium
GACCCGATGATGGCGGGATCGCCCCGCCGTCATCGGGTCCATGCATCGACGATCAGCCGTCGAGGCGAAGCGCACCGCGGCTGCTGTCGCGACGCTTGCGTTCCTTCGCGCGGAAGTCGGCTTCGCAGCCGTCCTTCGCGACCATGACGCAGTCGAGGTAATCGGTGATCTCGATCAGCGCGGCACGAATCGCCTTGCCGGCCGGCGTATTCTGCTCGTGGGCGAGATTGCCGCCGAATCCGCCGCGATACAGGCCGAGCCGGATGCCGCCACCCGAACTGCGCCCCTCGATCGTGCGCGAATAATCGATTTCACCGGTCGATGCATTGACGACGCGGACGTCGATCGCGAGATACGCCTCGGACTTCTTGCCACCGATGGAAATGCCGCGAATGCTGAAACCACCACCGGTATCGGCCGTGTTTTCCTCGTATGCAGTGACGGTACCGAACACCAGGTAATCGGCGCCGGTCACCTGACCCATCTTCGCGCCGGTGCCTGCGCGCACCCGACCGGATGCAGCGAGATTCTGTTCCTCGAGCACGTTCTCCAGCTTGCTTCGCTCCACCACGCGAAAATCGCCGGTACTCGACAGTTCGTTGGACAACATGCCCGACAGTTCCCAGCCGACGCCGCCACGCCACCAGCCGGCGCCGGATTCGTTCTTGAACTCGGCCACGCCGATCGCCGGGCGATCGGCCGCGCTTGCAGATACCGCCGCGAACAGACCCGCCAACCCGAAGGCTGCGACATAAAACGACTTTTTCATTACGATGCTCCGTTGCAGTCGAATCTGGTGATGGGTGCATGCGTGGAAACACGCACCACCGAATGAGTCCTTGAAGATCTTCCCTGCCCGTCTTCAAGCGTGCGCATCATACTAGCAGCGCGAGCGGACGGCGCCGTGCGCCGTGCCCGACGCAACCCGGAACTGGATCACAGGTTGCCGCGTGATCCGCCGACGCTGCCGAACCATCCAACCGTACCTGCCGGAAAGGAACACGATTGCCATGCAAGATGTTGAGATCCTTCACAATCCCCGCTGTTCCAAGTCGCGCGCGACGCTCGCCCTGCTCGAGGAGCGCGGGATCGAGCCGCACATCATCGACTACCTCGCCGAACCACCCGACGCCTCGGAACTGGCCCGGATCAGCGACCTGCTCGGCGGTGATCCGCGCGCGATGATGCGTCGCGACGAACCCGAGTACGCCGACCTGGGACTCGACGACCCGGCTCTCGATCGCGAATCGCTGCTCGCCGCGCTGGCCGCGCATCCGCGCCTGATCCAGCGCCCGATCGTGCTCGCGAATGGCCGCGCCGCCATCGGCCGGCCACCGGAGGCGGTGCTCGATATTCTCTGAGCGTCGCGATCAGGTTTCGATACGAAACGTATCGGCATCCATCCAGGCCGGGAATCGCTCGCGGTGCGCGGCCAGCGGTTGCGGATCGAGCGTCACCGTCACGACCTGTTCCTGCGCGCCAGCCTCGACCATCGGCTGGCCGAGGAAGTCGAGCACCGCACTGTCGCCCGCATAGGCGATTCCGTTGCCGTCCACGCCGACCCGGTTGACGCCGACGCAATAACCAAGGTTCTCGATCGCGCGCGCGCGCAACAGGGTGCGCCACGCGTGGCGGCGTGCGGCCGGCCAGTTCGCGACGAACAAGACCAGGTCGTAGTCGAAGCGGCCCGTGTCCGGATCACGTCGGTTGCGCAGCCACACCGGGAAACGCAGGTCGTAGCAGACCTGCGGGCAGATGCGCCAGCCGCCCAGCTCGACGATCAGCCGTTCGCGACCGTCCGCGTAGCGTTCGTGTTCGCCAGCCATGCGGAACAGGTGGCGCTTGTCGTAGTGCGCGTGGCTCCCGTCCGGGCGCATCCAGACGAGGCGGTTCACGCAACGCTCGCCTTCGCGGACGATGAGGCTGCCGGTGATCACCGCACCGACTTCGGCGCCGAGGTCGCGCAACCAGCGCAAGCCTTCGCCATCCATCGTCTCCGCGTTGCCGAGCGTCTCGTTGGTGAAGCCGGACAGGAAGGTTTCCGGGAGCACGACGAGATCGCTCCGGCTGCCGATCGAGCGCACGAGGTCGCCGTAATAGCGGCGGTTCGCGGCCATGTCGTGCCAGCGCGTCTCTCCCTGGACCAGGCTGATCGCAAGCGGTTGCGGGATAGCGGGCTCGCCCACGTCAGAGCGCGCTCAATCGCGCGGCCGCATCGGCGAGGACTTCGTCGGACTTCGCGAAGCACAAGCGGATCAGCCGGAGATCCGCCGGCGGCGTCTCGTAGAACGCGGACACCGGGATCGCCGCAACGCCGCCCTCCTTCGTCATCCACTCGCAGAAACCGAGATCATCCTTGTCGCTGATCGCGCTGTAGTCGGCAAGCTGGAAGTACGTGCCGCCGACCGGCAGCAGGCGCAACCGTGAACCGGCCAACGCCTCGCGGAACCGGTCGCGCCGTGCCTGGTAGAACGCCGGCAGGTCGAGGTAATGCCGCGGGTCGGATTCGAGGATGCGCGCGAATGCAACCTGCGCGGGCGTGAACGTGCAGAACGTCAGGTACTGGTGGACCTTGCGCAACTCCGCGCCCAGCGCGCGCGGTGCGATGCAGTAACCAACCTTCCACCCGGTGCAGTGATAGGTCTTGCCGAACGAACTGACCACGAAGCTGCGCCCGGCAAGCTCGGCATGGGTGAGCACGCTGCGATGCGGCTCGCCGTCGAACACGATGTGCTCGTAGACCTCGTCGGACAACACGAGGATGCCGGTGTCGCGCACCAGGTCCACAAGTTCCGCGAGATCGGTGTCGCGGAAGATCGCTCCGCTCGGATTGTGCGGCGAGTTCACGATGATCATGCGCGTGCGCGACGTGACCGCATCGCGCACGCGTTGCCAGTCGACCGAGAAATCCCGCGGATCGAGCGGCACGTGCACCGCGTTCCCGCCGGCTAGATCGATCGCGGGCTCGTAGCAGTCGTAGCACGGATCGAGCACGATGACCTCGTCGCCGCGATGCACGACGGCCGCAACCGCGGCGAAGATCGCCTCGGTCGCGCCGGAAGTCACCGTGATGTCGTGATCGACATCGACGCGGCGCCCGTACAACGCCTCGGTCTTGCGTGCAATCTGTTCGCGCAACTCCGCCAGGCCGCTCATCGGCGCGTACTGGTTGCGCCCCTCGTCCATTGCACGGGCCAGCGCGTCACGCAGCGCCTGCGGGCCGTCGAAGTCCGGAAACCCCTGGCCCAGGTTGATCGCCTTGTGGCTCGCGGCGAGCTGGCTCATCACGGTGAAGATCGTGGTGCCGACCTTGGGCAACTTCGTTTCGATCTGCATTTCGCCCCGCCGGATGACCAGAACCCCGTTGATCGTACATGCGCCGGACGATGACCGGCAATGTCCGTTCGCCGGTATCGGGCGCAGCGCATTCCTCCAGCGGCGCGCGCAAGGGTCAGGTCGCTGCGATCACCCGGTTGAGGCGTTGCACGAAGGCCGCCGGATCGGTGAGCTGGGCACCGCCCGCGATCTCGGCCTGTTCGAGCAGCAAGAGGGCGAGATCGGTGGCGCGTGCGGAATCGCCCTCGGTCTCGACACGCCGGACCAGCGCGTGCTGCGGATTGATCTCGAGCGTCGGCTTCGATTCCGGCAACTCCTGGCCCGCATCGCGCAACAGGCGCACGAGATGTGGCGCCATGTCGTGTTCGGCCAGCACGAGGCATGACGGCGAATCGGTCAGGCGCGCGGAAACGCGCACGTCGGCAACCCGCTCGCCGAGCAACTCCTTGAGTTTCGCGACCAGCGGCTCGGCGGTCTTCGCCGCCTCTTCCTGCTTCGCCTTCGCGGCCTCGTCGAGCGGCAACTCGCCCTTGGCCGCGCTCTGCAGGCGCTTGCCCGCATACTCGGTGAGGCTGCCGAGCATCCACTCGTCGATGCGATCGAACAGCAGCAATACCTCGATGTCGCGCGCCTTGAGCGCCTCGAGCTGCGCACTGCCCGCGGCCGCGGCATGACTGTCGGCAGTGATCGTCCAGATGATGTCCTGGCCGGCCTGCATGCGGCCGACGTAGTCGTCGAGCGACACCGTCTGCGCGGCGCCGTCGGAGCGCGTCGATGCGAAACGCAGCAACTTCGCGATGCGTTCCCGGTTGCCCGGATCCTCGACGATGCCTTCCTTCAGCGTGTTGCCGAACGCGGCCCAGAACGTCGCGTACTTGCCCGGCTCATCCTTCGCGAGCTTTTCGAGCAGGTCGAGCACGCGCTTGACGCAGGCGCCGCGGATGCGGTCGAGCTGGCGATTCTGCTGCAACAGCTCGCGACTGACATTGAGCGGCAGGTCGTCCGCATCGACCACGCCGCGCACGAAACGCAGGTAGTTCGGCAGCAGTTCCTCGGCCGCATCCATGACGAACACGCGCTTGATGTAGAGCTTGAGTCCCTTGCGCTCGTCGCGCGCGCCCATCATGACATCGAACGGCGGCTGGCTCGGCACGTACAGCAGGGTCGTGAAGCTCTGGCTGCCCTCGACGCGGTTGTGGGTCCATGCGAGCGGATCGTTGAAATCGTGGCCGAGCGCCTTGTAGAAACTCGTGTAATCGTCGTCGCCGAGCTCGGATTTCGGGCGCGCCCACAGTGCGGAAGCGGAGTTGACCGTTTCCCATTCGGCGCTCGGCTTGCTCTCCCCACCCTTGTCGGATTCCGACTTCGGCATGCGGATCGGGAATGCGACGTGATCCGAATAGCGCGTGATCGTCGAGCGCAGGGTCCATGGCTTGAGGAACTCGTCCTCGTCGGACTTGAGGTGCAGGACAACGGTCGTGCCGCGCGCGGCAACTTCCGCGTCCTCGATCGTGTATTCGCCGGTGCCTTCGCTCTGCCACTTCACGCCCTGCTCGGTGCCTGCGCGGCGAGTCAGCACGGTGACCCGGTCGGCGACCACGAACGCGGAATAGAAACCGACGCCGAACTGGCCGATCAGGCGCGCATCCGCCTTCGCCTCGCCGGACAGGTTTTCGAGGAATCGCCGGGTGCCGGAACTCGCGATCGTGCCGATGTTCGCGATGACCTCGTCGCGGCTCATGCCGATGCCGTTGTCCGCGATGCTCACGGTACGTGCGTCCGCATCCCAGCTCACATCGATGTGCAGTTCGCTGTCACCGGCCAGCAGGTCCGGATTCGCGAGTGCTTCGAAACGCAGCTTGTCGCAGGCGTCCGACGCATTCGAGATGAGTTCGCGCAGGAAGATCTCCTTGTGCGAATACAGCGAATGCGTGACCAGGTGCAGGACCTGGGCGACTTCGGCTTCGAATCGGTGGGTTTCGGCCCGGGGGCTCTCGGCATCAGCGCTCATCGGCATCGATCCATGCAGGTGAAAAGGTACCTGCGCAAATCGGGACGCGCGATGCGGAAATCAATGCCGGGGCATTGAGAAGCTCACGAAGGCCGTAGGTCGGCTCAAGGCCCCGAAGGGCCGGAGCCGACAATGGCCGGAGCCGACAAAGCCAAGAGGTCCGACGGTATCCATGCAAGGCACGTTGTCGGTTCCGCGGCTGCGCCGCTTGAACCGACCTACCCGCTTGAACCGACTTACCTCAACCGACCAGCCCTGACGCTTGCAGGATCGCGGCGCTACGCAAAAACAAGGCGGCCGCCGAAGCGACCGCCTTGCGACGAGGAGCACAGACGCGACTCGATGCTCCAGGTTCGAGGATGGGTGTCAGGCTTCGCTGGCGGCTTCCTTTTCCGCCGCGCGGACGGCCGCCGCGCGACCGAGATCCTCCTTGATGCGCGCCTTCTTGCCTTCCAGTCCGCGCAGGTAATAGAGCTTCGCCCCGCGCACCTTGCCGCGCCGCTTGACCACGACCGAATCGATGATCGTGCTGTGCGACTGGAACACGCGTTCGACGCCAGTGCCATGCGACATCTTGCGAACCGTGAACGCGGAGTTGAGGCCGGCATTCTTCTTCGCGATGACGACGCCTTCGTAGGCCTGCACGCGCTCGCGATTGCCTTCCTTGACCTTGACGTTGACGATCACGGTGTCGCCGGGATCGAACGCGGGCAGCGTGCGGGTCATCTGCGCGGCTTCGAACTGCTGGAGGAGGTTGCTCATGACACTCACCAATGGTTGTCTTCGGGAATTTGCGGAACCGGGCATCCTGCCGCGGTTTGCAAACACGGCCGCGGCCCGGCCGCGCCACGCTAGTCGCGGCAGGCACCTCCGTGCTTGCCGCGCCGGCACATCCGTGCGCCGGGGATCGATGCTTCCGATCGATCTACCCATTCTGTTTGCGATCGGCTGAACCGATCTTGTCGCCTGCGATCCCGGCCCGGTGCTCCGCGCGGAACTCCTCGAGCAGCGACCGCGCTTCCTTGTCGAGCCGTGCCCTCGCGAGCAGATCCGGGCGCCGCAGCCAAGTCCGACCCAGCGATTGCTTCAGCCGCCAGCGACGAATCGCCGCATGGTCGCCCGACAGCAGCGGCGACGGTACCTCGCCCCATTCGTGGCGCTCGGGCCGCGTGTAGTGCGGACAATCGAGCAGCCCGTCCGAGAACGAATCCTCGCGCGCCGACTGCGCGTCATTCAACGCGCCGTCCTGCAAGCGTCCGATCGCATCGATCAGCACCGCGGCGGCCAGTTCACCGCCCGACAGCACGTAATCGCCGATCGAGATTTCCTCGTCGATCGCCTCCGCCAGGAAGCGCTCGTCGATGCCTTCGTAGCGACCGCATACGAGAATCAACCGCTCCCGCCGCGCGAACGCCTCGATCTTTTCCTGCGTGAGCCGCACTCCCTGCGGACTCATGCAAATCGTCGATGCCGGACCCGCCGCGGCGCGCACCGCATCGAGCGCGGCACGCAACGGGTCGATCATCATGACCATGCCGGGGCCGCCACCGAAAGTCCGGCCATCGACCGTGCGGTAGCTGTCCTCGGCGAAGTCGCGCGGGTTCCAGGTTTCCACCTGGAGCAGACCGCGTTCCCGCGCCCGGCCGACCACGCCGATCCGGGCGCAGCCGTCGATGAAATCCGGGAACAACGTGACGACGTCGATACGCATCATCGCGCCGCAACTCCCGGTTACACCCAGAACCTAGAACTCCGGATCCCAATCCACCGTCACCCGCCCGGCGTCGAGATCGACCTCTGTCACGTACTCGTCGCGCACGTACGGGATCAGCCGTTCGCGCGCGCCATCCCTGACCACCAGCACGTCGTTGGCGCCGGTTTCGACCAGATGCGAGATCCGGCCCAGCGCGACTCCATCGACCGTGACGACCTCGCATCCTTCGAGATCCGCCCAGTACACTTCGCCTGCGCGCGGCGCGGGCAACGCCGAGCGCGGTACCTCGATGTCGCACCCGATCAGGCTCGCGGCCTGTTCGCGGTCATCGATGCCGGGCAGACAGGCGACGAGGCCCTTGCCCTGCTCGCGCCCTTCGGCGCCATCGATCTTCGTTTCCCCGGATCCGGTTTTCAGCCACCAAGGCTGGTAGCGGAAGATCCGTGTCCGCGGCTCGGTCCAGGATTCGATCCGGACCCAGCCCTTGACGCCATACACACCGACGATCCTGCCAACCAGGACGCGGCGTGCCGCGCGTGGGTCGACCGGCTCGGTCAAGCAGCCGGCGCGCTCGCTTCCTTCGACGCGGCCTTGTACAGCGCGCGCACCTTGTCGGTCAGTTGCGCACCGTGGCCGATCCAGTGCTCGACCCGCGCGGTATCGAGTTGCAGGCGCACTTCCTTGCCCGCCGCGATCGGGTTGAAGAACCCGACCCGTTCGATGTTGCGGCCATCACGCGCATCGCGTTGATCCGCAACGACAATGTGGTAGAACGGCCGCTTCTTGGCGCCGCCACGGGACAGACGAATCTTGACCATAGGTAAGTCTCTGGAATATCGGGGATTTCTGCTTGTACCGGGCGCGGCGAACGCGGCCCGCACGGAATGGAGCCGCACATTGTAGCGGATCGCGGGGAAAAGAAAAGCACGGCGATCACAGCGGTCCACAGGCTTCCCGCATCCGATCCGATGCAGGATTCGCGCGCGCTCCGGCTTCGATCGATCGAGCCGGCCATCTTCCCCGGCAACTCTCCCGTTTGCGGAACCGGGGCCGCCCCGGGACCGCGAATGCGTCAGCCGGGAGGCAGCGCAAGCGCTTCGGGAATCGCACGCTCTCCCGCCAGCAAACGCGCGCGCTCCAGGGCGGCGGCCCACGGTTCGGCGCGACCATAGGCCTGCAGGACCACGACCTGGAGCAAGGCGCAGTCGTAATCCTGCCCGGCCCACGCGGTGACCCGCCCGGCCACGGAGGCCGCTTCATCGAAACGGCCGCGACGGACCAGCCAGCGGGCATGGGAATCGGCGACCAACGCAATGTCCCGCGGCGCACCGTTCCGTTCGACTTCGGCGAGCGCCCTTGCGTAATGTGTCTCGCTGGCGGCCTCGTCGCCGCGCACGGTGCTCCATTCGGCTTGCGCGACCTCGGCGACCGGGCTTGCCAGCACCTCCGCGTCCGGCTCGGCGAGCATCGCGATTGCGGGCGCGACGGGTCCGGTTCCGGCGGTGCCGTTCGCAATCAGCGCGCGTTGGTAGACCAGCAGGAGTGTTCCGCAAGGTGTCGAGGTATCCACACAAGGCGCATCGTCCAATCCTTGTCGCGCCGCAACCAGTGCACGCGCGGCGTCGCCCTCGCGCCATGCGAGATCCGCACGCTGCGCATGCAGGACCTGCTGGAGGTTCCCGCGCATGTCGGGGAACGCGACCTCGACGGCATCCAGCACCCGATTCGCCTCGCGATAGCGCCCGAGCGCGGTGAGGACGCGACTGCGGTCGACACCGATGAGATACCGTTGCATCGGATCCACGGCGCGATTGCCCAGCGCGGTGCGCCGCTCGCTGACCGCGAGCGCCTCGCGCCATCGAAGCAGGTAGGCGTAGGCGTCGAACTGGGCATTGAGGGTGGACAGCAGCGCGCCGATCGCACCGAACGCCTCGAATCGTTCGGCCGCGTCCTGCAGATAGGGGAGCGCGGCGGCGGGTCGGCGTCGCACCAGCTCGAACAGGCCGAGGTTGGCGTCGACGCGGGTGGCCCCGAACGGATCGCCGGCGAGTTCCATCTGTACCCGCGCCTGACCGAGATCCGCCGCCGCTTCATCGAAACGCTCGAGCGCGACGCGCGCGATACCGCGTCCCGCCAGCGCTTCGGCGTATTCGGCAGACGCTTCGAATTCCCGCAGATCCGCGATCGCCGCGTCGAAATCCCCGTCCGCTGCCGCGTAATCGGCGCGCCGGATGTGCACGCCGGCGCGCGCGATCAGCACCCGGCCGTGCATTCGTTGGTCGGCGCGCACTTCGTCTTCGGCGAGCAGGGCGTCGAATGCAGCTTGCGCGGAATCGAGATCACCCGCGAGAAAATCCGTCTTTGCCCGCCAGTAGCGGATCGCGATCGAATTTTCACCGGCCAGATCGTCGATGTCGAGAAGCCTCCTCGCGACGTCGACCTCGTTCGCGAGCAGGGCCGCGCGCACCCGCGCGATGCGTCCGTCGAAAGTCTCGCGTTCACCGGGATCGCTGGCGATCGCGTAGCCGAGGGCCGCAGCCAGGCGATCGGCCGCGGCATGCGCTGCCTGCACGGGATCCGGATCGGATGCTTCCGCGACGCGCTTGACCTCGTCCCGCGAAGAACGGGTCTCCAGCGTGATCCGCCATCCACCCGGAGACTTGACCGCCTGCCCGTAGACCAGGATACCCGCCTCGAACAAATCGAACACGCGATCACCGGGATCTCCGGCGCCGGCTTCGTGAAGCGTCGCCACCACGCTTTCGCTCGGCGGAACGACGAGCCCCGACGCACGCAGCCGGTCGGCCACGACATCCATCGCGCCGAGGCGAACCCACGCCGATTCCGAAGGGCCGGTCACGTCGACCGGCAGCACGACCAGTCGCTCGTTTTCGGGCGCGGACGGTTGCCCGTCCGGCACCACCGCCGCGCCCCGCCATGCCACGAGCAGGACGATCGCGATCACGACGACGCCGGCTGCTGCCACATAGGCCAGCCAATTGCGGCCGCGTGGCTCGCCCGGCGCGATGCCGGGCGCGGGTTCCGGAGGCACCACCGGTTGCGAAACGACGGAACCTGACGCAACGGATGCCGCGTGGCTCGCGGGTTGCGTCGCACCGGCCGCGGGATCCGGATCGTCGCCGGCCGGGGCCGGTTCGGCTTCCGCGCTCATCGCCCATCGATACCCGAACCCCTGGACCGTTTCGATCGTCTGCTGCGACTGGCCGTCGTCTCCCAGTGCATGCCGCACCCGGCGCATCAACTGACTCAATTGGGTGTCCGCGACATCGACCCGGCCCCACAACGCGGCGACCAGCTCGTCGCGTCCGATCGCCCGATCGCGATTCTCCAGCAGGTACACGATGCAATCGAATACGCGGCGTGGCAGGCGGACGGGTGTGCCATTGCGCCATACCTGGCGTGTCGCCGATATCAGCCGGAACTCACCGAATCGATACTGCACGCTCTTCATTCCGCCCGTTCTCCCATGCCGCCTCGACCACCGCACCCGGAATGCGGGCGACCGGGATTCGCGGCGCCCGCTATTGCAATGCAACCGTCATGCTACCGGATTGGCAACAAGCTTCGACCTTCTCCCGGGTCGGTTCCGGTACGGGCGACCGGTTTCCACGACATGCGCGTGTTTCGCGGGACGCGTGCAAGGCGAATTCGGTCGCCAGCCAGCCGGCCGCGGCGAACGGACAACAGGGTGTCATTCGCTCGGCGGGTCGGGCGGCGCCGCAAGGCTATCGGCATGGGTCCGTCGAATGCGGATCCGCCGCCGATCCGGAAGGTGGAAGACTGCCCGGGTGCGGAATCGATACCCGGCTCAGCGTCGCGGCAGGAGCCCGGCCGGCATCTGCCCCGCGCCGCGCAACTGGCGCATGATGCCCTTCATTCCGCCGCGGCCGAATTTCGACATCATCTTTTCCATCTGCTGGTATTGCTTCAGCACGCGGTTGACGTCGGCCGGCTGGGTGCCGGAGCCGCGTGCGATGCGCGCACGCCGCGAACCGTTCAGCAGGTCCGGGTGGCGCCGTTCCTTCTTCGTCATCGAGTTGATGATCGCGATCATGCGCTTCACGTCGCGGTCGTCGACGCGTGCCTTGATGTCCTTCGGCAGCCCCATGCCACCGGGCAACTTGTCCATCAAGGCGGCCATGCCGCCCATGTTGATCATCTGGTCGAGCTGGTCGCGCATGTCATTCAGGTCGAAGCGCCTGCCCTTGACGACCTTCTCGGCGAGTTTGCGAGCCTTTTCGTGGTCGACCTTCTGTTCGACCTGCTCGACCAGCGAGAGCACGTCGCCCATGCCGAGGATGCGCTGCGCGACGCGATCCGGATGGAACGGCTCCAGCGCATCGGTCTTTTCGCCGGAACCGATGAACTTGATCGGCCGGCCGGTCACGTAACGCACCGACAGCGCCGCGCCACCGCGCGCGTCGCCATCGGTCTTGGTCAGGACCACGCCGGTCAGCGGCAGCGCCTCCGCGAACGCCTTGGCGGTGTTGGCCGCATCCT
>CAYWZC010000012.1:0-43238 GCA_964462745.1 uncultured Rhodanobacteraceae bacterium
ATGATCAGCTCGCGCTGGCCGCGGCCAATCGGGATCATCGCGTCGATCGCCTTGTAGCCGGTCTGCACCGGCTGCGACACCGACTTGCGCCAGATGACGCCCGGCGCGACCTTTTCGATCGGCGAGGTGCGCTGCGCATTGATCGGGCCCTTGCCGTCGATCGGCATGCCGAGCGCGTCGACCACGCGACCGAGCATTTCCGGACCGACCGGGACTTCGAGGATGCGGCCGGTGGTCTTCGCGGTATCGCCTTCGCGCAGGTGCTCGTAGTCGCCGAGCACCACCGCGCCGACCGAATCGCGCTCGAGGTTGAGGGCCAGCGCGTAGGTGTCGCCCGGCAATTCGATCATCTCGCCGGCCATCGCGTCATGCAGGCCATGCACGCGCACGATGCCGTCGGACACGCTGGTCAGGGTGCCCTCGTTGCGTGCTTCCGCGCCGAGCTTGAACTTCTCGATGCGGTTCTTGATGAGTTCGCTGATTTCGGACGGGTTGAGCGTGGTGGTTGCCATTGCTTCGTTTCCTTGTCGTGCGTTGCGACTTGCTGCGCACGCTGTCTTTGGATTTCTGTGGAGACGATAGACGGGAGACGTTAGACGGGAGTTGTTGAGCGGGATACGAAGGCAATAGCCCAATCGTCCCGCTCCTCCGTCTCTCTTCTCCCGTCTATCGTCTCCCGTCTCACTGCCTCACCGCCGTTTCCAGCCGCGCGAGCTGGCCGCGCACCGAACCGTCGATGACGATCTCGCCGGCGTCGACGATCGCGCCGCCGAGCACGGCCGGATCGAGCGTGCGCTCGAGTTCCACGCGGCGTCCGAAACGGCGTTCGAGGGCGGCCTTGAGACGATCCGCCTCGGCATCGCCCATCGCGGCTGCGGTGCGCACGTTGACCTTGAGCACGTTCTCGGCGTCGCGCTTGTAGCCTTCGAACAATGCGGCGATTTCCGGCAGCGCGCGCAGGCGGCCGTTGTCCGCGAGCGTGGCGAGGAACAGCGCGAACGCCGAATCCGCCGCCTCGCCTTCCGGCAGGAACAGCGACACGAGCTGGGTCTCGTCCACGCGCGGATCGCCGAACAGGTCGACGACGCGCGCATCCGCGGCGATCGCGGCGACGAACGCGAGCCTGGCGCTCCATTCACCGAGCGCATCGTGCTCCTTCGCGAGTTCGAAGGCGGCGCGCGCGTACGGCCGGGCAACGGTCAGCGACTGGGACATGTCAGATTCCGGCTACCAGCTCGTCGAGCAGCGCCTTGTGCGCGTTCGCATCGATCTCGCGGCGCAGGATCTTCTCTGCGCCACTCAGGGCAAGCCCGGCGACCTGGCTGCGCAACTGCTCGCGCGCGCGGTGCGCCATGCTGTCGATCTCCGCCTGGGCGGCGGATTTCAGCCGTGCGGCTTCGTCGAGCGCGTCCTGCCTGGCCTTGTCCACGATCTGGCTGGCCTGCTGGTGGGCACGATCGACGATCGTCGCGGCGTCGCCGCGCGCCTTGCGGATCTCCTCCTGCACGCGCGCGTCGGCATCGGCGAGATCCTTCTGCGCGCGCTCGGCGGCGGAAAGTCCTTCCTCGATGCGCCGGGCGCGCTCGTCCATCGCGGCGACCAGCGGCGGCCAGATGAATTTCATCGTGAACCAGATGAGGATCGCGAAGACGATCATCTGGGCGATGAGCGTTGCATTGATATCCACGAGTCAGATTCCTCGGCAGACGGGTCCGGGACGGGCGCCGGTCAGGGCGTTGCGGCTTGCGACAGGACGTTGGCCGAGAACGGATCGACGAAGATCAGGTACATCGCGATACCCACGCCGATGATCGGAATCGCGTCGATCAGGCCGACCAGCAGGAACATCTTGCCCTGCAGCATCGGTACCAGTTCCGGCTGGCGAGCCGAACTTTCAAGGAACTTGCCGCCCATCAGGCCCATGCCGATCGCGGCACCGATGCCGCCGAGGCCGAGCATGAGGCCGGCAGCGAGGGCGGTCATGCCTTCAACGGTTGCCAGTGCGCTGATATCCATTGTGTGTCTCCGTAGTACTGCGTTTTATGGAACGGTTGGGTGGAAGTGAAGCCGGATCGGATGACGCCGATTGAATGGCCGCATCAATGGTGCTCGGCCGCCATCGACATGTAGACGACGGTCAGGACCATGAAGATGTAGGCCTGCAACGAGATGATCAGGATGTGGAAGATCGCCCAGCCGGTGGACATCAGCACCTGGCTCAGGAAGAACAGGTTGTCGGCGACGCTGGTCACCGCATAGTTGAGCGTGAAGCAGGCGAGCAGGATGAAGATGACCTCGCCCGCATACATGTTGCCGAACAGTCGCAGGCCGAGGCTCAGCGGCTTGGCCAGCTCCTCGACGACCTTGAGCAGGAAGTTCACCGGCAACAGCCACTTGCCGAACGGGTGGAACAGGTATTCCGCGCCGACACCCTTGAATCCCTTGCGGTAGAAGCTGTAGCCGGTCGCGATGAAGAACACGGTCAGCGACATGCCGAGCGCGATGTTCGGATCGGCCGACGGCACCACGCGAAGATGATCGAGGCCCGCGCCCATCGCGAGCTGCGGCAGCAGGTCGATCGGCAGCAAGTCCATGAAGTTCATGAAGAACACCCAGAAGCCGACGGCGAGCGCCATTGGCGCGACGAACGCCGACTTGCCGTGGAAAGCGTCCTTGACCTGGCGATCGACGAACTCGGTCAGCAGTTCGATGAAGTTCTGCCAGCGACCCGGCACGCCGCTGGTCGCCTTGCGCGCGACCGAGCGGAACATCCACACGAACAGCAGGCCGAGGACCACGGAAATCACGACCGAATCGAGGTTCAACACCCAGAAACCGGACGCTTCCGGGTCGACCGTCATCGTGCGCAGATCCAGCTTGAGGAAGGTCAAGTGGTGCAGGATGTAGCTGCTGCTGTCGTGACTGCCTTCAGGCGCCATAGCGAAACGAATCCATCAATTTGATCGTGTAACCGCGAGCAACAACCCGTTCACGGCCAAGCAGGCCATGGCGGTCAGCATCAGCGGCGCGAAATGTTGGCCGAACCACGACGCCCCGATCCAGAATCCGAGCGCCACCAGGATCAGTTTTCCCGTTTCCGCCCGGTAGAACACCCCGAGCGCTTCCCCTGCAGATACCGCCTTCGCGCGCAGTTGGACTTGCGCGGCGAAATAGATGCCCGGCGCGACGATGACGAGGCCACCGAACAACGCCGCCATGCCCGCCTCGACACCGGACACCGCGAGGACCACGATCGAGGCGAGTATCGCGGTCAGCGCCTGCGCGCCGCACAGCATGAGAGCCGGCGTCGCAGCATGTGTTCCTGTCCTGGCCATCCACATCCACCGGCATTGCGACCCCGCAACCGGCATTGGCCGGCGCCGGACGCGCATTCCGCGACCGCACCCGGAGCACCACGCGCCACGAGGGCGATGGGTACTCTGGTTGCGGTTGATCGTGAGGTGGCGCGCGGCGGCCGAATCGGCACGCAGCGATGCCCCTGCAAAGGCCGACGAGTATATCAGCGCGGCGTTCCGCGCTGCAACAAACCGGACGCGTGCGGCGATCGGCGAACGCCCGGGCACGGACCCGTGTCCGGACGCGGCCATCACGCGCCCAGGCAGGGGTTCCGCCGCGGCGGACCGCCGGTTGGCGCTCGGGCGGCACGCTCGGCATAATGCGCTCCCGATCCGGGGGGCTTCGCACGGCCACCATGAATACGTCCAGCTTTCACGTCGATCTCGGCGCCGGCGACGCGGTGTTCCGCGAGGGCGAGTCCGGCGACGCGATGTTCATCATCGAATCCGGCACGATCGAGATCCGCAGCAATGCGCGCGGATACGCGCCGATCGCGACGCTCGGCAGCGGCGATTTCTTCGGTGACATGTCCCTGCTCGAAGACCGACCCCGTTCGGCCGATGCGGTCGCGCTCGAGCCTTCGCGCCTGTTGCGCATCGACCGCGCCGCGTTTGCCGACCTGTTGCGGCAGAACATCGAGATCGGCGTGCGCATCATGCGCAAGATCGCCGCACGCCAGCGCCGCACCGAGCAACAACTCAACGAAGCCCTCGCGGAACTGGAACGCGTGAAAGCGGCGTCCGGAGCCGGCGCTGGCGCGCAGCCCGCCGCAGCTCCGGTTGCAGCACCCGCAGCCCGTGCGCCATCCACCGCGACGGCGTCGCCCGCTTTCGTGCTGCGGGACGCGAGCGGCGCCGTGATCGCACTCGCGCACGAACGTGGCGAGCTACTCGTCGGCCGACCGGATCCGGTGACCGGCACGATTCCGGACATCAACCTGACCGATCGCGACCCGACCCGCAGCCTGAGCCGCCGCCACGCGAAACTCGTCGCCACCGACGGCGGCTGGTCGTTGCGCGAGGAAGTCGGCACCGTGAACGGCACCTTCGTAAATGGCGAGCGCCTGTCGACCGGCACCGACATCGCACTCAATCCGGGCGACCGACTGCGTTTCGGCGCGGTCGAAATCGAATACGCTGCCGCCTGACCGGGAGACACCACCATGGCCAAGACCACGAACGACACCGACCCGCTGGCCTCCATCGATCTCGGCATGATCGACGCGCTGAAATCGCTGCGTCACGACGCCGGCGTGCTGCGCGAACGGCTCGCATCCCTGGACGGAATGAAGGGTGAGCTCGCGTCCGCGGTGTTTGCGCGGGTCAGCGCGGACTACAACGGCAAGCTCGACCAGATCGACAAGGATTCCGCGCCGCTGCGCGAACAGGCCCGCTCGACCTGGGCCGGGCTGCGCGACGCGCTCGCGCGCATCGATCGCGACCACGAGGCCGTGCTGCTCGACCAGCAGGAAAACGACCTGCGCCACAAGCTCGGCGAGTTCGACGACGACGAATACGCCAGGCGGAGCAAGGAAATCGAGGCCACGCTCGCCGAACGCGCGAAGGCGCACGACAAGGCCGCCGGCCTGCGCGCGCGGTTCCTCGAAGTGTTCGACAGCGAGGCGGAACTGGAGGCTCCGGTCACCGCTACGACCCGGCCCGCCGCGTCACCGGCAGCGGCGCCGTCCAGCACCCAGGAAATTCCGGCCGCCGACGACGCCATGATCGCCGACGCACCAGCGGCGCCCGCGGTGCCGCCTGCACCGAAGTCCGTCGCATCAACCCAGATCCTCAGCGCGCTCAATCTGCCGCAGCCACCGCGCGCACCCGAACCACGCGTGGCGGCGAAACCGGCGCCAGCCGCGATCGAACCCAACTCGACGGCGTTCTTCCGTACCGCGCGCCTGGTTCCGCAGAGCCCGGAAGCGGGCCGCAAGGCCACCCCGCTGCCGCCGCGATCCGTGACCCTCGGCGCCGACACCGCGGCCGACATTCGCGTCGGCGGTCCCGGCGTCGATGCCCATCACGCGCGCATCGAACCGAGCGCGCAAGGCTACAAGCTCATCGATCTCGGCAGCCAGTACGGCACCCGGGTCAACGCCGAACCGACGCGCGAGCGCGTGCTGCACGACGAGGACGTGATCCAGATCGGCGCGGCGCGCTTCGTGTTCCGGGAGGATTGAGGTGGCCCTTTCGATCGGCGAGGAAACCGCGGGCGACGTGCGCGTGCTGGTTCTCGGAGGGCGCCTCGACAACGAGACCGCCGCCGATCTCGAACTCGCGATGCAGGATCTCATCGACGCGGGTGCCAGCGATTTCGTGCTCGACCTCGGCGATCTGTCCTACATCAGCAGCGCGGGCTTGCAGGTCCTGCTCGCGATGACCCGGACACTGCAAGGTCGCGGCGGCCTGCGCCTTGCCGCGTTGCAACCCGGCGTCCGGCGCGTGTTCGATGCGGCCGAAGCGACCAACCTGTTCGCGATCTTCGCGGATCGCGCCGGCGCGCTCGGTGGCCGAGCGCGCGAAGTCGCCGACGACAGCATTTCCGTCGTGGTCGCGCGCCTCCTCGAAGTCACCGATCCGGCGCCCGCCGGCAAGGCCGACCCGGACCTCGTCGCACGCGTCGCTGGCTTGCTCGGCGACACACCGGATCGGTAGCGGATACCGCGCATTCCTGCATCGCTCCATCCGCGGCGGAAACGGCTTTCCCGCAAGTTGCGCGGCGCGACATGCGTTCGTACTCGCCGAGGCGGAGCTCTCCGGGTGCAGGACGGATCCGCATTCGCAACCCGGGGACCCGTTCGCGCACGGCACGACCATAAAAAAAACCGGACGCCTTGGCGCCCGGTTTCAAGCAATCCGGCAGCGAGGGGGACGCCACCGGATCGTACTGCTCGTGTTGTTGCTGTGGCGCGTCCATGCGCCGACTCGTTGTTACCGCATCGGGTTCAGCGGGTCGCCTTCTTCGCCGCCGTGGTGGCCTGCTTGGTGATGGTCTCGGCGGTGTTCTCGAACGTGCCCTTGACCAGGCTGCCGATCGCTTCGCCGGTCTTCAGCGACTCGCCGAGGACTTCCTGGCTGGTCGCGTACACGGCTTCGGCGTTGTCCTTGGTCAGCTGGATGCCCTTCGGCCAGATGGCCTTGGCGCCGTCCAGGTCACGCACTTCGGACGCTTCGGTCCAGAACGCGACGGTCGCGTTCATGCGGTCCTCGAACGCCTTCATCTGCAGGCCGGCGATGCGCTCGAAGCTCTTGAGCGACAGGTTCTGCGCCTTGGCGAAGGTGTCGGCATAGGTCTTGCCGAACGCGAGGGTCTGGTTGTTGATCTGCTCGAACATGGTGGTTGCCTCTGGATCACTGGGAGTGTGGAACGCACTCTAGCAGCGATTTTGTTGCAACGCAACATTCATCGGCAATCTGTTCAGGTTCGATTTATGATTCCCATCATAAACAATGGCTTAGTGTAATTGCCGACCATGCTGGCCCGCAACAAGAAAGATGCCTGGCTGGGGCCCGTGCCGCGGGAGATACCCGGACCGACCCCCGGGAGAAGCGGATTCCGGTCCCGATCGGAGTCCGCAGCAACGCCTGCCTGGATGCCGGCTAGTCGACGCGCCCCCGGCTTCCGGCTTTCGGATCCTCGCCCGAATAGCTGCACCCCGAATTGCAGGTCTCGCGCACCCGCACCCGGTGCAGCAGCGGCAGGCGCGGCTTGAGTTCGTTCCAGATCCAGCGCGCGAGGTTCTCGCTGGTCGGATTCTCGAGTCCCGGGATCTCGTTCAGGAAGCGGTGATCGAGGCGCTCGTGGAGCGGCGCGAACGCGGCCTTGATCTCGGCGAAGTCCATGACCCAGCCCAGCTCCGGGTCGACCGGCCCACGGACGTACACGACGATGCGGAACGAATGCCCGTGCAGGCGCGCGCACTTGTGCCCGGCGGGTACGTTGGGCAGGCGATGCGCGGCTTCGATGCGGAACGTCGTGTGCAGGTCCATGGGCACGGCCATGGTAGCGCAACGTCGTCCGACCCGGATCGGGCCGGTGCCATGCCGTTTGTCACATGACGTCGCGAGCTTGCTGGAACACCATGGGGCCGGATTGCGCGCTGCCCACCGAACCGGACCGGGCTCGTGCGTTGCCCGCTTGCGACCGGCCCGCGCCTGCGATGCCGGTTCCCGCCTGCCCAATCGTGGAGACATTCCAGTGGAAAGACGCGATTTCCTCAAAGTTGCCGGAATCGGCCTCGGCGGCCTCATGCTGCCGATCCACGGCCGCCTGGTCGCCGCCGAAGTGCTGGCCACGAAACTCGACGTTGCAATGAAGAAAGGTCTCGCCGATGCGGCCCTGAATGCCGCGAAGGACGGCGGCGCGACGTACTGCGACGTCCGCGTCGGACGCTACCTGCGCCAGTTCGTGATCACGCGCGAAAAAAACGTCGAGAACATCGTCAACACCGAATCCTGCGGCACCGGCATCCGCGTGATCGCGAACGGCACTTGGGGATTCGCGGCGACCAACGACCTAAGCACCGACGGCGTAGCGGCCGCGACGCGCGAGGCGATCGCGATCGCGAAGGCGAATTCGCGCATGCAGGTCGAGCCGGTCCAGCTTGCCCCGGTCAAGGGTACCGGCGAGGTGAGCTGGGCGACGCCGATCGTCAAGAACGCGATGGAAGTGCCGATCAGCGAGAAGGTCGAGCTGCTGCTCGACGTCAATGCCGCGGCGATGGCCGCGGGTGCGGACTACGTCAACTCGATCCTGTTCCTCGTCAACGAGCAGAAGTACTTCGCGTCGAGCGACGGTTCCTATATCGACCAGGACGTGCACCGTATCTGGGCGCCGCTCAATGTCACCGCGATCGACAAGAAGACCGGCAAGTTCCGCAATCGCGGCGGCTTGTCGGCGCCGCGCGGCATGGGCTTCGAGTACCTCGACGGCAAGGCCGAGCACAAGGTCGCGCTGCCCGGCGGCGCGGTGCTGTACTCGGATTCCTACGACATGAAGGAAGACGCAGTCGCCGCGGCCAAGCAGGCGCGGCAGAAGCTCAAGGCCCGCTCGGTGAAGCCCGGGAAGTATGACCTCGTGCTCGATCCGAGCCACCTGTGGCTGACGATCCACGAATCGGTCGGCCACCCGACCGAACTCGACCGCGTGCTCGGCTACGAGGCGAACTATGCGGGCACCAGCTTCGCAACGCTCGACAAGTGGAAGTCCAAGAAATTCGAGTACGGCAGCGACAAGGTCACGATCTTCGCGGACAAGGTGCAGAAGGGCACGCTCGGCGCGGTCGGCTGGGACGACGAAGGCGTCAAGACCCAGCGCTGGGACCTCATCAAGGAAGGCATCCTGGTCAACTACCAGGCCATCCGCGACCAGGCGCACATCCTCGGCCTCGACCATTCCCAGGGTTGCTGTTACGCCGACTCGTGGTCCAGCGTGCAGTTCCAGCGCATGGCCAACGTGTCGCTCGCCGCGGGCAAGGAAAAGCTGACCCCCGAGGAAATGATCAAGGACGTCGAGGACGGCATCTACATCATCGGCGACGGTTCGTTCTCGATCGACCAGCAACGCTACAACGCGCAGTTCGGCGGCGAACTGTTCTACGAGATCAAGGACGGCAAGATCACCGAGCAGATCGAGGACGTCGCCTACCAGATGCGCACGCCGGATTTCTGGAACTCGTGCGTGGCGGTCTGCGACGAGCGTGACTTCCGTTTCGGCGGCTCGTTCTTCGACGGCAAGGGCCAGCCGAGCCAGGTGTCGGCCGTGTCGCACGGCGCGGCCACCGCGCGCTTCAACGGCGCCAACGTCATCAACACCGCGCGCAGCCTCGGCTGATCGAACTCCGGGAGACCATCGATGAAAATCTTCACCGAACAAGAATGCAAGACGATCCTGGACAAGGTCATCAAGCTGTCCAAGGCGGACGAATGCACCGCGCAGTTGCAGGGATCGATCGACGGCAACGTGCGGTTCGCGCGCAACAGCGTGTCGACCAGCGGCATCGTCGGCGACACCAGCCTCGGCGTGCAGGTCGCGTTCGGCAAGCGCGTCGGTACCGCGACGATCAACGAGTTCGACGATGCGTCGCTCGAAAAGGTCGTGCGCCGCGCGGAGGAACTCGCCAGGCTCGCTCCGGAGAATCCGGAGTTCGTGCCCGCGATCGAGAAGCAGACCTACAAGCCGAGCAACACGTTCTCGAAGAGCATCGCCGACATCACGCCGGACTATCGCGCCGAAGTCGCGGCCGACTGCATCGAGCCGTGCCGCAAGGAAAAGCTCGTCGCGGCGGGCTTCCTCAGCGACGGCCAGGGATTCTCCGCGATCGCGAACAGCAACGGCAACTTCGGCTACCAGAGGACCACCAACTTCGATTTCACCTGCACCGTGCGCACCGACGACGGGCGCGGTTCGGGCTGGGTCGGCCGCAACCTCGGCGACGCGAAGAGCTTCGACGCAAAGGACGAGATCCGCACCGGCATCCGCAAGGCCAAGGGCTCGGTCGATGCGAAGGCGCTGGAACCGGGCAAGTACACCGTGATCCTCGAACCGGCCGCGGCGGCGGGCCTGATCTCGTTCATGATGTTCGGCTTCGACGCGCGCCAGGCGGATGAGGGTCGCAGCTTCCTGACCAAGAAGGGCGGCGGCAACAAGATCGGCGAAAAGGTGTTCGACGAGCGCGTCACCATCCACGCCGATCCGTGGGATCCGGAAGCCGCGGTACTGCCGTGGGACGAAGAGGGCCTCGCACGCGAACGCACCCCGATCGTGACCAGGGGCAAGGTCGAATACCTGCAGTATTCGCGCTACTGGGCGAAGAAGCAGGACAAGCGCGCCGTCGGCCAACCCGGCAACATCATCATGGCCGGCGGCGACAAGTCGACGATGGATCTGGTCAAGGGCACGAAGAAGGGCGTGCTGGTCACGCGCACCTGGTACATCCGCATGGTCGACCCGCAGACCGTGTTGCTCACCGGCCTGACCCGCGATGGCACGTTCTACATCGAGGACGGCGAGATCAAGTACCCGGTCAAGAACTTCCGCTTCAACGAGTCGCCGGTCATCATGCTCAACAACGTCGAGGAAATCGGCAAGTCGATCCGGCTCAAGGGCGACGAGTCCCCGTTCATCATGATGGTCCCGCCGCTCAAGATCCGCGACTTCACGTTCACGTCGCTGTCGGACGCCGTGTAGCCGGGATTCGGGATTGGGGATTCGGAAGGGCCACGTACCGACCGGCGTGAAGGCTGCTCCGACCATCCCCGATCCCGTATCGCAGGTTTGCCTTGCCGATGAAGCGCTCAGACTTTCTCCGCTTGATGCTGACAGGGGCCGCTGGCCTGGCACTCGCGCCGCGTTCGAGGACGCCCTTCGCTTCCCCGAATCCCGGATCCCCGATCCCCAATCCCGACTCGTGGGATTTCCGCTTCACCCGCCTCATGTACGAATCCGGTGACTGGGACGTCGATGCGCGCATGCCGTCGAGCCTGCTCGATGCGCTGATCCAGTACACGACCCTGCGCATCGATCCGGACGAACAGGTGCTCGCGCTCGCCGACCCGCGCATGCTGACCGTGCCATTCTGCTATCTCGCCGGCCACAAACTGGTCGAATTCAACCCGGACGAGCGGCGCAACTTCGAACACTACGTGCGCAACGGCGGCTTCGTGTTCGTCGACGATTGCAACCATGACATCGACGGCTTGTTCGCGAAGTCGTTCGAGAACGAGATGGCCGCGATCTTCGGCGCGGATGCCTTGCGCAAGCTGCCGGACGACCATGCGATCTACCACAGCTTCTTCGACTTCGACGACGGTCCGCCCGCGACCACGTTCGAACTGAACGGCTGGGGCGACGACCTGGTCCACGACTACCTCAAGGGCATCGAGATCGACGGCCGCCTCGGCGTGCTGTACAGCAACAAGGACTACGGCTGCGAATGGGATTACGACTGGCGCAACAAGCGCTGGCTCGCCGAGGACAACACGAAGTTCGCGGTCAACATCGTGATTTATGCGCTGACTGCATGATTCAGGAGCAAGGGCTGAGGGCCGAGGGCTGAGGGCTGAAAAGCACGAATGCCGCTCCACCCTGTTGCTTTTCAGCCCTCAGCCCTGCTCCAAGAAACCAGGACACCGAATGTGACGCAGCAAATCACCGAAGCAGCGGTATCCCGCCACCTCGACCAGCTCACCGCGCTGCGCGCCGCAATCGGCGAAGTCATCGTCGGCCAGCACGAGGTCGTCGAGCAATTGCTGACCTGCCTGCTCGCGGGTGGGCATTGCCTGCTCGAAGGCGTGCCGGGCCTCGCCAAGACCCTGCTCGTGCGCGCGCTCGGCAGCGCGCTCGATCTCGATTTCCGGCGCATCCAGTTCACCCCGGACCTGATGCCGAGCGACATCATCGGCACCGAAGTGCTGGAGGAGGATCACGGCACCGGCAAGCGCTATTTCACGTTCCAGAAAGGTCCGGTGTTCACCAACCTGCTGCTCGCCGACGAACTCAACCGCACGCCGCCCAAGACCCAGTCGGCCCTGCTCGAGGCGATGCAGGAGCACACGGTCAGCTATGCCGGCACGACCTATCCGCTGCCCGAGCCCTTCTTCGTGCTCGCGACGCAGAATCCGCTGGAGCAATCAGGAACCTATCCGTTGCCCGAAGCGCAACTCGACCGCTTCCTGCTGCATGTGCGCATCGACTACCCCGGTGAAGCCGACGAACGCGCGATCCTCGCGCGCACCACGGGCGCGGACATGACCACGGCGCCGACCGTGATGCACGGCGACGACGTGCTCGCATTGCAGCGCCTGACGCGCGAAGTGCACGTGGGCGAGGACCTGCTCGCGTGGATCACGCACCTCGTGCGCGCGACGCGCCCGCAGACCAGCGAGATTGCCGAGGTGCGCGAATGGCTGCGCTGGGGCGCGGGGCCCCGGGCGGGCCAGGCACTGGTACTCGCGGCGAAGGCGCGCGCGCTGATCCACGGTCGCCTCGCCGCGACGCGCGAGGACGTGCATGCACTCGCCGCGCCGGTCCTGCGCCATCGCCTGCTGCTGTCGTTCGCGGCCGAGGCGGATCGACGCAGCACGGATGACGTCGTCGTCGCATTGCTCGCGGCGCTTCCGGCGCCGAACTGACACGCGATGAATGGCGCGGATCTCATTCCGCCGGAGTTGCGCGCGCGGCTCGGCTCGCTGCGCCTCGTTCCGCGTGCCGGCGCGGGCGGCGACGGGATCGGCCAGCACAGCAGCCGCAGCCGCGGCGCCGGCCTCGAGTTCGCCCAATACCGCGGTTATGAACCCGGTGACGAACCTCGTCGCATCGACTGGAAGCTGTACGCGCGTTCGGATCGCTATTTTGTGCGCGAAGCGGAGCGCGACAGTCCGCTGACCGTGTGGATCGTCCTCGATGCGACCGCGTCGATGAAGCAGGCCGATGCCGCGCATCCCGCGTACACCAAGCTCGACGCGGCGCGCCGGATCGCGGCCTGCACGATCGAGGTCGCACTGCGCCAGGGCGACCGCTTCGGCCTCGTCGCGGTATCCGGCGACGAAGTGCGTCGGGTGCCGGCGGCGGGCGGCCCACGCCAGCGCGACCGCTGTCTCATCGAACTCGGTCAATTGCGCGGCACGGGTACGTGGCCGGATGATTCCCTGTTGCGCGCCGCGCTCGAGCGCATTGCGCGCGGCGAGCTGGTCGTGCTGGTGTCGGACTTCTTCGACGCACCGATCGCGGATCTCGCGTCGCGTCTCGCCGGTGCGCGGCGCGACGTGCTGAGCGTGCAGGTCATCAGCGTCGAGGAACGCGATTTTCCGTTCCGCGGCGGCCATCGCTTCCGCGATCCGGAAACCGGCCGCGAGCGGCGCGTCGATGCGGGCGCGGTACGCAGCGACTTCCTCGAACGCTTCGGCGCCGCACGCGACCAGCTCGCGCGCCGCTTCGCTGCGCTCGGCATCCGCCACGCGGGCCACGTGCTCGACGAGCCTGTCGATGCCACGCTGCGTCGCGTGTTCTCCCCCTTCGCGCTGCAGGCCGGAAACGCGCGATGAGCCTCGTCCTGCTCGTGCCGGCCGGACTCCTCGCGCTCGGCGCGTTGCTGCTGCCGATCCTGATCCACCTGGTGCGTCGCCTTGAGCTTCAGCTCACGGACTTCGCCGCTCTGCGCTGGTTGTCCGACCGGGTGCGGCCGCAGCGCCGCGTGCGCATCCAGCGCCCCTGGCTGTTGCTGGTGCGCCTGTTCCTGCTCGGCCTGCTCGCGCTGCTGCTCGCCCGACCCGCGCTGGTCGGTACGACGGACGCCGCGCGCGACTGGGTACTGGTCGCGCCAAGTGTTTCGCCGGCGGCGGCGCGCGCGGCCGTATCGGCACCGGATGCGGACTGGCGCTGGCTCGCGGCGGATTTCCCTCCGCTCGGCGCACCGTCGCCGGAACCGCCGATCCCGCTCGCGAGCCTGTTGCGCGAGGCCGACGCACGCCTGCCCGCAGCGCGTTCGCTGCATGTCGTCGTTCCGGCCGAACTCGGCGGACTCGATGGCGCGCGTCCTGCACTCGGGCGTGCAGTGGACTGGCAAGTCGTCGCCGGCAGCATGCCCGATGTCGATGTCGAGGCCGTCGGTCACCGCGTCCTCGCCGTGCGCCATGAGGGTTCGTCCGCCGCAGGGCTGGCCTGGCTGCGCGCGGCGGTCCGCGCATGGAACACGAGCGAGCCCGGACGGTACGAGCTCGACGCGGCGCCGGCCACGGAGCCGCTGCCGGACGATGCGCACTGGCTGGTCTGGCTCGGCGATGAATGGCCGCAAGCGGTGGGCTCGTGGATCGAACGCGGCGGCACCGCACTGGTCGTGGATCCCGACGAGGCGGGCGGCACGATCCTGTGGCGCGATGCCGATGGCGATCCGCTCGCGCGCGTCGAGGCGTTCGGCCGCGGGCGCATCGTGCGACTCGCCGTCCCGCTCGACCCAGCCTCGTTGCCGGCCCTGCTCGATGCCGACTTCCCGGACCACCTGCTCGCCCTGCTGCAGGGGCCGCCCACGGCGCCTACGCGCGCTCGCGCCGATGCGTTGCGACCATTGCACGACTCCACGATCACGCACGTCGGCCCCTCCGCGCATCGTCCGGTGCGATCGCTGGACGCGTGGCTGGTCGTGCTCATCGCGGCGTTGTTCCTGCTGGAACGCGTGCTCGCGACGCAACGCACGGTGAAGGTCGCGACGTGACCGCGCCGGCGTACATCGACGACCTGCTGCGGGGCGCGCGACGGCGCCGCGTCGCGATCGCGCTCGGCTTCGGCCTGCCGATCGTCATCGCCGTCGTCGCGGTCGCGATGCGCGCACTGCCGTGGCCTCTTGCACTCGTGTTCGCCGCGCTCGCGTGCGGCACGCTTGCGATCTGCGTGTTCAACGCATTGCGCGGCATGGACAGGAACTGGGTCGCACGGCGCCTCGATGCGACGTGGCCGGACATGGAAGACAGCGCCGCGCTGCTGGCCGGCACCGCGGCTCCGCAATCGGAGCTCGCGCGCCTGCAACGCGTGCGCCTCGAACGCCGCCTGCACGATGCGACCGCGCCGGACATCCGCACGCCCTGGCCGCGCAGTGCCCTCGCATTCACGTTCGGCGGTGCCGCCCTCGTGTTCGCGGGTGCGCTGTTGTGGCCGACCGGCGCGCCGTCGATGCGTACACACCACACGCCGGATTCGGTCGCCGGCGACGCGACCGCGACGCAACTGCGCAACGTGCGTATCGACATCACGCCACCCGCGTACACCGGTACCGAGCCGCGCAGCGAGGCGACGCTCGACGTACGCGCGCCGCAGGATTCGCGGCTGCGCTGGCATCTGCGGTTCGATCCGCAACCCGCATCGGCAACCCTGGTCCTGCACGACGGCACGCGCATCGCGCTCGCGCGCGACGGCGACGACTGGACCGCCGAGCACGTACTCGCCGAGTCCGCGCTGTACCGCATCGTGGCGCAGGGCGCGCCCCCACTCGCGGACACACGCCTGCATCGCCTCGATGCAATCGCGGACGCCGCCCCGGAAATCCGCGTCACCGCACCGGACCGCAGCCTGACCCTGCTCGACGCCGACGCGCGGCACCAGGATTTCCGCGTCGAGGTCAGCGACGACTACGCGATCGGCGATGTGCGACTCTCGGTGACCCTCGCCCAGGGCAGCGGCGAGGCGATCCGCTTTTCCGAGCACGAGGTCGAACTGCGCGCCGACGACGGCGGCAACGCGCGTCACCAGCGCTTTCGCCACCGCATCGATCTCGACGCGTTCGGCATGGGCAGCGGCGACGACGTCATCGTGCGCGTGATCGCGCGCGACCGGCGCGAACCCGAACCCAACACCGCGCGCAGTGCCGCTTTCCTCCTGCGCTGGCCCGCGCCGCCCTCGCAGGACAGCGCCGCGATGGAAGGCATCGTGCAGGACACGATGCCGGCCTACTTCCGCAGCCAGCGCCAGATCATCATCGACAGCGAGGCGCTGGTAGCGGAGCGGCCCACGTTGGACGAGGACACGTTCCTGTCGCGCAGCGACGCGCTCGGCGTCGACCAGAAGATCCTGCGCCTGCGCTACGGCCAGTTCCTCGGCGAGGAGTTCGAAACGCGCGGCGCACCGGCCACGGCGATTCACGACGACACGGAATCCGCGGGAGATTCCACGGATCATGCGGAAGCGACCACCGCTCCCGCGCACGATCACGATCACGGCACGGAGCCCGCAGCGGGCGTACCGGCCGGGTTCGGCGACGCCGACGGCATCCTGGCCGAGTACGGCCATACGCACGATCATGCCGAGGCGGCGACCCTGCTCGACGAACCGACCAAGGCGATCCTGCGCACCGCGCTCGACAACATGTGGCAGGCCGAAGGCGAGTTGCGCCTCGGCAAACCGGATGCCGCGCTGCCGTACGAGTACCGCGCGCTGGACGCGATCAAGCAGGTCCAGCAATCCACGCGCATCTATCTCGCGCGCGTCGGCCTGGAGTTGCCGGCGGTCGACGAGCAACGCCGCCTGAGCGGCGACCGCGAGGAATTGACCGATCGCCACGCCACGCTCGCGGCGGCCGAACCGGGTGGCGCGATCGTCGCGCGAGTATGGAAACAGCTCGACGGGACCGCGACGCCGGATTGGGACGCGCTCACGACGTGGCTCGGCGACGGCACGGCGCACGCGTCGGATGCGCTCGGCATCATCGCGGCCATCGACGAAGTGCGCCGCGATCCCGCGTGCGCGGACTGCCGCGAGTCGCTGCGCGGCCTGCTGTGGCCGCTGCTGCCGACACCCGCGACCGCGGTCGAACTGCGCGCGCGGCCGGACGCCGCAGGCCGCGCGTATCTCGATGCGATCGATGCCGGAGCACGTCCGTGAGCACGATGATCGTCGTCGCGACCCTGCTGATCGGCGGCGTGGTCGTTGCTGCGACGCGCATCGCACGCGATGCGGCCGCGGGCCGTGGGTGGCGCATCGCGGCCATGATCGTCTGCGCGATCGCGTTGTGGTTCACCTTGTATCCGCCAACGCGCGTCGAGGATTTCGCAAGCGACACCCTGGTCGTGCTGACGCCGGGCGTCACGTCGCAGCAGCTCGAATCGCTCGAACACGGCACCGCGACCGTCACGCTGCCGGGCGTCGCCGGCCCCACGCGGGCCGAGGCGGTCGCCGATCTCGGCAGCGCGTTGCGCGCGCATCCCGCGACACGGCGCCTGGTCATAGTCGGCGACGGCCTGCCAGCGCGCGATCGCGACGCGGCGCGTGGACTCGCCATCCGGTTCGACGCCGCGCCGCTGCCACGCGGCCTGGTCGAGTGGTTCGCGCCGACACGGCTGCGCGCGGGCAGCACCTGGCACCTGCGCGGGCGGGTTGCGGGCATCGAGGACGCCCGCATCGAGCTGCGCGATCCCGGTGATGCACTGGCGGCCAGTGCGCGGATCGATGCGGACGGACGCTTCGAACTGCGTGCGCAGGCCGGCACTGCGGGTCGCGCGCTGTTCGAGCTGCGCGTCCTCGATCGCGACGATGGCGTCGTCGAGACCGTGCCGGTGCCGCTCGTGACGCGGGAAGGCGACGCACTGCGCGTGTTGCTGCTGGCCGGTGCGCCGGATCCGGAGTTCAAGTACCTGCGTCGCTGGGCCACGGATGCGGGCGTCGACTTGACCAGCCGCGCGGCCCTGAGTGACGACATGGCGATGCACGAAGGCGCGGCGAAACTCGACGCGTCGAGCCTCGCGGACACGGATGTCGTGATCGTCGACGAGCGAAGTTGGGCCGCACTCGATGCGACCGGGAAGGCGAACGTGACTGCCGCAGTGCACGACGGACTCGGCTTGCTGCTACGCGTGACCGGAACGCTGCCGGCGGACGTCGCGACGGACTGGAACGACCGGTTCGGCATCATCCTGGCGGCCGGCGACGAGGCCCGGGACGTGCAACTTGGCGAGGCCTGGCGCGGAGCGCACGACATCACGTACCAGCGCACGCCGGTATCCGCGAGCGGTACCGCCCTCGTCCCGCTGTTGCAAGCCGCGGACGGCGCCCCGCTCGCAGTCTGGCGCGCGCAGGGTCGGGGCCGCGTCGCCGCGTGGTGGCTCCGCGATGCGTGGCGGCTGCGCCTCGCCGGCGACGTCGTGCCGTACGGAAACCTGTGGAGTTCGGCGCTTGCGACGATCGCGCGAGCGCGCGCCGAACCGACCATCGCACTGCCGCATGAAGTGCGCGTCGACGAGCGTGCGACCCTGTGCGGAATCGCGAACGACGCCCGCGTCATCCCGCCATCGGATGCGTCCGTCGCGCTGGTCGTCGATCCCGGTTCCGGAGAACGGCGCTGCGCGGGCTACTGGCCGGCAGCGCCCGGCTGGCACACCCTGGTGTCGGCCGATACGCGAATCCCGGTCCGCGTGCGCGCCGCCGACGAGGCGCCCGGACTCGTTCGCAGCGCAACCGCCGACGCAACCCGGCTGCTGGCCGGCGCTGGCGGCGACGCGCCGACCGCGACCCGCGAACAGCCGCTGCCACGCTGGCCGTTCTTCCTTGTGTGGCTCGCGTCGAGTGCGGGGTTGTGGTGGTACGAAAGACATCGCCGGGAAGACAACCCGAAACCGGATCCGGAAGCGCAGGCTTCGCCATTCACCTGATATTCGCCCATGCCGGCCAACCATGGCGCGTCGCGAACCTGCGCGCAGGAAAACCGGATCATGGCCAGCAAGACGAAATCCAGCCACGCGAAGAGAGCCCGTTCGACCGTGGTTTTGCAACGCAAGGTCCAGCGCGCCGCGGATGCGAAGGCAGCGAGGCCGCCGCGCAAGGCGACGGGCAAGGCCGCGAAGAAGCGGCCGGTCCAGGCCGGAACCCGGCGCCAGCCGGTCAACCCGCTGCCCGCGCAGCACCTGCGCAAGCCGGGCATGGAATCGGAGCTGGATCCGCGGCCGCGCTTCGAGGCGCCGGATTATCGCGGCAGCGGCAAGCTCGACGGCATGGTCGCGCTGATCACCGGTGGGGATTCCGGCATCGGCCGCGCGGTCGCGGTGCTGTTCGCGCGCGAAGGCGCCGACGTCGCGATCGTCTACCTCGACGAGCATTCGGACGCGGAGGAAACGCGGCGCCATGTAGAGGAAGAAGGTCGTCGCTGCATCGTGATCGCCGGCGACGTGCGCGATCGCGGGTTCTGCGCGGACGCCGTCGCACGCACCGTCGAGGAGTTCGGACGACTCGATGTGCTCGTGAACAATGCCGCATTCCAGCAACACGTCGCGTCGCTCGAGGACCTGTCCGACGAACACGTCGCGCTGACCCTCGATACCAACGTGCACGGCTACTTCAACATGGCGCGTGCCGCGTTGCCGCATCTTCGCAATGGCGCGTCGATCATCAACACCGGTTCGGAAACCGGGTTGTTCGGTTCGGCCCACCTGCTCGATTACGCCGCGACCAAGGGCGCGATCCACGCGTTCACCCGCTCGCTCGCGAAGAATCTCCTGCCGCGCGGCATCCGCGTCAACGCGGTCGCACCCGGGCCCGTGTGGACACCGCTCAACCCGGCCGACCAGTCGGCGCGGCGGATCACGAAATTCGGCGAATCCAGCGCGATGCACCGCCCGGCCCAGCCGGAGGAGATTTCACCCGCGTACGTGTTCCTCGCCGCACCGAGCTGCGCGAGCTACATCACCGGACTCGTGTTGCCGGTGATCGGCGGCGTCACCGGCTGAGCGATGCGATGACGGATCGCGCGACCACGGGACACCCTCATGCCGGCTGATCCATTGCGTGGCCACGACCGCGCCCCGACCGGCTCGGCCCTGCTGATCGTCGACATGTTCAACCGTTTCGATTTCGACGGCGGCGCCGCGCTCGGGCGCAAGGCGGCCGCGATCGCCGAAGTCATCGCAGGCCTGCGCCGACGCCTCGACCGCGCCGATGTGCCGTCGATCTACTGCAACGACAACTTCGGGCAGTGGCGGTCGGATTTCCGCGACCTGGTGAGCGCGTGTGCGGCCGACGACATGCGCGGTGCGCTCGCGGCGCGTACGCTCGAACCGCGGCGCGACGACTACTTCGTGCTGAAGCCTCGCCACTCCGCGTTCTTCGCGACGCCACTGCACCTGCTGCTGCAAAGCCTCGGCGTCCGCGCGCTGGTACTGACCGGCCTCAGCGGCGATCGCTGCATCCTCGCGACCGCGATCGACGCGCACATGCACGGCTATGCGCTCTGCGTCGTGCGCGACGCGATCGCATCGGAAACCGCGCCGCGCAACCGGCGCGCGCTCGCGCAGATGAGCGCCACGCTCGATGTCGGCCTGCGCCAGGCCGGGTCGATCGACTCCGGCTATCTCACGCGCCTGGCCGCATCGGCGGGTCGTATCGTCTGAACCGCAATCGGTCCGCGTGGCGCGATACCCGGTACGGACCAGCGAACGAACGGTACGAAACGCGTATTCCTCTCTGCTCAGCCGTTACCGTGGCCCGGCTTCTCGTCGGGATCGTTCTGGTGTTCGTGCGGCGAGCCGGTGCCGGGCGCCTTCGGCGGCGTGTGGTCCGGCGCCGGCTGGCCCGGCGGATAGCCCGGCGCCGCGCAAGTAGCCCGAGCCGAGCAAGCTCGGCTCTACGCACGTAGAGCGGAGCTTGCTCCGCTGCTTCGGACCACATTCAGGTGTTCGGCGCGCAGCACCATGGTTGCCAACGCCGGCTCAGCCTTTCCTGCGCTTGATGACGCTGAAGGTACCGTCCGGTTCGAGCAACATGCGGCGGACTTCCGCAATGTCCGCGATTCCCTTCGAGCGCAACTTCGATTCAATCTCGTCGTCGGTCAGGTGTTCGCGGCGCATGTTGCGGCGGATCTTGCGTCCGTTGCGCACGAGCAGCAGCGCGGGCGGATCGACCAGCCAGCTGAATGCCTTGAGGTGATAGGCGAGGTAGTCGAGCAGGTAGTTCCAGAACACCAGCGTGCCGATGACGGTCAAGCTGTCGGATACCGTGGTCCCCTCGCCGATCATCCCGTTCTGCGATGCATCGGCGACGAGCACGACGAACAGGATGTCGGAGATTCCGGCCGACGCCGTATCGCGCCGCAAGACGAACCGGAAAATCAGCAACACGAACCAGTAGATCAGGGTTCCGCGGATCACGAGTTCGACCGGCGACATGACCGGATCGAAAAGATCCTTCCAGTCGAAGCCCATCTCGTTCTCCGATCATTCCTCGACACGAATGGTGCGCATCGAATCCTGAACCGGCACACGCGTGATCACGGCGCGGTTTCGTCCGGGTTCATTGCGATGCCCGTAGAACACAAGCGGGCACCCGCTCACACGGAAAGGAGATCGAGATGGCTACGCGCAAGACCTCGCAGAAGAAGTCCGCCAGCAAGACTTCGGCGCGCAAGAGATCCGCCAACTCGCGTCCGCGCGACGCGCTGGCGTTGTTGAAGGCCGACCACAAGAAGGTGGACGACCTGGTCAAGAAGTTCGAGAAGGCGCGCAGCGCCAGCCAGAAGCAGAAGATCGCCGACACGATCTGCGAGGAATTGACCGTTCACGCCCGGATCGAGGAGATGGAGTTCTATCCTGCGCTGCGTGAAGCGGGCAACAAGAAGCTCGCCGATCTGCTGGATGAGGCGAACGTCGAACACCAGAGCCTGAAGACGCTCATCGCGCAAATCCGGGAAAGCGCGCCGGGTGACGAACTGTTCGACGCGAAAGTCACCGTCCTCGGCGAGTACGTGAAGCATCACGTCAAGGAGGAGGAACGCGAGATCTTTCCTCTCGCGCGCAAGACCGACCTCGACCTCAAGGCGCTTGGTGCAATCCTGAGCGAAGAGAAGGACGCCCTGATGCGGTCACTCGCATGACCCGAAAACAGCGGGTCGCAAAGCGGCAGCCACGCATCCGGCTCAAGGGGCAACACAGTGTGTTCGATCGCTTCGCGGGCCTGGTCACGCGCATGGCCGGTTCGCCGTATGCGTTTTCCGCCGCCGTGCTGGTGGTGCTCGCCTGGGCGTGCAGCGGGCCGCTCTTCGGCTTTTCCGAAACCTGGCAACTGGTGGTCAATACCGGCACCACGATCGTGACGTTCCTCATGGTGTTCCTGATCCAGCAATCGCAGAACAAGGACAGCATTGCGGTCCATCTCAAGCTCAACGAACTGCTCGCGTCGCACGAACTCGCCAGCAACCGCATGATTGCGATCGAGGACCTCGACGAGGAAGACCTCGCCCGCGTGCGCGGCTTCTACGACCAGCTCGCCGATCTCGCCGAAGAGGAAGGCGGCCTCAAGTGCACGCATTCGCTCGATGACGCGAAGGCGTCGCACATGCGCAAGAGCAGGAAGCGCGGCGCGCGAGCCAGGAAGGCCAAGACCTAGCATCCTCTCCCCCACCTCATAGAGCGCAGCTTGCTGCGCTTGCCGCAGGGCCGCAGCGCATTCGAGCGCAGCAAGCTGCGCTCCACGGTTTCGGTGTTACCGGAGAAGCAGGAGGGGTGGTGCAGGCGACTCGTGGCTCCGCAAAGAGAAAGGCCGCGACACGGTGGGCGCTTCACAGCGGCCTGTCGCGGCCCAAATGCCGAGTGGTGGGGAGGCCGACCCGGCACTGCCTTGCTTCTTTGCTGCTTCTTGTAACGGTTCGAACCGCGCCCTGCCGGGCTGCGTTTCATCCTGTTGCTGTCGGCGGTCCTCGCCTCAGGAGTCGGCACCCGCACAGGACGCGGATCGATTCTCGACGTGCGATCCATCCGCTGGTTCGCTGATGCGCCGCTACGCGAATTCCATTGCCACGCATCGCAACGCTTGCTTCCTGCATCGATTGCACGCGATCAATGTACGGCCGACGCACTGAATTCGGCGTTAACAGCGAAGGCGGACTCGCGTTGGAATCGCGCCTCGTGTTCAGACATCCGGCAACGATTGCCGCGTCGTCGTGATCGATTCCCAAGGGTCGGCCGACAACGCGCGGAGCCGCTTCACCGCGTTGCGGATCGTGAACGCGTCGCCGCCACGCACGCGGCCGAGTTCCTCCCACGCGATCGGCATGGCGACGCCGGCACTTGCACGCGCGCGCAACGAGTAGGACGCAATGCTCGTCGAACCACGGCCGTTGCGCAGCCAGTCGACGAAGATCCGGTCCGTGCGGTTCTTCTCGCCCGCGACGTCCACGTATTGTTCCGGGCGCAGCGCCGTCATCGCCGTCGCGATGCCCTTCGCGAAGCGCTTCACCGCGTCCCAGGGCGCGGGCGGATCGAGCGGCACGACGACGTGCAGGCCCTTGCCGCCCGAAGTGCGCAGGAACGACGTGAGGCCAATCGAGTCGAGCTGCTTGCGCACGTCGCGCGCGGCCGCGCGCATGCGCGCCCACTTCACGTTCGCGTGCGGGTCGAGGTCGAACACGATGCGGTCCGCATGGTCCGGATCGTCCGATTTGGCACCCCACGCGTGCAATTCGAGCACGTTCATCTGGACCAGTTCGAGCAGGCCGGCCTGCTCCGCAATGCACAGGTACTTCCTGCTGCCGCCCTTCTCGCGAATCGCGACACCATGCACATGCCTGCCCCAACCCCGGCCCAGGTGTTTCTGGAAAAAGCACTCCGCGCCGATGCCGTCCGGGCAACGCACGACCGACAACGGCCGGCCCGCGAGTTCCGGCAGCATCCATTGCGCGACCGCACGGTAGTACGCGGCGACATCGCCCTTGCTGATCCCGGTTCCGGGAAACACCTCCCGCTCGGGGTGCGTGATCTTCACTTCGTCCATTGCGGCCTCCGGGGTGACGGATGCGGTCCTGCCGGCGACGCCGCTGACGCTCGCCGCGGCGATGACGTCGCCGGGCGACTTGTCCTCGCGCAATGCCTTGAACGCGGGCTGGCGCAACAGGCCCTGCCCGCCGATGCCCTGGTGATACACCTCGACGACGAGGGTCGGATCGACCCAGGTCGCGAGGCGGCGTTCGCGATTCGACAGCAGGTCGATGTCCGCGGGCGGCTCGTCCGTCACGAGCGCATCGAGGCGCTTGCGCAACGCGAGCAACTGGTCCGCCGAGAATCCGGTGCCGACACGGCCCGCGTAGCGCAGCGTCTTGCCCTTCGGTCGCGCGAGCAGCAGCGCGCCGATACCCGAGCGGCTGCCTTTCGGCTCGGTGAAGCCGATCACGACGAACTCATCGGACGGGCGGCCCTTCGCCTTGATCCAGTCGCCGTTGCGCAGTCCGCGATACGGGCTGTCGATGCGCTTGCTGACCACACCCTCGAGGCCGGCTTTCAGCGCCTGCGCGAACACCGCCGCGCCGCCGCCGACCTGGTGCTCGCTGTAGCGCAGTTGCGCGTGTGGCTTCGCGTCGAGCAGGGCCGCGAGTCGCGCCTTGCGTTCGATCAGCGGCACCTCGCGCAGCGACCAGCCGTCCTGGTGCGGCAGGTCGAACAGCATGTAGATGAGCGGCTTCGCATTCGCGCCGGAAAGCCGTGCCTGCAAGGTGTTGAAATCCGCACGACCGTTGCCGAGCACGATGAGCTCGCCGTCGAGCTGCGCGCTGCGCAGTTCGAGTGCCCTGATCGCCCTTGCGATGTCCGGCACCCGCGCGGTCCATTCGATGGCGTTGCGCGACCACAGTCGCACCTTGCCGCGAACCACGGTCGCGACGAGCCGGTATCCATCCCACTTGACCTCGTGCAGCCAGTCCTCGCCCCGCGGCGGCGCGGCCAGCGAGCGGCACAGTTCCGGCGCAAACGGTTCCGCGCGCAGGGTTTCGCGTTTCGCGCCCTCCGCGACATCGCCCGGCTTCTTGCGTGCTCCCTTCTTCTTCCCGGCTTTCGCGGCGGGCGCACGCTTCCAGACCCTGCGCCGCGCCGCGGGCCGGATCGGCCGGTCGGTCTCCGGATCGACGAAATCGTCGGCCTCCTTCGGTCCCGCGTACTCGTCGTGGTGCTTGATCAGCAACCATTGCGGGCGGCCGTCGCGCGGCGTGCGCACCAGCACCCATGAACCACGCAGCACGTCTCCGTGCAGGATGAACTTGAGTTCACCCTTGCGCAGGCCCGCGCGCGCGCTGCCGATCGCCTCCCAGGTGCCGTGGTCGAACACGTCCACGTGGCCTGCGCCGTAATGACCCTTCGGGATGTCGCCCTCGAACGTCGCGTAGGACAGCGGGTGATCCTCGACCTGCATCGCGAGCCGTTTGACGGCCGGGTCGAAACTCGGCCCCTTCGGCACCGCCCAGCTCTTCAACGCGCCGTCGAGTTCGAGGCGGAAATCGTAATGCCGGCGCGACGCGTGGTGCAGCTGCACGACGAAAATCGGCTCGCGCGAGCGCGTTCCGCCCGATTCCGGCTCCGGCGTGGCCCCGAAATCGCGCTTGCGACGGTAATCCCGTAGTGGCGACATGCCGATCCTGTGGCCCGCGACATCTCGCACTCTAGGCACTGGCCCCCGTCCCCGGCCTGAACCGCAAGCGCGCGAGAGGGCGCGCCCGAATCGCCCCGTTCATCGCGCGTTCGGCTTGGGCGGGTAGTGTCGCCCTGCGCCGAGCGGCCCGTCCGCGGGTCGGGCGCCCCTTGACCGCCACAGAGGACGAGACATGACGAAACTCGACAAACCCCTGCGCCGCGAACTGGACATCGATGGCCAGTCCTACACCCTGACGATCGATCCGTTCGGCCTCAAGATCACCGAGAAGGGCCGTCGCAACGGCACCGAACTCAAGTGGAAGGAGATCCTGTCCGGCGATACCGCGATTGCGTCCGCACTGAATGCCTCGCTCTCCAACTGATCGATTCGCCGTTCCCGCCTCGCGCGGGAACGGCATGCGACCGCGAGCCGGGTCGCGCAGGGAATCTCAGACAACCAGTCCGGCCGCATGGCCCGACGCCCAGGCCCACTGGAAGTTGTAGCCACCGAGCTGGCCGGTCACGTCGAGGACTTCCCCGATGAAATGCAGACCGGGCACGCGCTTCGATTCCATCGTCGCGGATGAGATCGCATCGGTCGCTACGCCACCCAGGGTGACTTCGGCGGTGCGGTAGCCTTCGGTTCCGCTCGCCACCAGCGGCCACGCGTGCAGGGATTCCGCGATGCCGCGCAGTCCGGTTTCGCGATACTCGCGTAGCGACCGGCTTTCGAGCCCGGTTTCGCACAGGCGCTGCGCGAAGCGGCGCGGCAGGACCTCGGCGAGCACGGTGCGGAGTTCCGTCGCGGGCCGCGCCTCGCGTTCCCGGCACAGTCGCGCGAAGGCATCCATGCCGGGCAACAGGTCGAGGATCAGCTCGTCACCGGGTTGCCAATACGAGGAAACCTGCAGGATCGCGGGGCCGCTGACACCGCGATGCGTGATCAGCATCGCGCCGCTGAAATCCATCCCGTTGCACGATGCACGTACCGGCAGGCTGACTCCGCTCAAGCCTTCGAGGAGTTGCCGGTGGCTGCCACTCAGGGTCAGCGGCACGAGGCCCGCGCGGGTCGGCAATACCTCGTGGCCGAAGCGGCGCGCGAGCGTGTAGCCGAAGCCGGTCGCGCCCATGGTCGGGACCGACAGGCCACCGCTCGCGACGACCAGCGAGCGTGCGCGCAGGGCGCCGTGCGTGGTGTCGAGCTCGAATCCGTCCCCGATCGCATCGACGTTCGCGATCGTGCACCCGGTGCGGACCTGCGCATTCACCGCGGCGCATTCGTCGAGCAGCATGCGCACGATGAGCTTGGACGATTCGTCGCAAAACAGCTGGCCCGGCTCCTTGTCGTGATACGCGATACGATGCCGCTCGACCATCGCGACGAAGTCCCACGGCGTGTAGCGCGCGAGCGCCGACTTGCAGAAATGCGGATTCGCCGACAGGAAATTCGCCGGGGTGGTCGCGAGGTTCGTGAAATTGCAGCGCCCGCCGCCGGACATCAGGATCTTCTTGCCGACGCGGTTTGCATGGTCGAGCACGATCACGCGCCGACCGCGCCGGCCGGCCACGATCGCGCACATCAGGCCGGCCGCGCCGGCGCCGATGATGACCACGTCGAATGGCGCGCGTTCGGTGGGCATGGCGCGGCTCGCGTCCTCCGGAAAACCGTCGATTGTGCCCGGAACACGCGATGGCTGCGGCACGGAGCGCGCATGCGGTAGCCTGTACGCTTTCCGGCCCACGGACCGAAATGCGCAAACCCGCCCTTCTCCTCGTCCCTGCCGTGCTCGTCGGCGCGGTGCTGCTCTGGAACCGCGAGCTGCCGCAACCGGCGGCCCCGGCGGTCGCGCCCGCCACCACGGCATCGGCGCAGCCGGGCGCCACTGCGCGCCTGCCTGCGTTCCTGCCTGCCGAGGCGCGCATCACGATCGATCTCATCCAGCGTGACGGCCCGTTCCCGCATCGCCAGGACGGCGCCGTGTTCGGCAATCGCGAACGCCTCCTGCCCGCGGAGCCGCGTGGTTACTACCACGAGTACACGGTGGAAACCCCGGGCCTCGATCATCGCGGCGCGCGGCGCATCGTCACCGGCGGCACGCCGCCCGAGGTCTGGTATTACACCGACGACCACTACGACAGCTTCCGACGTTTCGAGGTGCCGCGATGAACCCGGAAGAAACGCCGCTCGACCTGGCCGACCCGAACTGCAACGGCGCCTATGCGGTGCACGCCGACGACCGCCAGCCGCTGGCGGCTGCCGCGGCCGAGACCGGCCTGCGGCTCGTGCGCATCGACCTCGTCGATTGCGACGACAAGGCCGGTCTCTTGCAGCGCATCGGCTCGGCCCTGGAGTTTCCGCCCGGCAGCGGGCACAACTGGGATGCGCTCGCCGACCGCCTGCGCGACCTCGGCTGGCTGTCGTTCGACGCGGGCATCGTCCTGCTGTTCGACCATGCCGATCATTTCCACATCGTCGCCGAGGACGATCATGACGTATTGCTCGACGTGCTCGGCGACGCGGCCGCGGCGTGGGCCGCGCGCGGCACGCCGTTCTTCGCGTTCCTCGCCGGGGAACTCGACGAGGAGCCCGCGGTCGGACACGCGCCGGACACGATCGCCGCGGACGCCGACACGCACCCGGCACCCGACATCGTGTTCGTCATCGAAGGCGAGCACGTCGAGCTCAACCAGTTGCTGAAACTCGTCGGTCTCGCCGACAGCGGCGGCGCCGGCAAGGCGCTCGTCGCGAGCGGCGCGGTGTTCGTGGACGGCGCGCGCGAGCTGCGCAAGACCTGCAAGATCCGCGCGGGCCAGCGCGTCAGCGTCGATGGCATCCATATCGACGTTCAGTTGGAGTGACCATGGCGACTGGACCGCGCTGCACGAATCCTGCAACCGCGAAGTCACGGATTTCCGCGAATCTGGATGCCGACATTGTGTAACACGGGGCGGTTCCGGTATGTTCCGACGATGTCCATGTTGACTGCCCTTGCGCCTGCGATTCGCCTGCTCGTTCTCGGCTTCGTGGCATGCGGCGTACTCGCCAAACCGGTACTCGTGTTCGCAAGCGATGCGCACAGCGTCCGCCACGTGCTGCTAACCGGCGAACACGGGCATGACGACCACGAGGCATCAGTCGATCCGATCGATCCGGACGACGCGAACGACCCGTGGCACGCGCTCATGCATCTGGACGAATGCTGCGGCCACGGCGCCGCATTGCCGCCGGACATCGAAACGGCAACGGCCCCGCCTCCCGATTCGCCGAGGTTGGCGCGGGATTCCACCGCGTTCAAGCCGACCAGGCAACTCGCGCCTTACCGACCTCCGATCCACGCGAGACGCTGACGTCGGCAGCGCCGACAACGCATCGTTTCCTGATCGGAGTACTCCCATGTGGTTGCGTATTGCGGCGAGCGCCGCATTTGCGATCGCGTCGTGCCTTGCGGCACGCGCGCAGTCGCGCGATATCTCTTCGAATCCGGCGATCTCGCTCGACGCGGCGTTCGCGCGGGTCGCCCAAGCCCATCCCCAATTGCGTCTGTTCGGCGCGCGTCTCGATGGACTGGAAGCCGAACGTGCGCGCGCTTCGTTGCGGCCCGCGCTGGTTGCCGGCGCCGGGATTGAGAACGCGCTCGGCACCGGCAAAGCGAGCGGCCTCGATGAAGCCGAGATCACGCTGAGCCTGGCATCAGTATTCGAACGCGGCGGAAAGCTCGATGCGCGCCGCACGCTCGTGCAGAGCCGCATCGATGCGCTGACCGTAGAGCGCGAGGCTCAACGCCTGGATCTGCTGGCGGAGACCGCGCGCCGCTACCTCGCGGTGGTTGCAGCCCGGCACCAAGCAAGGATTGCGCGACTGGACATCGAACAGCGCGAGCGCACCGTCGCGGCAGCCAGTGCGCGCCATCGGGCCGGCGCCTCGCCCGAGTCGGTGGTGCTGACCGCAGAGGTTGCGCTCGCTCGTGCGGAACTGGATCTGAGCCGCGCGGAACAGCGCCAGTCCGCCGCCCGCCAGCATCTGGCATCGCTGTGGGGCGAACGCGCGCCGACATTCGAGGTGATCGGCGGCGATCCGCTGGTCCTCCCCGAAATCGTCGAGTTCGCCACCCTTGCCGACTGGCTGGAGCGTACGCCGGAGCTGGTCCGGTTTGTCGGCGAACGGCGCGTTCGCGAAGCGCGCCTGGAACTGGCCCGCAGCGAAGCCAGGCCGGATGTGGACTGGCAATTCGGCGTACGCCGGCTGCCTGACGACGATTTCGGCGTGGTCGCGGGAGTCTCGATTCCACTCGGCGGGCAGGGTCGCGCGCAACCGGGCATTCGCGCGGCGCGCGCCGAACTGGCTGCCTTGGAAATCGAGCGCGAAGCGAAGGATCTGTCGCTGTATTCGATCTTGGTCGAAGCCCACGGCCGATACCGCATTGCGCGTACCGAAGTGCGGCGTCTCGGTGCGGACGTGCTGCCGCTTCTCGACCGGGCCGAAGCCGCCGCTGCCGCGGCGTATCGCGCCGGTGCCGCGAGCTATCTGGAGTGGGCGAGCCTGCAGGGCGAGCGCAGCGCGGTGCGCAAGCAACGACTGGACGCGGCGCTGGAAGCGCAGCGCGCCCTGATCGAAATCCAGCGGCTCACGGGCCAGGCGTTCGTCACCGACGATTCCGCAAGAACCGGACGCGGAGAGACCCCATGACACGATCTCACTGGATCGGCACCTTGGCGCTGGCGCTTTCGCTGGCCGCTTGCGGCGGTGAATCGCCTACCGATGACGCGCGCGACCACAGACAGGACCATGCGCATATAAGCGACGAGCACGTCGACGAAGCTTCGTCGACCGTCATTCCCGCAGCCACCGCGCAACAGGCCGGCATCCGCGTGCAACCGGTCGGCCCCGGCACGATTGCCGACGAACACGAGGTCCAGGGCTTGTTGACGCCGATCGAGGGCCGCGTCGCCGAGGTCAGCGCGCGCTTTCCCGGACCGATCCGCTCGCTGCGCGTTCATGTCGGCGACGTGGTTCGCGCCGGCCAGCCACTGGCGACGATCGAGAGCAACGCGAGCCTGAGCATCTACACCGTGAGCGCGCCGATTTCCGGTGTGGTGACCGCGCGCAACGCGTCGGTGGGTGCGATCGCCGGTGACGGGACGCCGCTGTTCGAGATCGCGAACCTGTCGCAGTTGTGGGTCGATCTGCACATCTTCGGTGCCGATGCCCAGCATATCCGGGCCGGCGTGCCGGTGCAGGTAACCCGCATGAGTGATGGCAAGACGCTGGAGACCACGCTCGAACGCGTGCTGCCCGGCATGGCGACCGCCAGCCAGAGCACGATCGCGCGCGCCACGCTCGATAACGCGGACGGCCTGTGGCGACCCGGCGCGGCGGTCGAAGCCCGGATCAGCGTCGCGCTGACGCCGGCCGAGCTGGTGGTACCGCTGTCGGCATTGCAGACGATGGATGGCGAGGAGGTCGTGTTCGTGCGTGAGGACGACACCTATTCCGCGCGACCGGTCGAGATCGGCGCGCGCGATGCGCGGCAGGCGGCGATTCGTGGCGGACTGCGCGCGGGCGAGACAGTGGTGGTCGAAGAGAGCTACCTGATCAAGGCCGACATCCTCAAGGAAGGCGCCGCGCATGAGCACTGAGGCGCCGCATCCACGCACGCCGGGGTCGCTCGAGAACATCGTCCGCTTCTCGATCCGGCACCGCTGGCTGATGCTGGTCCTGACCCTCGGATTGATCGGCGTGGGCATCTGGAGTTCCACGCGGCTGCCGATCGACGCGACCCCCGACATCACCAACGTCCAGGTGCAGATCAATACCGAGGCTCCGGGCTATTCGCCGACGGAGGCCGAACAGCGCGTCACCTGGCCGATCGAGACCGCGCTGGCGGGCCTGCCACGACTGGACTACACGCGTTCGCTGTCGCGCTACGGGCTGTCGCAGGTCACCGTGGTGTTCGAGGACGGCACCGACCTGTACTTCGCGCGCCAGCAGGTAGCCCAGCGCCTGCAGCAGATCAAGGCGCAGATCCCCGAGGGAATCGAACCGGCGATGGGGCCGGTTTCGACCGGCCTGGGCGAGATCTTCATGTACACGATCGACGCCGCGCCTGATGCGCGCAAGCCCGACGGCTCGCCATGGTCCGCGACCGACCTGCGCACGCTGCAGGATTGGGTGATCCGCCCGCAGATGCGCAACACGCCCGGAGTCACGGAAGTAAATACCCTGGGCGGTTTCGAGCGGCAGATCCATATCACGCCCGATCCATCCCGACTGGTGGCACTCGGTTTCACCCTGGAGGACATCGTCGAAGCGGTCGCCGCCAACAACCAGAACGCGGGCGCAGGCTACATCGAGCGCAACGGCCAGCAGTTCCTCGTGCGGGTGCCGGGCCAGGTTGGCGGACTCGACGAGATCGGCGACATCGTGCTGGGCCGTCGCGACGGACTGCCGATCCGTGTGCGCGATGTCGCCGAAGTCGGCGAAGGCCGTGAGCTGCGCACCGGAGCGGCCACCCACAACGACGAGGAAACCGTGCTCGGTATCGTGGCGATGCTGGTCGGCGCGAACAGCCGTGAGGTCGCACAGACGGCTGCGGCCCAGCTCGAGGCCGCCAATGCCAGCCTGCCGGCCGGCGTCGAGGCGACCGCCGTCTACGACCGCACCGAACTGGTCGATCGCACCATTGCCACGATCTCGAAAAATCTGGTCGAGGGCGCGTTGCTGGTGATCGCGGTACTGTTTCTGCTGCTCGGCAACTTCCGCGCGGCGCTGATCACCGCGGCTGTGATCCCGTTGGCGATGCTGTTCACGATCACCGGCATGGTGCGCGGCGGCGTATCGGGCAACCTGATGAGCCTGGGTGCACTCGACTTCGGCCTGATCGTCGACGGCGCGGTGATCATCATCGAGAACTGCCTGCGCCGCTTCGGCGAGATGCAGCAGCGGCTCGGGCGGGCCATGACCAGCGAGGAACGTACCGATCTGACCGCGATGGCGACGGTCGAGGTGATCCGCCCGAGCTTGTTCGGCCTGGGCATCATCGCAGCCGTCTACCTGCCGATCTTTGCCCTGACCGGCATCGAGGGAACGATGTTCCACCCGATGGCGATCACCGTGGTACTGGCGCTGACCGGCGCGATGATGCTCTCGCTGACTTTCGTCCCGGCCTCGGTCGCGCTGTTCCTCGGCGGCAAGGTGGCGGAGGAGGAAAACCGCTTCATGCAGTGGGCCAGGCGCCGCTATGCGCCGCTGCTGGCGTGGTCGCTGCGCCGGCGCGGCTGGGTGATCGGCGGTGCCGCCGTGCTCGTGGTGTTGTGTGGCTTGCTGGCCACGCGGCTGGGCAGCGAGTTCATCCCGAGCCTGGACGAAGGCGACATCGCAATGCACGCGATGCGCATTCCGGGTACCGGCATCGAGCAGTCGGTGAAGATGCAACTCGATGTCGAGAAACGCGTGATGCGCATCGCCGAGGTCGAGCGTGTGTTCAGCAAGATCGGTACCGCCGAGGTCGCCACCGACCCGATGCCACCGAACGTGGCCGACACGATGCTCATGATCAAGCCGCGCGAGGAATGGCCGGATCCGCGCAAGCCCAGGGACCAGCTGATCGCGCAGATCCACGCCGCGGTCGAGGAAATTCCCGGCAACAACTACGAGTTCACGCAGCCCATCGAGATGCGCTTCAACGAGTTGATCTCCGGCGTGCGCGCCGATGTCGCGATCAAGGTGTTCGGCGATGCGCTGGACACGCTGGTGGGGGTCGCCGAGCAGATCGAGACGGTGACCCGACAGGTTGACGGCGCGGCGGACGTGAAGACCGAGCAGGTGACCGGACTGCCGTTGCTGACCGTAACGCCGAACCGGCCGGCGCTCGCGCGGTACGGGCTGAATCCGGGCGACGTGCAGCAAGTCGTCGCCACCGCAGTCGGCGGCCAGGTCGCCAGTCAACTTCACGTCGGCGACCGTCGCTTCGACATCGTGGTGCGCCTGCCCGAGCGCCTGCGAGGGGACCCGGCCGCGTTGGCGGACCTGCCGATACCGTTGGGCGACCACGCCGATGCCGACGAAACCCGTCGCGCCCCGGCCTGGCCCACCGCCGAGCCGCGGACCGTCCCGCTGCGCGAAGTCGCGACGATCGAGACGATCCTCGGACCCAACCAGATCAACCGCGAGAACGGCAAGCGCCGGGTGGTGGTCACCGCCAATGTGCGCGATCGCGACCTCGGCAGCTTCGTCGCCGAATTGCAGCAGCGCATCGCCGCGCAGGTCGACATCCCCGCAGGCTACTGGATCGACTACGGCGGCACGTTCGAGCAATTGATCTCGGCCGCCCGCCGGCTGTCGGTCGTGGTGCCGGTGACCCTGGCGATCATCTTCGGCCTGTTGTTCATGGCCTTCGGTTCCGCCAGGGACGCCGGCATCGTGTTCAGCGGCGTGCCGCTGGCGTTGACCGGCGGCGTCGTGGCGCTGGCGTTGCGCGGGATTCCGCTGTCGATCACCGCCGGGGTCGGTTTCATCGCATTATCGGGCGTGGCCGTGCTCAACGGGCTGGTCATGATCAGTTTCATCCGCAGGCTGCGCGAGCAGGGCAGCACGCCTTCCTATGGGCTGGAGAACGCGATCGTCGATGGCGCGCTCGGCCGTTTGCGCCCCGTGCTGATGACGGCGCTGGTCGCCTCGTTCGGCTTCCTGCCCATGGCGTTCAATGTCGGCACCGGCTCGGAAGTGCAACGGCCGCTTGCGACCGTGGTGATCGGCGGTATCGTGTCCTCGACCCTGCTCACGTTGCTGGTGTTGCCAGCGCTCTATCGGTGGTTGCATCGCGACGATGCTTCACCCATTGCGTCTGTGGAGAACCCACATGAATGATTCCTGCTGCGGCAGCACCGTTGACATCCGTGCCCTGGAGACAGGACAACGACGCGTGCTGATGATCGTGCTGGCCATCAACATCGCGACCTTCGTGATGATGCTGGGCGCGGCGCTCTACAGCGGTTCGTCGTCGCTGTTGTCCGGCGGGCTGGACAACTTCGGCGATGCGCTGACCTATGCGCTGAGCCTGGCCGTGGTCGGCGCCGGTGCGACCGCCAAGGCGCGCGTCGCACTGGTCAAGGGCCTGCTGATCCTCGGCGCAGCCATCGCAGTGGCGATCCAGATCGGCTGGCGCCTCGCGCATCCCGGCGTACCGATCTTCGGGGCGATTGGCATCGCCGCGCTGCTCAATCTGGCCGCGAATGCCGCGTGCCTGCGCCTGCTTGCGCCGTTCCGCAACGACGACGTCAACATGGCGTCGGTCTGGGAGTGCTCGCGCAACGACGTGTTCGAGGGCTTCGCGGTACTGGCCGCAGCCGCCGGCGTGTGGTGGTTCGATGCCGGCTGGCCCGATCTCGTGATCGCGACGGCGCTCCTGCTGCTGTTCCTGCGTTCCGCATTGCGCGTGCTGCGCACGGCCTGGCGCGAACTCGCGCCGAACCGCGCGTGCGCAGCCGATCCGCACGGCGACAACCGATAACCCCGACGGAGTTTCCTTCCATGCCCTTCGACAGGATTCATTCGCGCAGGCCCGCGTTGCCCGAACCCTCGCGGCGCCGCTTCGTGCAGGGCCTTGCGGCCGGAGGCGCGGTGCTGGCCTGCGCCGCGTGGCCGCGACTGCCGCGCGCACTCGAACCGCGCAACCGGCCTCATGTGCTGTCCGGCACGCAATTCGCACTCGACATCGGCGAGACGCCGATGAACTTCACCGGCGCGACGCGGCCCGCGATCACGGTCAATGGCTCGCTGCCCGCGCCGATCCTGCGCTGGCGCGAAGGCGACACGGTGACGATCGATGTCGCGAACCGCCTGCCCGAAGGCTCGATCCACGGCCACGAAACCTCGATCCACTGGCACGGCATCCTGCTGCCGGCGGACATGGACGGCGTACCGGGCCTGAGTTTCGACGGCATCCGTCGCGGCGATTCGTACCGTTATCGCTTCGATGTGCGCCAGGCGGGAACCTACTGGTATCACAGCCATTCCGCGTTCCAGGAGCAATCCGGCCTGTACGGCGCAATCATCATCGATCCGCGCGAGCCCGAACCGTTCCGCTACGACCGCGAGCATGTCGTGCTGCTGTCGGACTGGACCGATCTCGATCCGACCCGCCTGTTCGCACGGCTCAAGAAGATGCCGGGCTATGACAACCACCACAAACGCACTGTCGGCGACTTCTTCGCCGACGTGCGCGAACACGGCCTCGCCGCGACCCTCGAGGACCGCAAGCTGTGGGGCGAGATGCGCATGACGCCGACCGATCTCTCGGACGTCAACGCGAACACCTACACCTACCTGATGAACGGCACGACCGCGGCCGGCAATTGGACCGCATTTTTCCGCCATGGTGAGAAGGTCCGCCTGCGCTTCATCAACGGTTCGTCGATGACCCATTTCGACGTGCGTATCCCGGGCTTGAAGATGACCGTGGTCGCCGCGGATGGCCTGCCTGTGCGCCCGGTCACGGTCGATGAGTTCCGCATCGCGACCGCGGAAACCTTCGACGTGATCGTCGAGCCATCCGGCGCCGACGCCTTCACGATCTTCGCCCAGGACCTCGGCCGCACCGGCTACGCCAGCGGCACCCTGGCCGTGCGCGAGGGCCTGCGCGCGCCGGTGCCGCCGCTCGATCCACGCCCGATCCTGTCGATGGCCGACATGGGGCACGGCGGCATGGATCACTCCGCGCACGGCAGCGCGGCGACGCCGGCAGTCCTCCCTGGCGCGGAACACGCGGGCCACGACATGGCCGCAATGGACCATGCCGCACACGGCGCGGTCGGGCATCCCGCGAGCGAGGCCGGCAATCCGCTCATCGACATGCAGACGATGGCGCCGACGCCGAAGCTCGACGACCCCGGCATCGGCCTGCGCGACAACGGTCGCCGTGTGCTGACCTATGCGGATCTGCGCAGCACGTTCGACGATCCCGACGGCCGCGAACCGTCGCGCACGATCCAGTTGCACCTGACCGGACACATGGAAAAGTTCGCGTGGTCGTTCGACGGCATCAAGTTCGGCGATGCCGAACCGCTGCGCCTTGCCTACGGCGAACGCGTGCGCATCGTGTTGGTCAACGACACGATGATGACCCACCCGATCCACCTGCACGGCATGTGGAGCGACCTCGAGGACGCCGACGGCAACTTCCAGGTGCGCAAGCACACGATCGACATGCCGCCGGGCAGCCGGCGCAGCTACCGTGTGCGCGCCGACGCGCTCGGCCGCTGGGCCTACCACTGCCACCTGCTCTACCACATGGAAGCGGGCATGTTCCGCGAAGTGCGGGTGGAGGAATGAACCGCATGCACGATACCCGCGCCTGGCCGCATCTTGCCGTACTCGCGCTCGCAGCGACCCTCGTGCCATGGCCCGCGATCGCGCAACATGCGCATCACCCGCAGCCCGCGCAAATTGCGCGCGATGCGCAGCGCGACGAAGCGCCCGACACGGCGCCGCCCGCGGACCCGCATGCCGGCCACCACACGATCGATCGCGCGGGACACGACGCGCAGGAACCGAAAACGCCGATCCCGCCGATCACGCCCGCGGATCGCGCCGCGGCGTTCCCCGACGTCGCCGGACACGCGGTACACGACGACGCGATCCACCACTACGTGGTGTTCAACCGAATCGAGGCGGGCGACACGGACCAGGGCAGCGCCTTCGCCTGGGAGGGATCGGCGTGGATCGGCACCGATCTCGACCGCGTGTGGCTGCGCAGCGAAGGCGAACGCGTCGACGGCAGCACCGAATCGGGCGATCTCGAAGTGTTGTACGGGCGCAGCATTGCGCCGTGGTGGGACGTGGTCGCCGGCGTGCGCGAAGCGTTCGGCGAAGGTCCGTCGCGAACCTCGGCCGCACTCGGCGTGCAGGGCCTCACGCCGTACAAGTTCGAGTTCCAGGCAACCGCCTACCTCGGCGAAGGCGGTGGCATCGCCGCGAACGTCGAGATCGAATACGACACCCTGATCACCAACCGCCTGATCCTGCAATGGCTCGCGGAAGCGGACTGGCATGGTGAGGACGATCCGCAACGCGGCATCGGCGCGGGACTTTCCAGCGTCGAAGCGGGCCTGCGCCTGCGCTACGAGATCACGCGCCGCTTCGCGCCCTACATCGGCATCGTGCACGAACGCGTGTACGGCGAGACCGCCGACCTGCACCGCGCAGCGTTCGAAGACACCGACGACACGCGGGTCGTCGTCGGCCTCCGCGCATGGCTCTGAACGACAGTGTCCGCATGGGCGAGAAGCGGAACGACACCGGAACCGCCGACCGACGTTCGCAGGCCGCCCCGACTCGCATCCGCGGGCCGGAGCGCCACGATTGCTGCACGCGGGACACGGGCATGCCAATATCGGCATCTGGTTTGCCGTGACGGAGCACCTCGACGCTCCGTCGCCGGCCTCATCGCAAGGGATACCCATGCACGTAAAGAAGGCTTCCGGAACCGCCGGGAGGATCGCACGCTTCGCACGCCGGATTGCGGTACTCGTGATTGGCCTCGGCATGCTCGCGCCCGCCACGGCCGCGAGCCTGGACCCGCAACTGCTGCCACGCATCCAGGCGGTAACCTTCGAAGTGGTCGCCGCCAAACCGGTCGACGACGCGATCCGCTACGAAAAGCCGCTTCCGCTGGATTTGCTGCCCTACCAGCAACGAACTGACAAGTACTACTCGATCGGTACCGCGTTCTACATCGGCGACGGCCGCTACATTTCCGCCGGCCACGTCCTGATGACCGGCATCGGCAGCCTGTGGGGGCCTCCCGAACTGCGCGACGCGGCCGGTCACGTGTACCCCATCGACAAGATCGAGAAGTTTTCGCTGGGCCAGGATTTCGTCGTGTTTTCGGTGATCGGCCCTCCAGACACGCCGGCGCTCGAGGTCAACACCGCGCCGGTCAGGAACCAGGTGGTCTATGCCGTGGGGAACGCACTGGGCACCGGCGTTGTTATCCGCGACGGCCTGTATACCTCCGATACGCCGGAGCAACAGGACGGACGCTGGAAATGGATGCGGTTCTCTGCCGCAGCCTCGCCCGGCAACAGCGGCGGTCCCTTGCTGGACAAGGACGGCAAGGTCATCGGCGTGGTCATGATGAAGTCGGCCAATGAAAACCTGAACTATGCGTTGCCGATCCGCCACGTACTGGATGCGCCCGACAATCTGGCGATACTGGATCAGCGCATGTCGTACCAGTTCGATGTGTTCAACACGACCCGGAGCGACCGGCTGAAGGCGCAATTCGAGCTGCCGCTGAGTTTCGCCCAGTTCGACCGCGCGTATCGCGAGCGATTCGACGCGTACTGCGATCAGCAACTCGCGGCATTGCTGACCTCGGAGGAGAGCACGCTGTTTCCGAATGGCGCCGGCTCGCACCCGATCCTCCACGACACGACGTCGATGAAGAACTTCCCCATCTGATCACCCGCGATGCCAACGGCATCTGGTCGCTGTCGGGAGCCTCGCAAGGTACCACCTCGCTGCCGGACAACGGCTACATCGAGGCCGGCACGGTCGGACAGAACATCCTGTTCCATCTGCGCAAGCCCGACAGCGTCAGCGCCGGCCAGATGTACGGCGAACCGGCAAGGCTCATCGAGATGCTGGCCAAGGTCGGATTCCTGACGCGTCAGGTCGGCCCCGAAAGCATCCTGATTACCTCGCTCGGCGAACCGACCACCGATACGATGCATGTGGACAAGTGGCAGCGACGCTGGCAGGTCCGCGTCTGGCCCATCGCCCATGAAAACGCGTTGGCGACGACGTTCTCGCTGCCGGTACCCGATGGCTACATCACGCTGATGCGCATCACGACCGCGAGCGCGGCGCACGACTGCATGATCAACCTGCGGGCACTCACGGATTTCTTCCACGTGACATACGACGGTACGCTGGCGCAGTGGAAGGATTTTCTCGAACACGCGCCGCTGCCGGCGGTGTTCGGCGACATCGATATCGACATCGAATACGGCAAGCGGTTTCGCTACGCGTCCGATCGCTTGCGGTTCTCCTACACACCGGCCCTGCAGGACATCAACCCGAACAGCATGATGACGCTGGGGTTCAGCTACTTTCCCGACGACGGCGAAGCGGTATGGGATGTGGGCGATGTGTGGGCGGCCAGCAATCCGCACGACAACGACTGGATCAACTTCACCCGCAACATCGCGCCGTCGGCCGAGCTCAACGATACGTACAAGGACAGCTGGAACCGGATCGTGCATCGCAAACGTCCGTATGACGCGGTCGCGTATGCCGATGGCGGCGTGATGAAGATCAATTCCGTGGTGGACAGCGGTCGCTCCGGCACGCCCTCGGTGTTGTATACCGCCTACTACTTTGCCGGCGGCATGCACGAACAGTCCGAGATGAAGGCGAAGCTGGATATGCTGCTGGAGAACACGAAGACGCTGGAACACTGAGCGCGCCGCACCGGGAATCATCGAGCCTGCCCCACGGCTCCGGTATCGCAAGCGGACCGGTCGCCCACATGCGGCCCGGTCCGGCGCCGGACCATGCGATCGCCCGTTGCCCGGCGCCAACGGCGATCGTGCGCGGCGAACCGAACGATCGCGCAAGGCTTGACTCTGGACCATGGTCCATACCCAGACTGTGACCATCCCGTCGGCGGAGCAAGGTCGCGATCATGCAGATTGGTCAACTCGCCCGGCGCAGCGGCGTCCCGATCGACACCGTGCGCTACTACGAACGCAACGGCATCCTGCCGCCACCGCAGCGGCGCGCGTCCGGCTATCGCCAGTACACGGACGATGATGTCGCACGCTTGCGCTTCGTACGCCGGGCCAAGGCGCTCGGATTCAGCCTTGCCGAAATCCGCGACCTGCTCGCGCTTTCCTCGCGGCCCGCGGACGACATGGCCGGGCTCAAGGCCGCAGCCGGTGCGAAGCTGGCCGATGTCGAACGCAAGCTGGCCGAGCTGATCCGCATGCGCGACGGATTGCGCACCCTGATCGATGCCTGTCCCGGCCACGGTGCGCTGGAGCGCTGCCCGATCCTGGCCGCATTGTCCGGAGAGGAACCATGAACGAGCCGCACCATCCGCACGTGCACGACGGCGAGCGCGGCACCGCATCGACCACCGCGACCGACCCGGTTTGCGGCATGCAGGTCGATCCTGCCAGCAGCGCGCATCGCGCACGGCACGGCGGCACGGAGTTTCATTTCTGCTCGGCGCGCTGTCGCGAGCGCTTCGTCGCCGAACCCGCAAAGTACCTTTCACCTGCCGATCCGGAACCGGCCGCGCCGGGCACGATGCACACCTGTCCGATGCATCCGGAAATCCGTCAGCAAGGTCCCGGCACCTGCCCGATTTGCGGCATGGCGCTGGAACCGGAAATGCCGGATCCGGACGACGAGGAAAACCCGGAACTGCGCGATTTCTCGCGCCGCTTCTGGCTGACCCTGCCGCTCAGCTTCGCCGTGTTCGTGCTCGCGATGTTCGGCCACCACTGGCCGGCGCTGTCCGCCTCGACGCGTGCGTGGATCGAGTTTGCGCTGACGACCCCGGTGGTGCTGTGGGCCGGCTGGCCATTCCTCGAACGTTGCGTGGCGTCCATCCGCAACCGCAGCCCGAACATGTTCACCCTGATCGGCATCGGCGTGGTCGCCGCGTTCGCCTACAGCGTGGCGGCGACGATCGCACCGGGCTGGTTTCCGGATTCGTTCCGCGAACACGGCCGCGTCGGCGTCTACTTCGAGGCCGCGGCGGTCATCGTCTCGCTGACCCTGCTCGGGCAGCTGCTGGAACTGCGCGCGCGCAGCCGCACCGGCGCGGCGATCCGCGCCCTGCTCGGGCTTGCGCCGAAGCAGGCGCGCCGGATCAACGAGGACGGCAGCGAAACGGACATCGCGCTGGCCGACGTGCAGGTCGGCGACCGCCTGCGCGTTCGACCGGGCGAGAACGTGCCGGTCGACGGCACGGTCGTCGACGGTCGTTCGCACATCGACGAATCCATGCTGACCGGGGAACCGGTTCCGGTCGCAAGGGCGGTCGGCGACCGGGTGATCGGCGCGACCCTCAACGGCACCGGCGCGCTCGTGATTCGAGCCGACAAGGTCGGCGCCGACACCGTGCTGTCGCAGATCGTGCAACTGGTCGCGCAGGCCCAGCGTTCGCGCGCGCCGATGCAACGCATCGCCGACCGCGTCGCGTACTGGTTCGTGCTCGCGGTGCTCGCGGTCGCGGTCGCGACGTTCCTCGTCTGGGGCCTGTTCGGACCCGAACCGACGTGGACGTACGCGGTGCTGAACGCGGTTTCGGTGCTGATCATCGCGTGTCCGTGCGCGCTCGGCCTCGCCACGCCGATGTCGATCATGGTCGCGACCGGCCGCGCCGCGCGTCACGGCGTGCTGTTCCGCGACGCCGAGGCGATCGAACGCCTGCGCGACATCGACACCCTGATCGTCGACAAGACCGGCACCCTGACCGAAGGCCGCGCGGTGTTCAGCGAGGTCGTCGCGTTCACCGGTTTCGACGAGCCACAGGTGCTGCGCCTGGCCGCGAGCCTCGACCAGGGTAGCGAGCATCCGCTTGCCGAGGCGATCGTCGCGGAGGCGCGCCGCCGGGGGCTCGCAATCGACCGCGTCGATGGTTTCGATTCGGTCACCGGCATGGGCGTGCGCGGTACCGTTGCCGCCCACGATCTCGCCCTGGGCAACACGACGCTGATGCAGTCGATCGGAACGGATGTCGGCACGCACGCGGAGGTCGCGGAGCGGTTCCGCCGCGAAGGTGCGAGCGCGATGTTCCTCGCCGTCGACGGCCGCGCCGCCGGCCTCCTCGCGGTGGCCGACCCGATCAAGCCATCCGCACGGACCGCCGTCGACGCACTGCACGCCGCGGGCCTGCGCATCATCATGGCGACCGGCGACGGCCACACGACCGCGCATGCAGTCGCCGCGCGACTCGGGATCGACGAAGTCCACGGAGAAGCGCGCCCGCAGGACAAGGCCGAGCTGGTGCAGCGCCTGAAACGCGAAGGTCGACGCGTCGCGATGGCCGGCGACGGCATCAACGACGCACCCGCGCTGGCCACCGCCGACATCAGTATCGCAATGGGCACCGGCACCGATGTCGCGATGTCGAGCGCCCAGGTCACCCTGGTCAAGGGCGACCTCGGCGGCATCCTGCGCGCGCGTGCGATTTCCGAAGCCACGGTCGCGAACATGCGCCAGAACCTCGGCTTCGCGTTCGCCTACAACGCACTCGGCGTGCCGATCGCCGCCGGCGTCCTGTATCCGGCATTCGGGCTGTTGCTGAGCCCGATGATCGCCGCGCTCGCAATGAGCCTGAGTTCCGTTTCCGTGGTCGCGAACGCGCTGCGCCTGTCGGCGCGGAACTCCTAGCCGAGCAAGCCCGGCTCTACACAAGCTCCGTAGAGCGGAGCTTGCTCCGCTGCTCTTCGACTCCCCAAGCCGAGCAAGCTCGGCTCTACAAAGCTTCGTGGAGCGGAGCTTGCTCCGCTGCTCCTGGATTCCCGAAGCCGAGCAAGCTCGGCTCTACAAAAGCTTCGTGGAGCGGAGCTTGCTCCGCTGCTGCTGGCTTCGATGACCGCGCAATCGATGCACGGTCGGGTCAGCCCTCGTCGCGATGTACCCGCAGGAAGCGCGCCAGTTCTTCCTTGACGTGCGCGTGATCGCCGGGGCCACCGAGCGTCTTCGCACGGTGGACGATGCGATCCTGCGAGGATCGCGACAACTCGTCCCAGTGATCGAGCAGGGCCGCGCCCAGCCGCGCTAGGATGCGCAGTTCCGACTCGTCGATCGTTTCGGCCGCCGGCGTCGGAATCAGGGCGCCGCCCTCCCCTTCCCAGCGCGACAGCGCCTTCGCGCGCATCGCCGCATTGATCTCTCGTGTGTCGTCCGTCATGCCCGGTACCCGTTGGTCTGTTCGTCGTCCGCGGACAGTCGAGTCTAGCCGACGACAACGCCCCGTTCACGCGCCGCACCCGAATCGAACC